>CALESR010000096.1 GCA_937907485.1 uncultured Paracoccaceae bacterium | reverse complement strand
CCGAGATGAACGAGCGGTTCATCGCCTTGCACATGATGTAGGACAGGATCGCGCCTGAAGAGCCGACCAGCGCGCCGACAACGATCAGGAGGTCGTTCGACAGCGAAAAGCCGATCGCCGCCGCTGCCCAGCCCGAATAGCTGTTGAGCATGGAAACCACCACCGGCATGTCGGCGCCGCCGATGCCCATGATGAGGTGATAGCCGATGAAGAAGGCCAGCAGAGTCATCAACAGCAGCGTCCAGGTGCCGTAGCCTTGGAAGTACAGCACCAGAAGCAGCACCGACAGCAGCGCAGCACCGGCGTTCAGCATGTGGCCGC
Source organism: uncultured Paracoccaceae bacterium (assembly GCA_937907485.1). Taxonomy (GTDB): domain Bacteria; phylum Pseudomonadota; class Alphaproteobacteria; order Rhodobacterales; family Rhodobacteraceae; genus Pararhodobacter. The sequence continues at coordinate 27,077 of CALESR010000096.1, read as the reverse complement.
CCGGAAGCTTGGTCGCCGTCGAGGTCAGCTTGCCCGCCAGTTTGCCATAGGCGACAACCGAGCCGGTAAAAGTGACAGCACCGATGAAGACGCCGAGGAACACCTCGATTTTCAACACTGACAGTTCGGCGGCGGACTTCTCGACCACCTTCATCGCAAAGGCGCCAAGGCCCTGTTCATGCAACCAGGCTTGAAGGCCCACGCCGCGCAGCGTGCCCGGTGCTTCGGCCAGCACGCCTGCGACATTGACCATCTCGAACTGCGCGTTGAACCCGATGAACACCGCGGCCAGACCGACCAGCGAGTGCATCGCCGCGACCAGTTGCGGCATCTCGGTCATCTGCACGCGCTGCGCGACGACCCAGCCTATAGCACCGCCGAGCGAGATCATCACCAGCGACAGCACCCAATTGCCCGCGCCAGGGCCGTAAAGCGTGGCAGCAACCGCCAGCGCCATGCCGACAATGCCATACCAGACCGCGCGCTTGGCGCTTTCTTGGCCAGAAAGCCCACCCAGAGACTGGATAAACAGAACCGCCGCAACGACATAGGCGGCCGTGGTGAAACCGTATTCCATGGCGACCTCTCCCTTACGACTTCTGGAACATGGCGAGCATGCGCCGGGTGACCATGAAGCCACCGAAGATGTTGATTCCGGCCATGAAGACCGACAGCGCCGCAAGGATCATCACCAGCCACGACCCCGAGCCAATCTGCATCAGCGCGCCCAGGATGATGATCGACGAAATCGCGTTGGTCACCGCCATCAGGGGCGTATGCAACGAATGCGAGACGCTCCAGATCACCTGAAAGCCGACATAGACCGACAGTACGAAGACGATGAAATGCGACATGAAACTGGCCGGGGCGAAGAAACCGGCCAGCAGAAGAAGACCACCGCCGACGGCCAGCAAGCTGACCTGCGAGCGTGTCTGTGCCTTGAACGCGGCCACTTCCTGCGCGCGTTTTTCGGCGGGCGTCAGATCCTTGGCCTTTTCCTTGGGCTTTTGCGCCGCGATCGCCGCGACCTTGGGCGGCGGCGGTGGGAAGGTCACCGCGCCCTGATGCGCCACGGTCGCGCCGCGGATCACGTCATCCTCCATGTTGTGGAACAGGATGCCGTCTTTTTTCGGCGTCAAGTCCGTCAGCATGTGGCGGATGTTGTTGGAATACAGCGACGACGCCTGTGCCGCCATCCGGCTGGGGAAATCGGTATAGCCAACGATGGTGACACCGTTCGGCGTGACGATCTTTTCGTCCTTGACCGTCAGATCACAGTTGCCGCCACGCTCGGCCGCGAGGTCAACGATGACCGAGCCGCGCTTCATCAGGGCGACCATGTCCTCAGTCCACAGCTTTGGTGCCGGGCGGCCGGGGATCAGGGCAGTGGTAATGACGATGTCGATATTGGGCGCGAGTTCGCGGAATTTCTTCAGCTGCGCTTCGCGGAATTCGGGGCTGGAGGGGGCGGCATAGCCTCCGGTCGCAGCCCCGTCCTGGGCCTTTTCGGCAAAATCCAGATAGACGAACTCGGCGCCCATGGATTCGATCTGCTCGGCCACTTCCGGGCGCACGTCGAAGGCCAGCGTGATCGCCCCCAGTGCGGTCGAGGTGCCGATGGCGGCCAGACCGGCCACACCGGCGCCCACCACCAGCACGCGGGCCGGCGGAACCTTGCCCGCTGCCGTCACCTGACCAGTGAAGAAGCGGCCGAAGTTATTCCCGGCCTCGATCACCGCGCGGTAGCCGGCGATATTGGCCATCGAGGACAGCGCGTCCATCTTTTGCGCCCGGCTGATACGCGGCACCATGTCCATGGCGATCACCGAGGCGCCGCGCGCCTTGGCGAGTTCCAGCATGTCTGGGTTCTGGGCGGGCCAGAAAAAGGCGATCAACGTCTGGCCTTCGCGCAGGCGTGCCATCTCGTCGCTGGTGGCCTCGCGCACCTTGACCACGACGTCGGCGCTGTTGAACAGGGCCTCGGCCCCCTCGACAATCTGCACCCCCGCCGCGGCATAGGCGCTGTCCTCGAATCCGGCAGCGGCACCCGCTCCGGCCTCGATCAGGCAGCTATGGCCCAGCTTTTGCAGCAGCAACGCCGAGTCGGGCGTCATGGCGACCCGGTTCTCGCCCGGGAAAATCTCTCTCGGTGCCCCGATCTTCACGCTTGGTCCTCCGTTGCAAGGGCCGGGCGCTCGCGCTGCCCGGTAACTCTGGCTGCCGCTGCATAGCCCGCGCAAGAATATTTCACAAGAAGGACAGTCTGTCGCGGCTTAACCAGCATTGCCGGTGTTGCGACAGATCAAGGACTGCCCCCCGAAAGAGGAGTAATGGACAAACCTTAACGAAACGAGGGAGACTCCGCATGACCGAACTGACGACCGCTGCCCCGACCGACGTTGACGCTGAGGCCCCCGTCGCGCCCGCGCCGACGCCTGAAACGGCCGAGGCGCCGAGCCGCCACACCACCCGCCGCGCCGCCGCTGTGCCGACCGACAGCGAAGCCCAGCAGGCGCAGTTCGAAAGCAATCACTACCCCTATCCGCACCCGCTGGCGCGCAAGCCCTATGAGGAGGAAAAGGCCCGGTTGCAGGCCGAATTGCTGAAAGTGCAGCTTTGGGCGCAGGAAACCGGGCAGAAATTCGTCATCTTGTTCGAAGGCCGCGATGCTGCGGGCAAAGGCGGCACGATCAAGCGCTATACCGAACACCTGAACCCGCGGTTTGCCCGCGTCGTCGCGCTGAACAAGCCGACCGAGCAGGAACGCGGTCAATGGTATTTCCAGCGCTATGTCCAACACCTTCCGACGGCTGGCGAAATGGTTTTCTATGACCGCAGTTGGTATAACCGCGCCGGAGTCGAGCGGGTGATGGGTTTTTGCAGCCCCGAAGAATACTTGGAATTCATGCGTCAAGCCCCCGAATTCGAGCGTATGTTGGTGCGTTCGGGTGTGCGGCTTTACAAATACTGGTTCTCGGTCACGCCCGAGGAACAGCGCCGCCGATTCGCCGAGCGCGAGACCGACCCACTGAAACGCTGGAAACTGTCTCCGATCGACAAGGCCAGTCTGGGCCTGTGGGACGAATACACCGCAGCCAAGGAAGCGATGTTCTTTTATACCGACACCGCCGACGCGCCTTGGACCATCGTCAAGTCCAAGGACAAGAAGCGCGCCCGGCTGAACTGCATGAAGCACTTCCTCGCCTCGCTGGACTATCCCGGCAAGGATCCGAACGTCGTCGGCCTGCCGGACCCGCTGCTGGTCGGTCGGGCGCGGCACGTGATGAAACACACCGAGTTCTGAAAAAAAGGGGGGCGCTCAGCCCCCCGCATCCGCTTCGGCGGGCAGAGCCAGCACGCCAGCCAGCGCTGTGTTTCCTGCGACCAGGTCCAACAACGTCAGCCGGTCGAGATCGGTATAGAAGCTGTCGAGTGCCTGACAAAAGGCCGGGCGCAGGCGGCAGGCATGAGTCAGCGGGCAGGTGTTATGCGCCGCATCCATGCATTCGGTAAACGGCAGCGCTGCCTCGAACAGCCGCACGAGGGCACCGATTCGCACATCGGCTGGATCAACCGCCAGCCCAACGCCACCGCCGCGCCCGCGTTGTGTCTGCACCAGCCCGGCCTCGGCCAGACGGCTGACGACCTGCGCGATGTGATGCGTCGAGGCGTTGCAGCGCCCGGCGATCTGGGCCGCCTGCAGATGGCGCGGTGCATTCACGGCGCAATCCATCAGGATGCGCAGGGCAAGGTTGGTCCGCACTGTCAGCCGCATGGCACCTCCTGCCGAGTTCACCGCAGTGCCAGCATAATTGCATAAGGCGAATGTGCATTTGATCTGGATCAGCCGGGCTCTTGGTGCCGGGGTTGCCACGGCCCCGTCCTTTGTGGCAAGTCTGGATCATCCGCCGGGCCCGGCCCGTCTCAGCCAGCAAGGAAGCGTCGCAGATGACCGACCGCGTCAATATCTCGCTCGCCGATCTCGATCGCGCCAGCCTGTTCCACCCGGTGACCTCGATCGCCGACCTGATGGCCAACGGCCCGGTGATCTATACCGGCGCCAAGGGGGCGACGCTGACGCGCGACACCGGGCAAAACCTGCTCGACATGGGCGCAGGCCTGTGGTGCGTCAATGTGGGTTATGGTCGCGAGGAACTGGTCAAGGCCGGTGAGACAGCACTGCGTGACCTCAGCTTTCAGCATTTCTTTGGCGGCGCGTCGAGCGAGGGCACGATCCGGCTGGCCGACCGGCTGAAAACACTGTTCAACGAGACCGTGCCGGGTGCCGACATCGCGCGGGTGTTTTTTGGCACCTCGGGGTCGGATGCCAATGACACGGCCTATAAACTGGTGCGCTACTACAACAACTTGCGCGGCAAGCCGGCCAAGAAGAAGATCATTGCGCGCAAGGGCGCCTATCACGGCCTGACCCATGCCGCCGCCGCGCTGACCGGGATTCCCAGCTATCACACCGCCTTCGACTCGCCGCTCGAGACCGTGTTCCACCTCGAATGCCCGCATTTCTATGCCTTTGGCCAGAGCGGCGAGAGCGAAGCACAGTTCACCGCCCGCCTGCTGGCCGAGTTGGAGGCGCTGATTGCACGCGAAGGCGCCGACACCATCGGCGGCTTCATCGCCGAGCCGGTGATGGGCACCGGGGGGGTGTTTACGCCGCCCGAAGGCTATTTCGCCGGTGTGCAGGCGATCCTTGACCGCCATGACATCCTGCTGATCGTTGATGAGGTCATCACCGGATTTGGCCGCACCGGCCAGTGGTTTGGCAGCGGCACCTATGGGTTGCGGCCGGATATCGTGTCCTTGGCCAAGGGCCTGACCTCGGCCTATTTCCCGATGTCGGCCAGCTTGATTTCCAGCCGGATCTGGGAGGTGCTCGAGGCTGCCTCGCCTCAAATGGGGGCGGTGATGCATGGCTTTACCTATTCTGGCCATCCGGTCGGCAGCGCCATCGCGCTGGCCAACCTCGACCTGATGCAGCGCGAGGATCTGCCGGGGCGCGCCGCCCGTCTGGGGCCAGTGTTGCTGGACGCCTTGCGATCCAAGGTCGGCGGGCATGAGTTCGTCGGCGATGTGCGTGGCGTCGGTCTGATGGTGGCTGTTGAGTTCGTCGCTGACAAGGCCAGCAAGCGCCGCTTTCCCGAGGCCGCCGCGCCGCACAAGCTGGTGGCGAAACATGCTCTGGCCGAAGGGGTTCTGTCGCGCGCCTTGCCCTTCCTGCCGGTCAACGCGATGTCGCCGCCGTTGAGCATCACCGAGGCCGAGATTGACGAGGCTACGACCCGCTACGCACGTGCGCTGCAGGTGGCGACACCTGGCCTGCGCGCCTTGTTGGGCTGAGCCGGCCAATGCACCATCTTGCGCCGCCGGTCGTGACATTTCTCTGTGCGATCCGCGCCGAGATCGGCGGCGCAGAGGAATTCACCACTGCGCATGGAACGGTCCGGGCGATGTTCCCGATCACCGGCGGGGCGTTGCTTGGCGAAGGGCTCAAGGGCACCATCTTGCCTGGCGGCGCCGATTTTGCGCAACGTCTGCCCGATGGTTCGTATGCGATCAAGGCGCGGTATCTGGTGCGGTTGCAGGACGGCACGCTCTTGGCGATCACCAATGCCGGGCGGATGCGGTTGCAACCTGACGGGAGCTTTCATGGACGCACGCGCGCCGAGATCGAGGCCCCCGCCGGGCCCTTTGGCTGGTTGACCGACGAGGTGCTGTTTGGCACCGCCTTCGCCGCAGCCGGGGATGAGACGCAGGTCCATGTCGCGCTGTGGCTAGCGCGATAAGGGATCAGCCCAGCCCGCGGACAAAACGCCGCTCTACCATTCGGAACCCCAGCGCGATCAGTCCAGCCACCGCCATGTAGATCACCGCCAGCAACAGCAGCGGCTCATAGATGATGAACGTGTCCTGTCGCACCCGGCTGGCCACGGCATAGATGTCGATTACCGTGATCGTCGCCACCAGCGGTGTCGCCTTCAGTTGCAGAACGGTCTCGCCGCCCAGCGTTGGCAACGCGCGGGCCAGTGCCTGCGGGAACCAGATTCGCCGAAAGGTCGCAAAGCGGGAAAAGCCAAAGGCCCGCCCAGCCTCGAGTTGCCCGCGCGGCACCGATTTGAACGCGCCGCGCATCACCTCGCCTTCATAGCCAGCATAACTGAGCGACAGCGCCAGCAGCGCATAAGGCCAGGCCTGTCGCAGAATCGGCCACAGATCGGACTGGCGAATCCACGGGAACTGCGGGAACAGGCTGCCGAGGCCGTAGTATAGAAGCCAGATTTGCAACAGCAGCGGCGTGCCCCGGATCACGGTGCAGAACCATCGCGCTGGCGCCGCCAGCCAGAATGGCCCCGCCGCCTGCGCCAGACCCAGCGGCACCGCCAGCGCAAAGCCGATGATGACCGACAGCATCAGCAGCCAGATCGTGCGCCAGAGCCCCTCGGCCGCCAGCGGCGCATACCGAGGAATCCAGCCCCAGCGCATGGAAAACGCAGCCCAAGTGGCAATGACTAGGAGCGCAACAAGTAATGCTGTCCTATGCGAAAAACCAACAGAGATCGTAATTGCGGCAATCCAAACAGCTACAAGATAAGGGAAATATAAGAAAATTTCGAAAATTTGGATTATCCAAGCACCGGCGCCCCACTCAACTTTAATAAAAACAAAAATAGGAAAAGAGAGAAGAACTAGAAATCGGACTATCTGTGCGAAGCCAAGCTGTTTCGTCATGCCCGCGCCCCCGCCTGACCCCGGCGATAGCGCGCCTCCAGCCAGCCGAACACTCGACCAGACACCAGCGTCATCAACAGATAGATCACGCCCGCCGCCAGGAAAAAGGTAAAATAGGCCCGCGTCGAACCGGCGGCCTGCCGTGTCTCGAGCGTCAGTTCACTGAACCCGACGATGGCCAGCAGCGCGGTGTCCTTGGTGGCGATCAACCACAGGTTCGACAGGCCCGGCAGCGCCAGCGGCAGCATCGCGGGCGCCGTCACGCGGCGAAACACCTGCACCGGGCTCATGCCATACGCGCGCGCCGCCTCGATCTGGCCCTTGGGCACCGCCTGAATGGCGCCACGCAGCACCTCGGTCGCATAAGCGCCCTGTACGACGCCCAGGACGCCAATCCCGGCAGCGAGGCCAGAGATTTCGACTGGGCGCTGGCCCAGAAGCGCAAGAAGCTGGTTCAGGATGTCGGTGCCCGCGTAATAGAGCAGCAGGATCAGGATCAATTCCGGCACCGCGCGCACGACGGTCGTATAGACCGCCAGCAGATCCCGCGTCACCGGCCCGCCGCCCAGCTTGCCCAAAGCGCCGCCGATGCCGATCAACAGCCCCAGTGCAAAGGCCCCCAGCGCGATGATCAGCGAATTGACCGCGCCGCGCAAAAGATTTCCCCCCCAGCCCGGAGGCTCGAGAGCCAGCAGATTGGCCGAGGCGCGAAGCCCCGGCCAAAGGTCGAGGAGACTCTCGATCACTTACTCGCCGTAGATCGACGAGGCGAAATACTGCGCGGTGATCTGCTCATAGACGCCATTCGCGAGGATCGCCGCGATGCCGCGGTTGAACGCCTCGCGCAGCGCATCGTCGCCCTTGCGCACGCCGACGCCGACGCCCAGGCCCAGGATGCTCTCGTCATTGGCCACGGTGCCCTTGACCTCGCAGCAGGCTGCACCTTCGGGCGAGGCGAGGAACGCATCCAGCGCAATGCTGTCGGCTTGCGTCGCGTCGATTCGACCGGCGACCAGGTCCTGATTGGCCTCGTCCTGCGTCTGATAGGTGCGAAGTTCGCTGCCGGCCTCGAAATAATGCTGGGCATAGGCCTGATGTACAGTCGACACCTGCACGCCGATCACCCGGCCCGCCAACCCTTCGGGCGTGGCATCAATCTGGATCTCACGCTGGCCGACGATCACGGTGGGGGTGTTGTAATAGCGATCCGAGAAGTCGATCGTCTGCATGCGGTCTTCGGTGATCGACATCGAGGCCATGATCGCGTCGATCTGGCCCGACACCAGCGCCGGGATGATGCCGTCCCAGGCGGTCGGGGTGATTTCGCACTCCAACTCAGCGGCAGCGCAGACGGCGCCGATGATCTCGACCTCCCAGCCCACCCAGTTGCCCGCTGCATCGGGAGAGGCAAACGGCGGATATGGCTCGGCGGCGATGCCGACGCGCACGGTATCGGCAGCGGCGGCGCCTGCGATCAGGGCCAGCACCGAGGCGGTCAGGACCAGTTTCTTCATATCTCTCTCCTGTCGTTGCGGCGCCTTCGTTGACGCCTGTGTTTGTCCTTGTAGAGGGCACGACCATCGGCAATTATGCAAGTGTATAATTGCAGCAGACGGAACCCCCAATGTCCTTTGGCGCCGAAGACCGCTCGAAACCGCTGACCCGCGTGATGATGCGCGCGCCCGGCCCGGCGATGGCCTCGGCCGATCCGGCAGCATTCCACTATGGGGCCAGCTTTGATCCTGCCGGCGCCGCGGCGGAACACGCCGAACTTGCCCGTATCGTTGCCGCTTCCGGCGCGGAAATCTACTGGATTCCGTCGGACGATGACGGTTTGGCCGATGCGGTTTTCGTTCAGGACCCGTCCTTTGTCACCCGCGCCGGGGCTGTGGTGCTGAACATGGGCAAGGCGCTGCGCCGCAAGGAACCGGCGCTGCATGTCGCCGCCTATGCCGCGTTGGGTGTGCCTGTGATCGGCCAACTCACGGGCGAGGCGACAGTGGAATCGGGCGATTGCGTCTGGATCGATCCGAATACCTTGGCCATCGGCCGTGGCGCGCGCACCAATCAGGCCGGGATCGAGGCGGTGCGCACCATCCTTGCCCCGCATGGCATCGCTGTGGTCGGCTATGACCTTCCTTGGCATCATGGTCCTGAGGCCTGCCTGCACCTGATGTCGCTGATCTCGCCAATCGGCCCCAAAATGGCGCTGATCCACGCACCCTTGATGCCCTATGCGCTGTGGTCCGACCTGTGCGATCGCGGTTGGACCTTGCTACACGCCCCGGCCGAGGAATTCGAGGCGTCAAGCGGCCTGTCGCTGAACGTGCTGATGCTGGCGCCGATGGATGTGGTGATGATCGACGGCTATCCGCGCACCCGCTCACTGATGGAGGCCCACGGCTGCCGCGTGCAGGTCTTTGTCGGACAGGCGCTCTGCGTTGCCTGCGAGGGGGGGCCGACCTGCCTGACCCGTCCGGTGACGCGCGGATGACACCCCGCCGCCCTCAAGTTCGCGTCGGCGGCGAGGCCCGGCGGGCCGCGCTGATCGAAGCAACGTTGGACCTGATCGCTGAAGGCGGCAGCGAGGCCGCCACTGTGCGCGCCATCGCGGTGCGGGCGGGGGTAACACCGGGGCTGATCCGGCATTATTTCACCACCAAAGAAGACCTGATCGCCGCTGCCCATGAGGCGCTGATGACCAGCTTGACCGAGGCCAGCGCTGCCTCTCTCGACCGCTTGCCCGATGACCCGCTGGCCCGGTTGGCCGGTTTCATCGCCGCATCGGTTTCCGCACCGGTGACCGATCCGCGCGCCGTGTCGCTTTGGTCGGCCTCCATGCAGCAGGTCGCGCGCGACCCTTCAATGCGCTCGGTGCACCAGGCGACCTATTTGGCATTCCGCGACAGACTGGAGGGGTTGATCCGTGACGCCCTGCACGTCAAAGGACGGTCCGTGGTCGACAGTCGGGCCTTGGCCATCGCGGGCAATGCGCTGCTCGATGGCCTCTGGATCGAGGCCGGCGCCCTGCCCGACCATTTCGCCCCCGGCGAGTTGAAAACCATTGCAATCAATTCGTTCGAGAGCCTTCTTCAGATAGAATTCGCAAAGGACTGACATGCGATACGCCAGTGTGACCGAGCGCCTCGCGGGGTTGGGATCGGACAAATGGGTGCTCAACGCCGCCGCGCAACGCCGCGCCGCGATGGGGCACCCGGTCATAAATCTGACCATCGGCGAACCCGATGTACCGACCCCGACTGATCTGATCGAAACCGCCTGCACTGCGATGCGAGCTGGGCGAACCGGGTATTCCAATGGACGGGGCGAATCCTCGCTTTTGAACGCCTTGTCAAAGCGTTACACTGCACTGTTGGGCCGCGATATCCAGACTGACCGTTTCCTCTGCCTGCCCGGCACACAGACATCGCTGTTTCTGGTGTTCTCGGCTCTCTGCGAGCCGGGCTGCGAGGTGATCCTCGGCGACCCGATGTATGCGACCTATGAGGGAATCATCCGTGTCTCCGGGGCGGTTCCGGTTCCGGTTGCACTGAGGCAGGACATGAAGTTTCGCCTGCAAGCAATTGATGTTGACGAAAAAATAACCGAAAAGACCCGAGTGATCTTCCTCAACTCGCCGCACAATCCGACCGGTGCGATCCTGCAACCCGACGGGTTGCGCGCGATAGGAGAACTGGCGCAGCGGCATGATCTGTGGATCGTGTCCGACGAGGTTTACGGCGACTTGACCCATGACGGGCGCCCCTTCACCTCAGCACTGTCCGATCCCGCATTTGAAGAGCGCACGATTTGCACCGCCTCGATCTCGAAAAGCCACGCAAGTCCCGGGTTTCGGTCTGGTTGGGCCGTCGGCCCGGCCGAATTCTGCCGGCGCGCCTTACCGCTTTCGGAAACCATGCTCTTTGGCTCGCAACCTTTCATCGCCGACATGACCGCCGAGGCCGTCAGCGCCCCGCCGACACTGGCGCGGGGCATGGCCGAACGCATGGCGCACCGGGCACGGATCATCGAGGACGAATTGCACGGAATTGCCGGCCTGCGGGTTCACCGGCCCGAGGCAGGGATGTTCGCTCTGCTCGACGTTCGCGCCTTGTCCAACGATTCCCGTAGTTTGGCACTCGACATTCTGGAACAGGCCGATGTCGCGATGATGCCCGGTTCATCATTTGGCAGCGCGCTGGAAGGCTGGCTGCGGGTGGCGCTTAACGCATCAGACGATGACACGCGCGAGGCCTGCGCCCGGCTACGCGCCTATGCGCTGCGGAACACTAAATGAATACTGTCGCACAAACCCTTGTAAACTGGCTTAAATCCGAGCGAGTCGAGGTCGTCTTCGGTATTCCCGGCGTGCATACCATCGAACTCTATCGGGCGCTGGCCGAGTCCGGCATTCGCCACGTCACCGCGCGGCACGAAGCCGGCGCGGGTTTCATGGCCGATGGTTATGCGCGGGTCAGCGGGCGCTTTGGTGTGGCACTAGTCATTACAGGACCCGGCGTGACGAACATCTTGACCCCGATGGCCCAGGCCCGGGCGGATTCGGTGCCGATGTTGGTGATTTCCGGCGTCAATCGGCGCGAGACGCTCGGCAAGGGTCTAGGCTATCTGCACGAATTGCCCGATCAGCGCGCGATTACTCGCACCTTGGGCCCTGCGTTGCATCTGGAGGACCCAAAGGCCCTGCCGGGCTTGTTGGCGCAAGCGGGACGTGCACTGACCACCGGGCGCGGCGGCCCTGTGCATCTGGAGATTCCGCTCGACCTGATGGCTGCCGAGGCGCCACAAGCGGCGCGACTGGCGCACCCGGTGCCCGTGTTGCCCGATCCCGCCAAGGCGCGAGCGCGTCTGCGCGCCGCCAAGCGGCCGCTGATCCTCGCGGGGGGTGGCTGTCGGCGCGCCGGGCCGCAACTGCAGGCGCTGGCCGAGGCCTTGGGCGCGCCGGTGATCCTGACCGCCAATGCGCGCGGCCTGCTTCACGGGCACCCGTTGACGGTGCCGGCCTCGCCCTCGTTGGAGCCAGTGCGCAAGTTGATCCGAGAGAGCGACCAACTGCTGGTGGTCGGGTCCGAACTGGGCCCCACGGATTGCGACATGTATGCAGTCGGTGGCATGCCTGATCTTTCGGGGATGATCCGCATCGATATCGATGGGGCGCAACTGGCCCGCCATCACGCCGCGTTGACACTGCAGGCGGATGCCGCGTCGATCCTGCCCGCGCTTGCCCCGCCCAGCCCTGCTGCACAGGGTGCCGAGCGTGCTGCGATGGTGCGCGAGGCCGCCTTTGCTGCCCTCGAACCGGCTTATCAAGACGAGGTGCGGTTGCTGGTCTCGCTGCGCGAGGGCTTTCCGGGCGCAATTTTGGTCGGCGACTCGACGCAAATCGCCTATGCTGGGAACCTGTACTACAGCCACGACAGCGCCGAAGGATGGTTCAACGCCGCCACCGGCTATGGCGCGCTGGGTTTTGCCACCGGGGCCGCCGTCGGGGCGGCGCTGGCTGCGCCGGGGCGGCGGGTGATCTGCCTGACCGGTGACGGCGGATTGATGTTCCACCCCGGCGAGTTGCGCACAGCCTTGGATGAGGATCTGGACATTACCTTCGTCGTTTTCAACAACAACGGGTTCGGCGAAATTGCCAGTGCGATGCGGCAGGCCGGGGCCGCGGTGATCGGCTGCACCCCGTCAGCGCCCGAAATGGCGGCGCTGGCAGCCGCGATGGGCCTGCCCTATGCACGCGCCACCGATGCCGATCTGCCCGGCGTGATCGCTGCGGCTCGTGGCCCACGGCTGGTCGAGGTGCGCAGGCCGGATGTGACAGCATGAAAACGCCCCGGAGAGATGCTCCGGGGCGTTGGATCTAACAGGCCTGCTTACGTCAGCCTGCCGATGAGGCAGCCTTTGCTTCCGAGAAGGAAATCAAGGGCTTTGCACCCGAATTGACAGATTCTTCGTTGACCACGACCTCTTCGGCGTTGGTCATGCCGGGCAATTCGAACATGGTATCCAGAAGGATATCCTCCATGATCGAGCGCAGGCCACGGGCGCCGGTCTTGCGCAGGATGGCGCGTTTGGCGATGGCACGCAGTGCGTCGGGCGTGAATGTCAGATCGACGCCTTCGATCTCGAACAGGCGCTGGTATTGCTTGACCAGCGCGTTCTTGGGCTCGGTCAGGATGGTGACCAGAGCGTCTTCGTCGAGGTCAGTGAGCGTGGCGATGACCGGCAGACGACCGACAAACTCCGGGATCAGGCCAAATTTCAGCAGATCCTCGGGCTCAAGCGATTGCAGTGTCTCACCGACGGTGCGCTTGCTTTCGTCGCGGATCTCGGCACCAAAGCCGATCGCCGTGCCCTTGTTGCGCATGGAAATGATCTTTTCCAGCCCGGCAAAGGCGCCGCCACAAATGAACAGAATGTTGGTCGTATCCACCTGCAGGAATTCCTGCTGCGGATGCTTGCGCCCGCCCTGCGGTGGCACGCTGGCGACCGTGCCCTCCATCAGCTTCAACAGCGCTTGCTGCACGCCTTCACCCGAGACATCGCGGGTGATCGAAGGGTTGTCCGACTTGCGCGTGATCTTGTCGACCTCATCGATATAGACGATGCCGCGCTGCGCCCGTTCGACATTGTATTCGCTGGCCTGCAGCAACTTGAGGATGATGTTTTCTACATCCTCGCCAACATAACCGGCCTCGGTCAGGGTGGTGGCATCGGCCATGGTAAAAGGCACGTCGAGGATGCGCGCCAGGGTCTGCGCCAGCAAGGTCTTGCCGCAGCCGGTCGGGCCGATCAGCAGGATGTTTGACTTGGACAGCTCGATCTCACCTGCCTTGCCGGATTTGCCGGAAAAACCGAGACGTTTGTAATGGTTGTGCACCGCGACCGACAGCACCCGCTTGGCGCGGACCTGACCGATGACGTAGTCATCCAGCACCGCACAGATGTCGCGCGGGGTTGGCACGCCGTCGGTGGTCTTGAAGCCCGACCCCTTGGTTTCTTCGCGGATGATATCCATGCACAGTTCGACGCATTCATCGCAGATGAACACCGTCGGGCCCGCGATCAGCTTGCGGACCTCGTGCTGGCTTTTGCCGCAGAATGAGCAGTACAGCGTGTTCTTGCTGTCGCCGCCGGAGGAATGAGCCATTCGACACCTCGTGCTCGTAGTCGGTTCTGACCTTCTGACGGGTCGTTTTCCTGACGTTAGGACAGCGGGCGGGCGGGGACAATGGCAAAAATCAGCCCCGCCTACCCGGTTCACTTATGCCGCGGGGGTGCCCGCGTCGCGCTTGTCAAAGATCTGGTCGATCAGGCCCCAGTCCCTTGCGGCTTCCGGGGTCATGAAGTTGTCACGCTCAAGCGCGGCTTCGACCTTTTTCAGGGTCTGGCCACAGTGCTTGACATAAATCTGGTTCAGCCGCTCGCGCAGATCGAGGATCTCGCGTGCGTGGATGGAAATGTCGGTCGCCTGCCCCTGGAACCCGCCCGAGGGCTGGTGCACCATGATCCGGCTGTTGGGCAGCGAGAAGCGCATGCCTTTCTCACCGGCCGCGAGCAGCAGCGAGCCCATCGAGGCCGCCTGCCCGATCACCATGGTCGAGACCTTGGGCCGGATGTATTGCATGGTGTCATAGATCGACAGACCCGAGGTGACGACACCACCGGGGCTGTTGATATACATCGAGATTTCCTTGGACGGATTCTCGGCCTCGAGGTGCAGCAACTGTGCGACGATCAGCGTCGCCATGCTGTCATGCACGGGCCCGGTGACGAAGATGATGCGCTCCTTGAGCAGGCGCGAGAAGATGTCATAGGCACGCTCGCCCCGGCTGGTCTGTTCGACCACCATCGGGACGAGGTTCATGTAGGTTTCAACCGGATCGCGCATTGCTCGGGCCTCGTTGCTGGCGTTGGGTGCCATGTTAGGGGACAAGTCTTGACCAAGACTTAGCTTTCCGGCCCCCCCCCTGCAAGGGGTGCGCCCTAAACTGCTGTCGCTCAGCGGCCTTGAAACCGGGCCGGGCGCTTTTCAAGAAAGGCCATCACCCCTTCGCGGAAATCGCGGGTGGTGCCCATGTCCTCTTGCAACCGCGCCTCGGTGTCCAGTTGCGTATCGACGTCATTGGTCATCGAGGCCCTGAGTGCGCGCTTGATCGCACCATAAGCCAGCGTCGGGCCACTGGCCAGTTGGTTGGCCCGCGCGCGCCATTCTGCGGCAAAGCGGTCGTCGGGCACCGAGGCCCAGATCAACCCCATCGATTGCGCGTCGTCGGCTGTCACCTTCTCGGCAAACAGTGCCTGCCCCATTGCGCGGGCGAACCCCACCAGACGGGGCAGCCAATAGGTGCCCCCGGCGTCAGGAATCAGACCGATGCGCGAGAAGGCTTGCAGGAACACGGCCGATTGCGCGGCGATCACCACATCTGCCGCCAGCGCGAGGTTGGCCCCCGCCCCTGCCGCCGCGCCATTGACCGCCGAAATCACCGGCACCGGGCAGTCGTAGATCGCCCGCAGCATGGGCTCGTATTCTTCGCGCAGGATACGCCCCAGATCGAGATCGTTGACCGAGGCTCCGTCACCCAGATCCTGCCCTGAGCAAAAGGCCCGCCCCTCGCCCGTGATGACCAGCACCCGCATGCGTGTGCCCAGATCGCGAACCGCAGCAGTGATCTCAGCGCGCATCTGCGCATTGAGTGCATTCATCAGCGTCGGACGGTTCAGTGTGATGAGGCCAACCCCGGCCTCTTCGGTGACGATGAGCGTCTTGTAGATCATTGTGGCCTCCGCGGGGATTTGGCGCAGCTTATCCGGGCGCAGCTCGCGGCGCAAAGCCACAACCCGACGTCACTCGTCAAGCAATTGGCGCAAGCGGGTCTCTTCTTCTGCGCTGAGCCCGTCGGTCGTGGGGCGGCGGCGGCGGATCGAGGTGACGGCGATGCCCAGACCGATCAGCAACAGCGCCGGCCCCGCCACCCACAGGATCAGGTTCGAACCGGTCGCACGCGGTGTCAGCAGTACAAATTCGCCAAAGCGGTCGACCATGTATTGCACGGCCTCCTCGTCACTGTCGCCCGCCACCAGCCGCTCGCGCACCATCAAGCGGATATCGCGGGCGATCTCGGCGTTGGAATCATCCACGCTCTCATTGCGGCAGACGACACATCGCAGCCCGGCGGTGATGCCGCGCGCTCTGGCTTCGAGCGCGGGGTCGGCAAGGATTTCATCGGGTTGCACCGCAAAGAGCGGGCTGGCAATCAGACAAAGGGCCCAGACCAGATGGCGCATCACCCCTACTCCGCCGGGGTGGCAATGGCAGGCGCCTTGCGCGCCCCCGCCGCCAGCCGATAACGCCGGTCGCTCAGCGAGACCAGCCCGCCCAATGCCATCAGCGCCGCCCCAAGCCAGAGCCAACTGGCAAACGGCTTGACGTAGGTGCGCAGTGCCCAGCCACCGCCATCCTGCGGATCTCCCAGCGCAATATAGAGGTCGCGCGTCAGCGAATAGTCGATCGCCGCCTCGGTCGTCGGCATACCGGCGGCGGGATAGACCCGCTTTTCCGGTTCCAGTTGTGCGACCAGCACGCCGTTCTGGTGCACGTCTACATAGCCAGTGGTGGAGATCCAGTTCGGCCCCTGCACCCGCTGCACATCGGTCAGGGTGACGGTATAACCCTCATGCTCGAAACTCTCGCCCAGTTGTGCCACGCGGATATCCTCGGTCGACCAGCCGGTGACGGCGGCGACGGCGAAGATCGTGACGCCCAGCCCGGCATGGGCGGTCGCTTTGCCCCAATCAGCGCGTGGCAGCCGGGCCATGCGTCCCAGCCGTTGGATAACGCCCTGCCGGCCCGAGCGGCCCCAGAGGTCGGCCAAGGCCCCCAGCACCAGCCAGAGCCCCAGTGCCGCGCCCACCGGCACCAGCGCCGAACGCCCGGTCTGGAGGGCAAAGGCAAGCCCGCCAAGCGCAAGTGCCAGCGCGGCAATCCCGGACTGCGCCCGCATCGCCCGCCCCAGCGAACCGCGTTTCCACGGCAAAATCGCCCCAACCGGCAACACGATGGCCAGGGCCACCATGAAGGGGGTAAAGGCCGCGTCAAAGAACGGCGCGCCGACCGACAGCACTCGGCCAAAGGCCAACTCGCTGACCAATGGCCACATCGTGCCGACAAAGACCACGAACGAGGCCACGGCCAGCAGCACGTTGTTCAAAACCAGCGCCGATTCGCGGCTGACGAGAGCGAAGACGCCCTTGGCCTCCAACGCAGCGCCGCGCAGGGCGAACAGTGTCAGGGCACCGCCGACAAACACGGCAAAGATCAGCAGGATGAAAACACCGCGCTCTGGGTCCGAGGCAAAGGCATGCACCGAGGTGATGACGCCCGAGCGCACGATGAAGGTGCCCATCAAGCTGAACCCAAAGCCGAGGATCGCCAGCAGAATCGTCCAAGCCTTCAGCGTCTCGCGCTTTTCCACCACGATCGCCGAATGCAACACCGCAGTGGCAAAGAGCCACGGCATGAAGGAGGCATTCTCGACCGGATCCCAGAACCAGAAACCGCCCCAGCCGAGTTCATAATAGGCCCACCACGATCCCAGAGCGATGCCGATGGTCAGGCAAATCCAGGCCGCCAGCGTCCAGGGGCGCACCCAACGGCCCCAGGCGGCATCGACCTTGCCCTCGATCAGCGCGGCAACGGCAAACGAGAACGCCATGCTCAGTCCGACATAACCGAGGTAAAGGAAGGGCGGATGAAAGGCGAGGCCAGGGTCTTGCAGCAAGGGGTTCAGGTCGCGGCCGTCGAAGGGCGGGACATCGGTGCGCAGAAACGGGTTCGAGGTGAAGAGCGTAAAGGCGATGAAGGCCGCTCCGATCGAGCCCTGCACCGCCAGCACCCGCGCTTGCAGGGTCGCGGGCAGATTGCCGCCAAACCACGCAGCACAAGCGCCGAACAACGCCAGAATCAGCACCCAGAGCAGCAACGAGCCCTCATGGTTGCCCCAGACGCCCGAGAGTTTGTAGAGTAACGGTTTGAGCGTATGCGAGTTCTCGATCACCAGCACGACCGAGAAATCCGACCCAATAAAGGCCCAGGTCAGCGCGGCAAAGCTGAGCGCAATCAACGCGAATTGTGCGCTGGCCAGCGGCCCCGCGGCGGCCATCCAGTCGGCCCAGCCGCGCTGGGCGCCGACCAGCGGCACCACCGTTTGCAGGATCGACAGGCCAAAGGCCAGGATGAGGGCGTAGTGTCCGAGTTCTGTAATCATGGCCCCGATATAGCGCGCCGCGATGCGCGCGCATAGGGCCAAGGCTGCGACACCGGCGCGCGGGGCAGGAAGAAGGGGGCATTCTGCCCCCGCTCGGCCTGCGGCCTCGCCCCCTTGAGGATATTTGGAGAGCAAAGATCGGGTCAGCTGCGGTCGATCTCGGTGGTGGCGCGCCAATCTTGCAGCGCCGGGTTGGGCCGCGCGGCGCTGGCGGGTTCGGGCGTGCGCGGGACCGGGGCGGGTTGCGGTTGCGGGCGGTTTTCGCGCAAGTAGTGCGACTCGCGGGCGCCGAAATAGAAGGCTACGACAGCGCCCAGAAGCCACCACAGGGGTTCGGGGACAAAGGCAAGCCCCTGCATCCGCACGGAAAACCCGGCGGGATCAACCATTGCATAGGCAAAGAGCCCCGGCGTCGCCAGCGCCAGAAGCGGACGCGGCAGGCGGTTGAGTCCGTCGATCAGCGAGTCGAATCCGCTGCGGTTGGCGTGCTGAAACTCGGCCGCATAGGCCTGCTGCGCGGCGGAGAAGGCCTCGTGGCCTAGTTCCATCTGCCGAGTCGCATTGGGGCGCAGGGCGCCCGCGACCTCCACACCGACGCGACCCAATTCGACGGCGCCGCCGCGCACGAAAAGCGCACGCAAAAGGGTAGAGATCAGCCCCATGATGCGGTCCTTTCGCGGTGCTCGGCCTCGGTGAGATGATAGCGCGGCGACAGGAACTCCTCGGCGCGCAGGATCCAGCCGCCCTTGCCGCCGTTGCGCCGACGGGCATACCGGCGGCTGGCCGGGCGTTGATCGGCCAGGGAATAGTAATAATCCCGCCGCGCGATGCCATAGGCGTCGGCGATATGGTCGGGCGCGGCGCGGGCGGCGGCCTCGGCCGAGCGAATGGTCTGCGGGCCGATCACCCCGTCGACATCGAGGTCATAACCCATCTCGACCAACAGGCGCTGCAGGAGGCGCACGGCCCCTGCCCCGGCATTGACATACATGTCGAAAACCGATGGCTGCAGCGCCTCGGGTAGCGCGCCGATACCTGGTTTGCGGTGGTAGTGTTCGAGAAAGATCTCGACCGCCTGCGCATGTGTCAGAGCGCGCACATCGGCCTCACTTACCTGACCATCGCCGGTCAGATCGAGGCCAAGACGGCGCATGGTGTGGATCGTTACACCGAAATTGGTGGCGCCGCCTGGGTCGTTGGGATCATTGACGAAACCGCCCTCGCGGGCGACGATCTCGTCGGCCAGTTGGTGCAAATCGCGCATGCTGCCCTCCGGTGAGTGAACCAGGGGCAGGATGCGGGCAAAGGTTTACGCGAGAGCGAGGTATCCGACCGTTGCGCGTCAGGAGCCTTGAGTCGGATAGGTCTCGCCGTGGTATTCGCATTCCGGGCGTGGCGCCTCGGCGGTGGCAGGTGCACCGACCGAATCGGCGACCTCGCGGGGCATATAGGTCTCGTCGTGCTTGGCAAGGATCTCGGTGGCGATGAAGACCCCCTCGACCAACCGCCCCGTGGCGACAGTGCCTTCGTTCTCACCAAAGAGGTCGGGCAGGATGCCGGTATAGCTGACCGGCACAGATTCGCAGAAATCGGTGACGCGGAAGGTGATGGCCTCGCCCTGCCCGCGCTGTAGCGTGCCGACCTCGACCATGCCACCAAGGCGAAAGACCTCGGCCGGGCCCGGCGGTACGGCGCGAACTTGGCTGGGCGAACGGAAGAAATTGATGCCGTCACGCATCGCATATCCGATGAGGCCGGTGCTGAGCGCCAGCGCCAGTACCGCGACAACGATGATCTGCACCCGTCGGGTTTTCCTGAGGCTTTTCATGCCGGCCATGGGTCGCTCCTGTCGGTTACGGGAAAACCGGGGCCAGCATCAGGCCAGCGGTTTCATCAAGACCCAGCATCAGGTTGGCGTTTTGTACCGCCTGCCCGGCCGAGCCCTTGTTGAGGTTGTCGAGTGCTGCGACCACGGTCGCGCGCCCGGGCCTGCGGTCGCCCACAACCCCGATGTGGCAAAAATTCGAGCCTGCGACATGCCCCAACCCCGGCGTCTGCCCGAAGGGCAGGACGGTGACAAATGGCTCGTCGGCATAGCGCGCGCTCAGGGCGGAGTGGAGCGCCTGCGGATCGCCGCGCAGATAGCACGACGCCAGCACCCCGCGGTTGACCGGCACCAGATGCGGTGCGAACTGAATTTCGACCTTGCGCCCGGCGATCTTGCTGAATTCCTGATCGAATTCCGCCAGATGCCGGTGTTTGCCGCCCAGACTGTAACCCGCTACATCCCCCGCGCGCTCGGCAAACAACATGGATTCCTTCAGCGCGCGGCCGGCACCAGACACCCCGGCCTTCAGATCGCAGAGGATCTCGTCAAGGTCGATCAAGCCGCCCTCGATCAGCGGACGCAGGGCGAATTGCACGGTCGCGGCGTTGCAGCCGGTGCCCGCGACCAGACGTGCACTGCGGATGTCGTCGCGGTAGAACTCGGTCAGGCCATAGACGGCCTCCGGCTGCAGATCTGGCGCTGCGTGGTCGAGGCCATACCATTTCTTATACTCTGCCGGGTCACGCAGACGGAAATCGGCGCCCAGATCGACAACCTTCACCGAACGTGGCAGATCGCGCACGATGGCTTGGCTCAGGCCATGCGGCAGGGCGCAAAAGACCAATTCGATCTGCGAGAAGTCGATGTCCTCCGCTTTGGTCAGCACCGGCAGGTCGAGATGGCGCAGATGCGGGAAGACCTCGGCCATCGGCATCCCGGCCTTGCGATCCGCAGCCAGCGCCGCGATACGCAGTGCCGGATGCGTGGCGATGATCCGCACGAGTTCGGCCCCGGTATAGCCGCTCGCACCCAGAATGGCGACGTTGTGGGTCATGGTGTCTCCTGCTGGAGATGAGATAGGCAGGCCGGACGCGGTCTGCAACGGGCGAGATTGCCGCATCAGGCGGCTTCGAACCCGATCCGTCGGCGCAGGAACAGGGTGGCCTTGTGGCCCACGGCCACCGGGTCGCCGGTCGTGAGGAATTTGGTCGCGCTGCCCTCGCCGATCAATTCCGGGCGGCGGCGAAGGTAGTCCTCCAGACTGGCGGCGACCAGTTCGGGCTGGGAATAAACCTTGACCTCTGGCCCCAGCGCCGCGCGAAAGGCGTCTTCCATCAAGGGGTAATGGGTGCACCCCAGCACGGCGGCCTGCGGGCGTGGCATTCGCCGATGCAGGGCCTCGACATGGCTGTGCACCAGTGCCTCGGCGAGGATCATGTCACCCTGCTCGATCGCATCTACGACACCGCCGCAGGGCTGCGCCTCGACATCAACACCGATGGCGCGAAAGGCCAGTTCTCGCTGAAAGGCGCGGCTGGCCACCGTGGCGGGGGTGGCAAACAGCGCCACATGCTTGACCGCTACCTCGCGCGGTGGCGAATTGTCGCCCCACTGGCGTTCGGTCAGGGCCTCGATCAGTGGCACAAAGACGCCCAGCACACGTTTGCCCGGCGGAATCCAGCTTTCCTGCATGCGTTTCAGCGCAGCAGCCGAGGCTGTGTTGCAGGCCAAAATCACCAGATCGCAGCCCTCGTCGAACAGCCGCTGGGTGCCGATGCAGGTCAGGCGATAGATGTCGTCGGCGGTGCGGGTGCCATAGGGCGCATTGGCATTGTCGCCGAAATAGACAAAGGGCACCTGCGGCAAGCGGCGCACCAGCGCGTCCAGAACCGTCAGCCCGCCAAGGCCCGAATCGAACACGCCTACTGCCATTTTTCGCCTCTAACGCCTGTAGTGTTCCTCGAATTCATGGCCCAGCCGGGTCGGATCCAAGGGGTTCGGCGACAAGTCATACGTCTTGCGGCGCAGGAAATCCATCATCTGTTTGCCGTCGCTCGCCTGCAGGCGCAGGGTCTCGGCCGAGATCGGCGCCCCCACCACCAGCGGCACGGCGCGGTCGGTGCGGGCGGCGAATTCACGCATCAGCAAGGCAACCCGCAGCGATTGGCTGAGATGGCTGACCACCTGAAACAACCGCGAATTCTGGCCCTCGAACCAGATTGGCACCACCGTCGCGCCGGACCTCTCGATCATCCGCGCGGTAAAACCGCGCCAGACCGGATCCATCGCCGCGTCAAAGGGCCGCGCAGCGGTCGACACCGTGCCGCCGGGAAAAATGCTGACCGCGCCACCGCCGCGCAGATGGCGGATTGCCTCCGCGCGGGTGCGCAAGTTGGCGGCCTGCGCCTCGGGAGTGCCGGCGAAATCCACCGGCAGGATCACCCGGTTCACCACCTCGGCTCGGGCAAAAACCTGATTTGCCATCACCCGGAAATCGCCGCGCAAAGCGGACAGCAGATGCGCCATGACCAAGCCGTCGAGGATGCCGAACGGATGGTTGGCCACCAGCACAAGTGGCCCCTCGGCCGGTATTGCCTCGAGCGAACCGCGCAGCACCTCGACGCGAAGGCCGAACCGCTGCATCAGGACACGCCAAAGGTCGCGCCCACTGTCGAGGTCTGCCTCTATACCCTGCAATCGGCGCAGCAGGGCCGGCCGCCCGGTCAGCGCCTCGACACTGCGGATCAGGGCGCGCGCCGGACGGCTTTGCCCGGCATGAGCATAGGTGATCTGCCGGGCCAGCGCACTGCGCGGCGGGCGCGGGCGAATTGGCGACGGGGCGTCAAGTAGGGCAAAGGACATGGGCAAACCCCTGATCTGGTTTGCGTCATCCTGACAGCGCCGCGTGACAGTCTGGCGACGGTTATTCCGCCGCCATCCGCCCCGGCGCCCCCCCCTGTTGCAACGCGCTCAGGATCGCCGCGCGCCGTTCGGCCGCCTTCGCGACGCTGGTGGCCTTGACCGGGCCATAGCCACGGATCTGCAGCGGCAACAGCGCCAGTTCCAGTACCAAATCGCGGTTCGCAGCGGTCAGTTTGCCCAGCAAGTCGCGCATGTCGCCTTCGAATTGCGCGATCAGTGCGCGCTCTTCGCGCCGCTCGACCGAATAGCCAAAGGGATCGAACGGCGTGCCGCGCAGGCCCTTCATCCGCGCCAGCAGGGCGAAACCCTTCAGCATCCAGGGACCGAATGTGCGCTTCTTCGATCGCCCATCGGCCCCCATGCCACCCAGAATCGGCGGGGCGAGGTGAAAGCTCATGCGGAAATCGCCGTCAAACTGCGCGCGCGCGGCCTCGGCACTGGCCAGATGCAGGCGGGCGACCTCGTATTCGTCCTTGTAGGCCAGAAGCTTGTGATACCCCTTCGCCACGGCCTCGCGCAGCGGCGCATCCTGCACGCTATCCACTAGTCCGCGGAACCGGCGCGCCAGACGGGGGCCCTGATAGGCCACCAGCCGCGCCTCGCGGTAGGCGACGGGGTCGACCGGCAGGGTCGAAACGCCCTCGGGTCGCAGCAATGCCGCTGCCTGATCGGGGTGAAGCACCGCCCAGCGACCAATGTCAAAGGCGCGCAGATTGCCGTCAACCGCGGCCTTGTTCAGCCGGATCGCCTGCTGGATCGCCTCCAGCGGCAGCGGCACGAGGCCGCGCTGCCACGCCCCACCCAGCACCATCATATTGGAATAGATCGAATCCCCCAGGGCCACGCGCGCCAGTTCCGAAGCGTCGAACAGGTCGAGCCGCTCACGCAGTCGGGCCTGCAGGGCGAGGCTCAAATCGTTGACTGGCAAGCGAAACTCGGTGTCGCGGGTAAATTGGCCGGTGACGATGTCATGGCTGTTGACCACCGCGCCGGTCTGGCCCTGCGTCATCAACCCGATGGTTTTTGCCCCCGCTGTCACCACCAGATCGCCGCCGATGACGCCATGCGCCTCGCCCACAGCTACCCGCACTGCCGAGATGTCTTCGGGTCGGTTGGCCAACCGTAGGTGGATATGCACCGCGCCGCCCTTTTGTGCGAGGCCGGCCATCTCCATCATGCCCGCGCCCATCCCGGCGATCTGCGCCGCCTGCGCCAGCACTGCGCCGACCGTCACCACACCGGTGCCGCCCACGCCGGTAATCACCAGATTGTGCGTGCCGTGGATGGCGGGCAGCACGGGGTTGGGCAGGTCCGGCAGGTCGAGCACGCGGGCGGCGGATTTCTTTACCGTCGCGCCTTCGAGCGTCACAAAGGACGGGCAGAACCCCTTGAGGCAGCTGAAATCCTTGTTGCAACTGCTCTGATCGATGGCGCGTTTGCGGCCCAATTCGGTGTCCACCGGCACGATCGACACGCAGTTCGACTGCACGCCACAATCACCGCAGCCCTCGCAGACCTCGGTGTTGATGAAGACCCGCTTGTCGATATCTGGAAACTCGCCCCGCTTGCGCCGGCGGCGTTTTTCGGCGGCGCAGGTCTGCACATAGATCAGCGCCGAGACCCCCTTGGTCTGCGCAAGTCGCTCTTGCACGGCCATCAGTTCCGCGCGTTCGTGCTTTTCGATGCCCGGCGGGAACCCTTTGAAATCAATGTCCTCCTTGGCGTCATAGACCACGACAACCGGGTTCACCCCCATCGCCGTGATCTCATGCGCGATCCGTTGCGCCGTCAGCCCGCCCTCATTCTTCTGCCCGCCAGTCATGGCGACCGCATCGTTGAAGAGGATCTTGTAGGTGATCGTCGTGTCCGCCGCCAAGGCCGCACGGATCGCCTGCACACCCGAGTGGTTATAGGTGCCGTCGCCGAGGTTCTGGAACACATGGCCGCGCTTGGAAAACTGCGATTCGCCAATCCAGTTCGCCCCTTCGCCACCCATATGGGTAAAGCCCAGCGTAGAGCGATCCATCCACTGCACCATATAGTGACAGCCGATCCCGGCATAAGCGCGGCTGCCGTCGGGCACCTTGGTCGAGGAATTGTGTGGGCAACCCGAGCAGAAATACGGGATGCGCGCTGCCAGATCCTGCGCATTGTCGGCGCGGCGGCTTTCGGCCAATTTGGCGCGACCCGCACGCAGGGTGTCGGTCTCGCAGCCTTCCTCAGCCAGAATTTCGCCCAGCCGTTCGGCAATCATCACCGGATCGAGCGCATAGCGCGTGGGGAACAGTTCGACCTGACGACCGTTGTCCCATGTGTCGCCCTTGTGCCAGCCATAGACCCGCCGCCCCTTGCGGTCGTCAAAGATCGCTTCCTTGACCTGAACCTCGATCAGCTTGCGCTTTTCCTCGACGACGACAATCAGCTCCAACCCCTCAGCCCAATCATGAAAGCCCTTCATGTCCAAGGGCCAGGTCTGGCCGACCTTGTAGGTGGTGATCCCCAACCGGTCGCATTCCGAAGCGTCGAGGCCCAACAGCCCCAAGGCATGCACGAGGTCCAGCCAGTTCTTGCCCGCCGCGACAAAGCCGATCTTCGCCCCAGGGGTGCCCCAGACGCGCTTGTCCATCTTGTTGGCATGGGAAAACGCCTCGGCGGCAAAGCGTTTATAGTCGATCATCCGCGCTTCTTGCAGCACCGGCAGGTCCTGCAGGCGGATGTTCAGCCCACCGTCGGGCATCTTGAACTCCGGGCGGACAAAAGACATTCGCTGCGGGTTGCCATCGACCACCGCCGTCGCCTCGACGGTGTCCTTCATCGTCTTCAACCCGACCCAAAGCCCGGAGAACCGGCTGAGTTCATAGGCATAATGGCCATAGTCGAGGATCTCCTGGACTCCGGCGGGCGAGACCACCGGCATATAGGCGTCGATCATCGCCCAGTCTGACTGATGCAGTACGGTCGAGGATTCGCCGGTGTGGTCGTCGCCCATCGCCATGATGACCCCACCGTGGCGACTGGTGCCGGCCATGTTGGCGTGTTTCATCACGTCGCCGGTGCGGTCCACCCCCGGGCCCTTGCCATACCAGAGCGCGAAAACCCCGTCATGCGTGCCCTCTCCGCGCAATTCGGCCTGCTGTGTGCCCCAGATCGCGGTCGCCGCCAGATCCTCGTTCAGCCCTTCGTGGAACTTGACCTGCGCCGCGCTCAGGAACGGTTTTGCCCGCGCCATCTGCTGATCGACCGCGCCAAGGGGCGAACCGCGATAGCCGCTGACATAGCCCGCGGTGTTCAAACCGGCGGCCTTGTCACGCGCCGCTTGCTGCAGCATCAACCGCACAAGGGCCTGCGTGCCGTTCAACAGCACCGGCGTTTTGTCCAGATCGAACCGATCGTTCAGAGACACTGACTGCTTGCCCATCGTGCACCTCCCCGCGCATTGGTCGATTTGCTGGCGTTTCGGCGATTATAGGTCAAAATTGTTGACCTTAATAGTGCCGCAAACGTTTTCTTTTCTTTTCCGCGTCACATATCTGGACTAGACACTTTCATGCGAACAACCCTGCCCCCAATGGACAGATATTACCACGATGGACTGGGACAAGCTCAGAATCTTCCATTCGGTTGCCGATGCAGGCAGCCTGACCCATGCCGGCGACAGCCTGGGCCTCAGCCAATCCGCCGTCAGCCGCCAGATCCGCGGGCTGGAGGAATCGCTCGGCACTACCCTATTCCACCGCCACGCACGCGGGCTGATTCTGACCGAGCAGGGCGAACTGCTGTTCGACGCCACCCGCGCCATGACCAAACGCCTCGACACCGCTGCCGCGCGCATCCGCGATTCCGAGGATGAGGTCTATGGTGAGTTGCGGGTCACAACGACCACCGCCTTTGGCACCCTGTGGCTGGCGCCGCGCCTGCCGACGCTTTACGCCAAATACCCGGAACTGAAGATCGACCTCATGCTGGAAGAGCGGGTACTCGACCTGCCGATGCGCGAGGCAGATGTCGCGATCCGGATGAAGGAACCCAGTCAGGCCGATTTGATCCGAAAACGCCTGATGGCGGTTCACATGCGGATGTATGCCTCGCCTGAGTATCTGCGCCAGAACGGCACCCCCTTGACGATGGAGGACATGGCCGGTCACCGGCTGTGCTGCCAGAATGCCGACGCGCATCAGGTCGCCGCCGGGGCCGAAATGGTGCGCAAGCTGCTGACCCACGCGATCCGCTCGACCTTTACGGTAAACAACTATTTTGGCGTCCTGCAGGCGGTGGTCAACAATCTGGGCATCGGCGTT
>CALESR010000095.1 GCA_937907485.1 uncultured Paracoccaceae bacterium | reverse complement strand
CCATCGGCGCCGGTCGCAGGCACCTCGCGCAGATGCAGCGTCAGGTTGCGCGCGGCGCCGTCGAGATCGGCGCCCAGCGCGGCCCCCAGCAGTTCCAGATCGGCCCCGGCGCCAAAGCCGACCTCGACCTCGGTGCCGTCGGGGCCTTCGGCGATGGTCAGCGTCTCGATTTCGGCCATCCAGGGCGCCAGCCGCGCCAACACCGGCGACACCGCGCCCGCATCGCCCATCAGCGCCACGGTCGAGGTATCGTCGAGCGTGGTGACGCCCAAGGCCTCGGCAACCTGCGCGCCGCTGACGCCCAGTGGCAGCTTGCCCGACAGCCGCGCGCCCGAGGCCGCGTCATGCGACAGGCGCCAGGCCGGCGGGGTGCCGTCATCCAGATAGGTCACGTCAAAGCTGCTGGTATAGTCCGCCGGCAGCACGGCCAGCGCGGCGCGGATATCGGCCTCGGCCTGCGGGGTCGCCAGAACGCCAGAAAAGGCAAGGCTGCGGCCGCTCATCTGCAGTTGGCCCTCTTCGAACACGGCCAGCGCGGCCAGCCCCAGCCCGGCGGCATCCGGCCAGGTGGCATCGGGCGCCCCGGCGGCCAGCGTCAACTCGCCTGTGGCCTGCGCGGCCAGACGGTTGCGCACGCCTTCATTGGGCGCATGGCCCGAGGCGGTGACGGCACCATTCAGCGCGGTGGCGCCGAGGGTATAGGGATCGACCAGCGGCAGGACCACGGTGCGGTCATGCACCACCCGGCGCCCGCGCACGGCGTCAAAGGCGCTGAACAGGGCCTGATGCTCGGCCGGGCCATCCACGGTGCCGGTGACGGTGATGTCACGCCCGGCGACACTGGCCTGCACCCCATGCACCGAGGCCATGGCCAGAACCTGCGACTGCGCCGTGACGACATCCTGCATGTAGGGCGCGTAATGCGCGCGCGCCCACCAGCCCAGCGCGACAACCCCCAGCCCGAGGACACCAAGACCAACACCCAGACGCATGGCATCCCTCCGAAACACGGTTACCGTGCCTGCCTAGCATAGATCAGCGGGAATTCAACTGCGTCACGATCAACCGGCCAGCCCGGCCCAGCGCTCGATCAGGGACTGCTGCAGGCCGCGGGCCTGCGCAGTCCAGCTGCGGGCGCCGACGGTCTGTTCGGTCTGGGCGCTGACCAGCCGCGTGCGGCGGTCCATGTCAGCGCTGATGATCGAAAAGACGATCGCCCGCCCGCCCTGGGGCTGGGCATAGCCCGTCAGGGCCGAGACAAAATCCAGCGTGCCGGTCTTGGCGTGGACCTGCACCGGCAGCCGGACCCCCTCGCGCAGCGGATGTTCGCGCAGCAGGCCGGGCAAGACGCCTTCGCGCCGCGCCGCCAGCATGTAGCTGGCCATCACCCGTGGCGAAATCCGTGACCCCGGCCCCAGCCCCGAATGGTCGATCAGCCCCATGCCACTGGCGCCATAACGCTCGCCGATCCAGCGGTTCATCCGCCCGGCCGAACTCTCCAACCCGCGCGGCCGGGCGCCCAGCCGTTGCGAGGCGGACAGACCGAGGGCCTCGGCGGTGATGTTGGTCGAATAGCGCAGCATCTCGCGCACCATCCCCGTCAGCGCCGCCGAGCGATGCTCGGCCAGCAGGCGGCCCGGCTCGCTGCGCGCCACCTGCGGCGGCGGCACCTGACAGCCCCGCGTCGCCAGCAGCACGCGGAACACATCGCCCGCATAGGCCCCGGCGCGGCGCACCGGCAGCCAGCGCGACCCCGGCGCGGCCAGCGCGGTGGCGGCAACCGTCCAGTCCTCGCCATCTTGGCGCAGCGCATGGGTATAGACCGGCAGATCGCGCGCGGCAGCCGTGATGCCGATCACCGAAACCGCGGGCATCTCGCGTTCGGAGCGGGCGTCGAGCGCCAGACGCAGGTGGCCCTCGCGGGTTTCCCACGAAAAATGCACGCGGTTGAAGTTGAGGTTCAGCCCGCCGACCGCCGGGTTATACCCGGCCGAAGGCGGCTGGCCGTCGTCGATCTGCAGCACCGAGGGCAGCGCGCCGTCATCGACCTCGAACCGCCCGGTGACCCGGCGCAGCCCCTGCTGCACCAGCATCTCGGCCAGCCGCGCCAGATCCTCGGTCTGCAAGGTGGGATCGCCGCCGCCGCGCAGCACCAGATCGCCCTGCAGCACGCCGCCGCTGATCGCGCCCCGCGCCTCGACCCGGGTGACAAAGCGGTGGTCGCTGCCCAGCGTCTGCAGCGCAAACAGCGCCGTCACCGCCTTGGCCGTCGAGGCGGGCGGCATCCTGAGGTCGGCCCGGTGGTGTTCGATCACCGCGCCGGTTTCGGCATCGAGGGCGATCAGCGCGGTCTGGCCGCTGACCCCGGCGCGCGCCAGCAGGGTTTCGAGCGAACCCGTCACCTGCGGTGGCGCGACGGCGGGCCCGGCCAGCGAGGCCGTCGGACGCATCGGCGGCACCGGCGAGCGCAGCGGCGCATTCGCCCATGCGGGCGCGGCAAGAACGCCCAGCATCCCCCCGAGGAGGGAGCGACGTGTCACCCCGCTGCCACTGTTCGACATTGCCAATTCACCCATTCGAATGCGACGAAGCCCCGACCCTGCGGCCGCGTAATACCCTTGCAGTAAGACCGCGCAAATGGGTGAATTCGCGTCACGATCACGTTATCGCCGCGGCAAATTGCGGCGTTTTCAGGTGCCCGGCGCCGCGACCACGGCCTTTGCCCGCAACTGGGTCGAGGACTCGGCGCGCATCGGCATGTCCAGATAGACCCAGGCCGGTGCGCCCCGGCGCCCCAGCGTCGCCGCCTGCGCCGGGGCCAGACGATGCGCCGCCATCTTGCGCGCCGCGGGCGAGGTCAGCGCGCGCAGCCGTTGCCCCGGCCGCGCCAGCACCGCCAGCGGCACCTGCGCGACAATGTCGGGCCAGCGGTCCCATTGGTGGAACCCCGCCAGATTGTCGGCGCCCATCAGCCAGACAAAGCGCAGCCGTGGCCAGCGCCGCCGCAGCGCCGCCATTGTATCGACGGTGGCGCGGGTGCCAAAGCCGGCCTCGAGGTCGGTGATGTGAACCTTTGGGTGCCGCATGATCGCCCGCGCCTGCGCCATCCGCTGCGCCAGCGGGGCCGGAGGGTTCTTTTTCAACGGGTTGCCGGGGCTGACCAGCCACCAGATCTGGTCGAGCCGCAGCCGCTTGAGCGCCTCGCGCGTCAGATGCACATGCCCGGCATGCGGCGGATCGAACGACCCGCCCAGCACCCCGATCACCTGCCCCGGCGCCACCCTGGGTCTGCCCATTGCGCTGCTCCTGCCGCCTTTGCGCCGACCTTGCCCCGGATCGCCGCCCGCGCCAAGGGGGCAATCCCCGGCGCTGCCGCGCGGACGCAGTCGATTCCGGCTTGAGCTTTGCCACCGTCGCGCGTCAGTCTGGTGTGTCACCCACGGGAACCCGCCATGACCTCTGACCCCCTGCTGCAACCCTTTCGCCTCAAGCATCTGACGCTGCGCAACCGCATCTTCATCTCGTCGCACGAACCGGCCTATGCCGAGGACGGCATGCCCAAGGGCCGCTATCGCGCCTATCACGTCGAGCGCGCGCGCGGTGGCGTGGCGCTGACCATGACGGCAGGCTCGGCCAGCGTGTCGCGCGACAGCCCGCCGGTGTTCAACAACATCCTCGCCTGGAAGGACGAGGTCGTGCCGTGGCTGCGCCAGATGAGCGACGCCGTGCATGACGAAGGCGCGGCGATCATGATCCAGCTGACGCATCTCGGCCGCCGCACCCGCTGGGACAAGGGCGACTGGCTGCCCGTGCTGTCACCGGGGTTCGAACGCGAGCCGGCGCACCGCGCCTTTACCAAGCAGATCGAGGACTGGGACATCGCCCGGGTCATCACCGACTATGCCGATGCCGCCGAACGGATGCAGGCTGGCGGCATGGATGGCGTCGAGTTCGAATGTTACGGCCATCTGATGGACCAGTTCATCTCGCCGCTGACCAACCAGCTGGCGCCGCCCTGGGGGGGCGATCTGGACAACCGGATGCGCTTTCCCCTGGCCGTGCTGGCCGCCGTGCGCGAGCGCGTCGGACCCGATTTCCTGCTGGGCGTGCGCTATGTCGCGGATGAACGCCTGCCCGGCGGGGTCGATTCGGCCGAGGGCATCTCCGTGGGCCAGCGGTTCAAATCCTCCGGTCTGGTCGATTTCCTCAACATCATCCGCGGGCATATCCACACCGACGCGGGCCTGACCGACGTCATTCCGATCCAGGGCATGCCCTCGGCGCCGCACCTCGACTTTGCCGGCGAGGTCCGTCAGGCCGTCGATGTGCCGATCTTTCACGCCGCCCGCGTGCCCGATGTCGCCACCGCGCGCCACGCCATCGCGGCGGGCAAGGTGGACATGATCGGCATGACGCGCGCGCATCTGACCGAGCCGCATCTGGTGCGCAAGATCATCGCCCGGCAGGAAGAGCGTATCCGCCCCTGCGTCGGTGCGAACTATTGCCTCGACCGCATCTATCAGGGCGGTCTGGCCCTGTGCATCCACAACGCCGCCACCGGACGCGAGGAAACCCTGCCGCAAACGATCACCCCCGCGCCCGAGAGGCGCAAGGTGGTGATCGTCGGCGCCGGTCCCGGCGGGCTCGAAGCCGCAAGGGTCGCCAGCCAGCGGGGCCATGCGGTCACGCTGTTCGAGGCCATGGACCAGCCCGGCGGCCAGATCAGGCTGACCGCCCAAAGCCACCGCAAGAAGGAAATGATCGGCTTGATCGACTGGCGCATGGCCGAATGTTCGGCCGCCGGGGTTAATTTTCGGTTCAACACCTGGGCCGAAGCCGACGATATTCTCGCGCTTTCCCCCGATATCGTCATCATCGCCACCGGCGGCCTGCCCAACACCGCAATCCTGCAGGCCGGAAACGACCTGACCGTTTCAACCTGGGACATCCTGTCGGGCGATGCCAGACCCGGCCGCACCGTGTTGCTCTTTGACGACGCCGGCGATCATGCCGGGATGCAAGCCGCGGAAAAGATTGCCGAGTCCGGCGCCAAACTGGAAATCATGACCCCAGACCGCAGCTTTGCCCCTGAGGTGATGGGGATGAATCTGGTGCCCTACATGCGCGCGCTGCAGGCCCGCGACACCACCTTTACCGTCACCTGGCGCCTGCTGTCGGTCGAACGGCACGGCAACGCGCTCAAGGCCACCATCGGCAGCGATTATGGCCCGGTGACTCAAGAGCGCCTCGTCGATCAGGTGGTGGTCAACCACGGCACGCTGCCGCTTGATGAGCTCTATTTCGCGCTCAAACCGCTGTCGGTGAACCTCGGCGCGCTCGACCATGAGGCGCTGGTCGCCCAGCGCCCGCAGACCAACGCGCCCAATCCGCAGGGGCAATTCCGCCTCTGGCGCATCGGTGACGCGGTGGCGGCGCGCAACACCCATGCCGCGATCCTCGACGCACTGCGCCTGATGGCCGTGCATTGAAAAAGGGGGCACGACGGCCCCCTTTCCTCTTTGCTCTGAAAATATCCACGGGGTTTCCAAAGGGGGCCGTGGCCCCCTTTGGCGAGGGGGTTTGGGGGGCGAGCAGCCCCCCAA
>CALESR010000094.1 GCA_937907485.1 uncultured Paracoccaceae bacterium | reverse complement strand
TGATGATCGCCTCGGCCGCGCTTTATGGGGTGCTGGTGGTGGTGGGGTGACGCGGGCGTGCGGGGCGGTGCGGGCGAGCACGCACCCTACGGCAAAAACACGAAGGCCGCGCGGGTTGCCCTGCGCGGCCTTCGTATCGGTGCCTGTCGGCGCCTCAGCCCTGACGGGCCTTGTATTTCTTCTGGGTCTTGTTGATCACATAGACCCGGCCTTTGCGGCGCACGATCTGGCAATCGCGGTGGCGCTGCTTGAGCGAGCGCAGGGAATTGGCGACCTTCATCGGTCTTCTCCTCATCGCGGCGCGCATGCGCCTTGAAACTGATACGCCCCTTGCGGGGCGCGGTGGTCACCTGCCCCAAGCGAGGGGCGATGGTGGGCACGACAAGGTTCGAACTTGTGACCCCTACGATGTCAACGTAGTGCTCTACCACTGAGCTACGCGCCCTGACTTTGGCCCGCCAGAGCGGCGGATCGTGTCAATGCAGGGGTCTATAAAAGGACTCGGCGGCATGTTCAAGGGCTTTCCGTAACGAGGAATTCGCCGTTATACTGCCGGGCGAGGAACGCCCCATGCCCGTCGCCGTCCAGATCCAAGAGCCCGCCAGCGCCACCTCGGCGGTGGTCTTTGCGTCGCCGCATTCCGGGCGGGTCTATCCGCAGGATCTGACGGCGCAGGCGCAGGTGCCGGATCTGGTGCTGCGCTCGTCCGAGGATGCGTTCGTTGACCTGCTGATCGCCGATGCGCCCGAGTTTGGCGCCGCACTGGTCACCAGTCAGGTGCCGCGGTCCTATGTCGATTTCAACCGGGCGGCGGATGAATTCGACCCGGCGCTGATCGAGGGCGTGGCGAAGGCCGGGCTCAATCCACGGGTGGCCTCGGGGCTGGGGGTGATCGCGCGGGTGGTGGCGAACGGCCGCAGCATTTACCGTGGCAAGCTGCCAAGGGCCGAGGCCGACCGCAGGATCCTGCGCTATTGGTCGCCCTATCACGCCGCGCTGGCGGATGCGCTGGAGCGCACGCACCGGCGATTCGGTCAGGTGTTGCTGTGCGACATGCATTCGATGCCGCATGAGGCGCTGAACGGCCATGCGGCGCGCGGCGCGGCGCGGCCCGATGTGGTGATCGGTGACCGCTGGGGCGCCTCGGCGCGCGGCGATGTGGTGGACGGCGTCGAGGCGATCCTGACCAAGGCCGGGTTCACCGTGGCGCGCAACGCGCCCTTTGCCGGGGCTTATATCGCGCAGCGCTATGGCCAGCCCTCGCGCGGGATGCACGCGGTGCAGATCGAGATCGACCGCGCGCTTTACCTGGATGAGCGCAGCATCCAGCCGCTGCCGGGGTTCGAGGCCTTTTGCGGCGTGATGCGCGGCGTGGTGCAGCGCATCGCGGCGCTGGATCTGCGCGGCGAGGCGCTGGATCTGGCCGCCGAATAAACCGGCATTCGCTGCATTCGCAAACAGGTGTTTCGCCCGCCGGGCGAAGCCGGAAAACCGGCGGCGCGGATTCCTTGGGCAAGACCGGGCGAGACCGCCCAAGAGGCAGGCGTCGGGGGTCTGGCAGTCCTTGAGCGCGCGGTTG
This sequence comes from uncultured Paracoccaceae bacterium, assembly GCA_937907485.1. GTDB lineage: Bacteria > Pseudomonadota > Alphaproteobacteria > Rhodobacterales > Rhodobacteraceae > Pararhodobacter. The sequence continues at coordinate 2,352 of CALESR010000094.1, read as the reverse complement.
GGCGTTTCTTCTTTGCGCGGCGCGGCGACACTGTTGCTGCACCGCCGCAAAATGGAGTTCGCGCCGTGACCCGTTCCCTCGTCCTTGCCAGCCTGATCGGCGCGGTTCTCGCCGCGCCTGCCACCGCCCAGACCGCCGTGCCCTTTACGCTGGACTGGCGGTTCGAAGGGCCTGCCGCGCCCTATTTCCTCGCCATCGACAACGGCCATTTTGCCGCCGAGGGCCTGACGGTCGAAATCTCGCCCGGTCAGGGCAGCCTCGATGCGATTCCAAAGGTGGCGACCGGGGCGTTTCCCATCGGGTTTGCCGATATGGCCAGCGTCATCAAGTTCATCGACCAGAACCCGGATGCCCCCGTCACCGCCGTGATGATGATGTATGACGTCCCGGCCTTTGCGGTGATCGGTCGCCGCAGTCTGGGCGTCAGCACACCCGCCGATCTGCAGGGCCGCCGACTGGGCGCGCCGCCGCCGGATGGCGCCTGGGCGCAGTTCCCGGTCTTTGCCGCCGCGCAGGGGCTGGATGTCAGCACGATCACCATCGAGCCGGTGGGCTTTCCCACGCGCGAGCCGATGCTGGCGGCGGGCGAGGTCGATGCGGTGACCGGGTTCTCGTTCACCTCGTCGCTGTCGACGATCCGTCTGGGTGTGCCCGCCGAGGATATCGCGGTGATGCTGATGGCCGATTTCGGCGTCGAGCTGTATGGCAACGCGATCATCGTCAACACCGACTGGGCCGAGGCGAACCCGGCGCTGGTGACCGGGTTCCTGCGCGCCGTGGCGCTGGGGCTGCGCGATGCCGCCGCCGACCCGGCCGCGGGTGTGGCCGCGATTGCCGCGCGCAACCCGGCGCTGGATTCGGGGCTGGAGGTGGAGCGGCTGCAGATGGCGCTGCGCGACAATATCCTGACGCCTTGGGTGATGGAGCACGGTCTGGGCAACATCGACGCTGCGCGGTTCGCCACCTCGCTGGAGCAGATGGCGGTCAGCTATGCCTTTACCAACCCTGTCGAGCCGTCGCGCTATTTCACCGACGCCTATCTGCCGGGTGATGGCAGCCTGATGATGCAATAAGGGCGGCGACCGCCCCTGTCCCGCCCCCCGGATGGGGCGGGACGCGTCCACGCGGGTTTGAGGCCAGATGAAGGGGCCGGTTTTGGGCAATCTGATCGAGATCAAGGGTGTGACCCACGCCTACAAGACCAAGGCGGGGCCGTTCCCGGTGCTGCGCGATCTGAACATCGCGATTCCCGAGGGCAGTTTTTGTGCCGTGGTGGGGCCGTCGGGCTGCGGGAAATCGACGCTGACGCGGCTGATTGCCGGGCTGATGATCCCCGATGAGGGCGAGGTCTGGCTGCACGGCGCCTTGGTGAAACAGCCGCGCAAGACGGTGGGCATGGCATTCCAGAACCCGGTGCTGCTGGAATGGCGCACGATCTTGCAGAACGTGATGCTGCCGTTGGAGATCGTCGCACCCATGATGCCGCGCGCCGAGAAGGAAGCGCGGGCGCGGGCGTTGCTGGCGATGGTGGGGCTGGAGGGGTTCGAGGGCAAGCGGCCCAGCGAGTTGTCCGGCGGGATGCGGCAGCGCGCCAGCCTGTGCCGGGCGCTGGTGCACAAGCCCGACATCCTGATTCTGGACGAGCCCTTTGGCGCGCTGGATGCCTTTACCCGCGAGGACCTGTGGCAGACCATGCACAGCCTGCGCGCGCGGGAGCCGTTTACCGCGCTGCTGATTACCCATGACCTGCGCGAGAGCGTCTATCTGGGCGATCAGGTGGTGGTGCTGTCCGGCCGTCCGGCGACGACGCAATGCGTGATGGAGGTGCCGATCCCCGGGCCGCGGCCCTTGGAGATGCTGTATGCGCCCGACACGGTGGCGCGGCTGGCGCAATTGCGGCGGGAAATCCAGATAGCGCAGGGGCGCGAGGTGGCATGATGGACTGGAAGAAGGTTGCCGTGCCGCTGGTTGCCGTGCTGATCCTGCTGGTGCTGTGGGAGGCCTTGGTCTGGGTCATGGGCTGGCCCGATTACAAGATGGCCTCGCCCAGCGATCTGGGCCCGGCGTTCATCGAGTTCCAACATCTGTTCTGGCTGTATGGCTGGCAGACCCTGTGGCGCACGGTGGCGGGGCTGGCGGTGGCGGTGGTGTTCGGCACCACGCTGGGCATGGTGATGGGCCTGAGCCGCATGTTGAACGACGCGCTCTATCCGCTGCTGGTGGGGTTCAACGCGATTCCAAAGGCGACGGTGGTGCCGGTGATTGCGCTGATGTTCGTCGGCCAGCACGATTTCAACACCCTGCTGATGGCGTTCCTCATCAGCTTTTTCCCCATTGCCGTGTCGGTCGCCA
>CALESR010000093.1 GCA_937907485.1 uncultured Paracoccaceae bacterium | reverse complement strand
GTACAACAACGCCGATCTTCAGGCGCTGATGACCACGCTGACCTCGACCACCGACCCGGCGGCGCGTTCGGCCCTGCTGGCGCAGGCGCAGACGATCATCGCCGAGGATTACGTCAACGGCTATCTCTTTGAACTGGCCGTGCCCACCATCGCCCGCGCCGGGATCACCGGCCTGTGGCTGAACCAGCCGACCGCGGCCATCGACCTGACCGCGGTCACCTGGCCGTAAGCGACCCCTGCGGCGTCCGGGAAAACCGGGCGCCGCCTCCTTCGCCTGAACGGGAGCCACCTTGCGATGATCCGCTATACGATCGGTCGCGCGATCTCGCTGTGTCTCAGCCTGATCGTGGCCTCGCTGGTCATCTTTGCCGTGGTCGAGGTCGTGCCCGGCGATCCGGCGGCCTATATGCTGGGCGTCAATGCGCGGCCTGACACGGTGGCGGCGCTGCGGGCGGAACTGGGCCTCGATGTCTCTTTGCCCCAGCGCTATCTGGCCTGGACCCTCGGCATGGTGCAGGGCGATTTCGGCACCTCCTATACCTATCGCACCCCCATCGCGCAGATGATCGCCGACCGCGTGGCGGTCTCGCTGCCGCTGGCGCTGCTGGCGCTGACGCTGACCATCGTGATTGCCTTTCCCGCCGGGATCTATGCCGCCAGCCGTCGCGGGCGGCTGGGCGACATCGGGGTGATGGGCGCCACGCAACTGGGCATCGCGGTGCCGAATTTCTGGTTCGCGATGATCCTCGTGCTGATCTTTGCCATCAAGCTGCGCTGGGTATCGGCGGGCGGGTTTCCCGGCTGGGACCACGGGCTGCTGGCCGGGCTGAAGGCGCTGATCCTGCCCGCGGTCGCGCTGGCGCTGCCGCAGGCGGCGATTCTGGCGCGGGTGATGCGCTCGTCCCTGCTCGACATGCTGGGCGAGGATTTCATCCGCACCGCGCGGGCCAAGGGCCTCAGCCGCCGTCAGGCCCTCTGGCGCCACGCGGTGCGCAATGCGCTGATCCCGGTGCTGACGATCATCGGGCTGCAGTTTTCCTTCCTGCTGGCCGGGGGCATCGTGATCGAGCAGGTGTTCTTCCTTCCCGGCCTCGGTCGGCTGATCTTTCAGGCGATTTCCGCCCGCGACCTGATCGTGGTCGAAAGCGTGGTCATGCTGCTGGTGGCGCTGGTGATTCTGGTCAATTTCACCGTCGATCTGGCCTATGCCGCCGTCGATCCCCGGTTGAGGACACGGACATGAGCCTGCCCCGCAGCCTGATCCTCGGCGCGTTCCTGTCGCTGGTGTTCCTTGGCGGGGCGGCGCTGTCGTTCCTCTGGACGCCCTATGACATTCAGGCGCTGTCGATCCCCGCGCGCCTGCAAACCCCCAGTGCCGCGCATTGGCTGGGCACCGACCAGTTGGGCCGCGACATCCTGTCGATGGTGATGATGGGCGCGCGCACCTCGATTGCGGTGGCCTTTCTGGCCGTCGGCATCGGCATGGGGCTGGGCGTGCCGCTGGGTCTGCTGGCGGCGGCGAAACGCGGCTCCTTGCTCGACGAACTCATCATGCGCGGCAATGACCTGATCTTTGCCTTCCCCTCGCTGGTGATCGCCATCCTGATTACCGCGGTCTTTGGCGCCAGCGCGGTCAATGCGATCATCGCCATCGGCATCTTCAACGTGCCGGTCTTTGCCCGCCTGACCCGCGGCGCCGCGCTGACCTTCTGGCAGCGCGATTTCATTCTGGCGGCGCGCGTGGCGGGCAAATCCGCCGCGCGGATTTCGGTCGAACACATCCTGCCCAACATCGCCAACCTGATGATCGTGCAGGGCACCATCCAGTTTTCGCTGGGCATTCTGGCCGAGGCGGCACTGTCCTACATCGGCCTTGGCGCCCAGCCGCCGACCGCCAGCTGGGGCCGCATGCTGGCCGATGCGCAGACCTTGGCCAGCATCGCGCCGCATGTCGCGCTGATGCCCGGCATCTCCATCGTGCTGACCGTGCTGGGGCTGAACCTGATGGGCGACGGGCTGCGCGATGTGCTCGACCCCCGGATCCGGGTGGCGCGGACATGAGCCTGCTCAGCATCCGTGACCTCTCGCTGTCGATCGGCAGCTATGACATCCTGCACGGCGTCTCGCTGGACGTCGCACCGGGCGAGATCGTCGCCATCACCGGCGAGAGCGGCTCGGGCAAGTCGATGACCGCCTTCGCCACCATGGGCCTGTTGCCGCAGGGCGCGCGGACCACCGGGCGCATCGCGCTCGAAGGCACCGACCTGCTGGCGCTCTCGGAACCCGCGATGTGCGATATCCGCGGGCGCCGCATCGGCATGGTGTTTCAAGAACCGATGACCGCGCTGAACCCGGTGCAGACCATCGGCGCGCAGGTGGCCGAAACCATCCGCCACCATCAAGGGGTGCCAAGGCCCGAGGCCATGGACCGCGCCCGCGCCATGCTCAACCGAGTCGGGCTCCCCGAGGAGCGGTTCCCTCTGGGCCGCTATCCGCATGAGCTGTCAGGCGGCCAGCGGCAACGGGTGGTGATCGCCATGGCCATCGCCCTGCGCCCGGCGCTGCTCATCGCGGACGAGCCGACGACCGCGCTCGACGTCACCACACAGGCGCGGATTCTGGACCTCTTGCGCGACCTGACCGCCGATTTCGGCATGGGGTTGCTGATGATTACCCATGACCTCGCCGTGGTCGCCAACATGGCCGACCGCATCGTGGTGATGCAAAAGGGCAGGGTGGTGGAAAGCGGGGCGACGGCGCAACTCTTCCGCGCCATGCAGCACCCCTATACCCGCGCGCTGTTCGAGGCCTCGGCGCACCGCGTCAACCTGCCGCCCGCGCCGGTGCCCGCGCCGCTGCTGCAGGTGCAATCCGTCACCCGCCACTACCGCGCGCCGCGCAAACGGCTGTTCGGGCCGCGCCCGGTGGTCGAGGCGGTCAAGGATGTGACCTTCACCCTGAACCGGGGCGAGAGGTTGGGGCTGGTCGGCGAATCCGGCTGCGGGAAATCGACCCTGACCCGCGCAATTCTGGGGCTGGAGCCGGTGCAATCGGGCAGCATCACCCTGAACGGCGCGCCGGTCTGGGCCGGGAACCACCCCAATCTTTCCGTGCGGCGGCAGATGCAGGTGGTGTTTCAGGACCCCTACGGCAGCTTCAACCCCCGCCACCGCGTCGCCCGGCTGATTGCCGAACCCTTCCACCTGCTGGCCGACCCGCCACAGGGCGAGGCCCGCACGCAAAAGATCAGCGCGGCGCTCGAGGCCGTCGGTCTGCAGGCTGGCGATGCCGACAAATACATCCACCAGTTTTCCGGCGGCCAGCGCCAGCGCATCGCCATCGCCCGCGCCCTCATCAACGACCCTGACCTGATCGTCTTTGACGAGGCGGTCTCGGCCCTCGATGTCTCGGTG
>CALESR010000092.1 GCA_937907485.1 uncultured Paracoccaceae bacterium | reverse complement strand
TCCCCATCAGCAGCGCCTTCTGGCGCGCCGGTTCCAGCTCTTCGCCCTGACCGAGGTCGGCGGTAAAGGTGATGACCTCGCAGCCATATTCGGTTTGCAGCCATTTCAGGATGATCGAGGTGTCGAGACCGCCGGAATAGGCCAGCACGACTTTCTTGGGCGCGGACATGCGAAACTCCCGTGATTGGAACGCGCTTCTGCTACCCCCTTTGCCCCTGTCGCGCAACACCTCGCCGCGATTGACTTTGTCCGCCAGACACCGGAAAACTGCCCCTTAACCACAGGTTGTAAGGGGCATGCCATGTTGGGGCTAAAGATTTTTCTTCACGCGGTGCGCATGGTGCTGGGCAACCTCGGCGCCGCGATCCGCATTTCCCTTCCGATTCTGGCGGTTTGGCCGGCGGCTTCGGCCTATGAATTCATTAAATTCGGTTCGATTGCCGGATTGAACGAATGGGCAGCCGGGATTGAGGCGAGCGGCAGTCTTGCGGCACCGGCCGGGTTCTGGCCCGTGATCATCGTCTTCATGGTTTTCGGCATCATTGCCTTCCTCTGGACCGCAACCGCCTGGCACCGGTTCATCCTGCTCGAGGAATATCCCGGCGCCATGGGAGCGCGGTTCAACGCTGGTGCGGTTGGCCGTTATTTCGCCGCGGGGCTTTTGGTGACATTCATCGTAATTCTGATAGCCATCGCGCTGGGATTCATCGCCGGCTTTCTGGGTGCGATTCTTACAAGGGCTGGAGTCAATCGGACGCTCGTGGTCGCGATCATCACGATTGTCCTCTATGTTCCGCTGCTGATCATCGCTTATCGACTGTCACTCATTCTGCCTTCCTCGGCGCTTGGTCCGCGCATTGCCATTGGCGAGGCCTGGTCGGCCACCGCAAACGCCAGCGGCACAGTGCTGATCCTCGCCATCGTCAGCGTTGCTGTCAGCGCGCTGCTCAATTGGCTCACCGCGATGCTGTTAGTCGCCGCGCCTGTTGCGGGGTTCGTCCTGCAACTCATCGTGCAATGGGGGCTGGTGATGGTCGGAGTTTCCATCCTGACCACGATCTACGGCCTCTTCATCCAGAAACGCAGCCTCAATGCCTGACTCCCGCCCCGAACTGCTGCGCGGCGTGGTGCACCCCTGGCACCACGACATCTTCGGCCACATGAACGTGCGCCATTACGCGCCGTTCTTTGATGATGCGACCTTCTTTCTTTACACCTCGATGGGTGTGCCGATCTCGTGGCTGCTGGGCGAGTTCGGCATCCACATTGTCTCGGCCAAGGCCGAAACCAACTTCATCAAGGAATTGCGGGCCGGCGACGGCTTTGTCATCGACGGCGCCGTGCGCCGCATCGGCAATCGCAGCGTGACCTTTCACCTGCGGATGATCCATGTGGAAACCGGCGCGCTGCATGCGACCTATGACCTGACCGAAGTGTTCTTTGACCCGAAAACCCGCGCCTCGGCCCCGATGCCGGACGCGGTTCGTGCGCGTCTGGCCCCGCATCTGATGGCCAGTTAACGCGCCGACTGCGGCAGGCCAAAGATCTTGTCGAAGGCCAAGGTAAAGCCCAGCGTATAGACGGCAAAGAACACCACGAGGCCGATGTCATAGACCAGCGCCTCGACAAGGCCGATCTGCATCCACCAGGCCAGGAAGGGCACCATCAGCACCACCAGGCCGAATTCGAACAGCGCGCCGTGGATCAACCGCACCCGCCAGGGGCGGCCCCGGATCGGTTGTCGGCGCTCCCAGGTTTCGAAGGCCCAGTTGAAGACATAGTTATAGATCAGCGCGATGGTCATCGTGCCCAGGGACGCCGTGCTGGCGGTCAGCGCATCGGTTCCCGAAAACAGCATCAGACCGGCCGTGCTGACAGCCAGCCCGATCCCCTCGAACAACAGCGCATAGACCACGCGCCGCGCAACGGGTGACAGGTCAGAGGACATACCGGCTCAGATCGGCCGACCGCGACAATGCGCCGATATTGGTCTCGACAAAGGCGGCATCCACCACCACCGATTGCCCGCCGCGATCCGGCGCGGCAAAGCTCAGCTCCTCGAACACCCGTTCCAGCACGGTATAGAGCCTGCGCGCGCCGATATTCTCGACGGCGCGGTTCACCTCGGCAGCGATCGCGGCCAGCGCCTTGATGCCGTCCTCGGTGAAGGTGACCGTCACCGACTCGGTCGCCATCAGCGCGGCATATTGCCGGGTCAGCGCGTTGTCGGTCTCGGTCAGGATGCGGACGAAATCCGCCTCGGTCAGCGCGCGCAGTTCCACCCGGATCGGCAAGCGGCCCTGCAATTCGGGCAGCAGGTCCGAGGGTTTCGCCACATGAAACGCCCCCGAGGCGATGAACAGGATGTGGTCGGTCTTGACCGGGCCGTATTTGGTGCTGACCGTCGTGCCCTCGATCAGCGGCAGCAGGTCGCGCTGCACGCCTTCACGGCTGACATCGGCGCCGCGGGTTTCGGCGCGGGCGCAGATCTTGTCGATTTCATCAAGGAACACGATGCCGTTCTGCTCGACCGCTTCCAGCGCCGCGGCCTTGACCGCCTCCTGATCCAGCAGCTTGTCGGCCTCTTCGCTCAACAGCAGATCGTGGCTTTCGGCCACCGTCAGCCGTTTGCGCGTGGTTCGCCCGCCAAAGGCCTTGCCAAAGAGATCGCCCAGATTCAGCCCCTGCGCCTGCATCCCCGGCATGTCCAGCATCGGCATCGCCGGCGCGGCATCGGTGATTTCCAGCTCGATTACCGTATCGTCCAGCTCGCCGGCGCGCAGCTTCTTGCGAAACAGATCCCGCGTGCCCGAGCGCGATTCCTTGCCGGCTATCGCATCCAGCACCCGCTCTTCGGCATTGGCCTGCGCCTTGGCGCGCACATCGTCGCGCATCTGCTCGCGCGTCATGGCCATGGCCGCGTCGACCAGATCGCGGATGATGCTGTCGACATCGCGGCCGACATAGCCGACCTCGGTGAATTTCGTCGCTTCGACCTTCAGAAAGGGCGCGCGCGCCAGCTTGGCCAGACGGCGGCTGATTTCCGTCTTGCCGACGCCGGTGGGGCCAATCATCAGAATGTTCTTTGGATACACCTCATCGCGCAGATCGGCGCTGAGCTGCTTGCGCCGCCAGCGGTTGCGCAGGGCGACGGCAACCGCCCGCTTGGCCTCGGCCTGACCGATGATGAAACGGTCGAGTTCACTGACAATCTCGCGCGGGGTCAGGTCGGTCATTTGGTGATCGTCTCCACCGTCAGATTGCCGTTTGTATAGACACAGATCGACGCGGCAATCGCCATCGCCTTGTGGGCGATCTGCTCGGCGGGCAGCGTGGTTTCCATCAGCCCCCGCGCGGCGGCGGCGGCAAAGTTGCCGCCTGAACCGATGGCCGCCACGTCATGCTCGGGCTCCAGCACGTCACCGGCGCCCGTGACCACCAAGAGGTCGGCGCCGTCGGTGACGATCAGCATGGCCTCCAGATTGCGCAGGTATTTGTCCATCCGCCAGTCCTTGGCCAGATCGACACAGGCCCGCGCCAATTGACCGGGGTTCGCCTCCAGCTTTTTCTCCAGCCGTTCCAGCAGGGTAAAGGCATCGGCGGTCGATCCGGCAAAGCCGACGACCACGCGCCCCTCAGGCCCGATCCGCCGCACCTTGCGGGCGGTGCCCTTGATGACCGTCTGGCCCAGGCTGACCTGGCCGTCACCGGCCACCACCACCTCGCCGCCGCGCCGCACCGCCAGTATCGTCGTGCCGTGCCAGCCGGGGAACCTGTCGTCCGCCATGGAATGCCCTTTCGGTTGTCTCGCCCCTATATGGCGGCGGGGGCGCGTGGCCGCAAGAACCCCCTCTGGCGGCGCAGCAGGTGCGGCGCTAAGCTGTCGGGCATGACGCCCGTTCACGCCCCGATCTTCCTGCCTGACGCCGAGGCGACCGATGCCTTGGCGCGCGCCTTCGCGGCCGTGGTCCGGACCGGCGATGTCCTGCTGCTCGAAGGGCAGATCGGCGCGGGCAAGACCCATTTCGCCCGCGGGGTAATCAAGGCGCTGGGCGTGGACGAAGACGTGCCGTCCCCGACATTCACCTTGGTGCAGGCCTATGACGCCCCGCTGGGCGAGGTCTGGCACGCCGATCTTTACCGCCTGACGCACCCTGACGAAGCCATCGAGCTGGGTCTGACCGAGGCTTTCGAGTCCGCGCTCTGTCTGGTCGAGTGGCCGGAAAAGCTGGGACAGGACCGCCCGAAACAGGCTCTCACATTGCAGTTTTCGTTGGAGGGCGAGGGGAGGCGCGTCGAAATCCTGTCGGACGATCCAACCTGGTACGGGCGACTTGCCGATGTTTGAACCCTCACAGGGCGCCCGCGTCTTTGCCTTGCCGCCCGGCGCCGATTTTCCGACACTTCTGGCGCAGGGCCTGCGCGCGCGTCTGGCCGGGCAGCCGCCCGAGGCCATGGCCCGCGTCGAGGTTCTGGTCAACACCGCGCGCATGCAGGCGCGCCTGCGCGACGCCTTGATCGCGCAGGGGCCGGGGTTTCTGCCGCGCATCCGGCTGATCACGGATCTGGGCGGCGAGGCGCCGGGCACCGCCCTGCGGATCCGGCTGGAACTGGCGCAACTGATCCGCCAACTCCTCGCGGCAGAGCCCGATCTGGGCCCGCCCGCCGCCGCCTTTTCGCTGGCCGAGAGCCTGTTTTCCCTGCTGGACGAGATGCACGGCGAGGGTGTTTCGCTCGATGTGCTGCACCGACTGGATGTCAGCCAGCACTCGCTGCATTGGGAGCGTTCGCTGCGGTTCATTCGGTTGGTCGCCCGGTTTCTGGGGCCGACGCAGGGGGCGCAGGCCCAGTTGCGCGAGGCTGTGCAGCGGATATCGGCGGACTGGGCGCTGCGCCCGCCACAGCATCCGGTGATCGTTGCCGGGTCAACCGGCTCGCGCGGGCCAACGGCGCTGCTGATGCAGGCCGTCGCGCGCCTGCCGCAGGGCGCGGTGGTCTTGCCCGGCTTAGACGCCGCCATGCCGGCCGAGGTTTGGCAGGGTTTGAGCGACCCACTGCAGGACGAAGACCATCCGCAGTTCCGGTTCGCCCGCCTCTTGGGTGCGATGGGTGTGGTTGCGCAGGAGGTTCAGCCATGGACCGCGACGCCACCGCCCGATCCGGCGCGCAATGCGTTGGTGTCCTTGGCGCTGCGCCCCGCACCTGTCACCGACCAATGGCTGCACGAGGGGCCGCGTCTGGGCGACATGGTCCATGCCACACGCGGGCTGTCCCTGATCGAGGCCGCGAGCCCCCGGCACGAGGCGCTGGCGATTGCCCTCAGGCTGCGCGACGCTGCGGTTGCGGGCAAGAAAGCGGCTCTGATTACGCCGGACCGCACTTTGGCGCGGCGGGTGACCGCCGTTCTGGATCGCTGGCACCTGCGACCCGATGACAGCGCCGGACGCCCGCTGTCGCTGTCTGCGCCCGGCCGGTTCTTGCGGCAGAGCGCCGCGCTCATGGCGTCAGGCGCGACGGCCGAGGCGCTCATCACACTGCTCAAGCACCCTATCGCCCACTCCGCAACCGACCGGGGCCCCCACCTGCGCCAAACGCGCGACCTTGAACTGCACCTGCGCGCCAAGGCGATCCCCTTTCCGCAACCCGAATGGCTGCTGCCCTGGGCCGAGCGGGCCGAAGACCGTCGTGACTGGGCGGCCTGGGTGATTGGCATTGTGCGCGCGCTCGATTTTCCCGCCGAACAGCCACTCACCGACTGGGTCGCGGCGCATCGGCACATCATCACGCACCTCGCCGCCGGGCCCGCGGGGGCCGATACCGGGGAGCTCTGGAAAACGCAGGCCGGCGACGACACCCGCACGCTGTTCGACTCGCTGGACGCTGACGCCGCCTATGGCGGGCGCCTGACATCGATCGACTATTCCGCCTTGTTAGAGACTCTTTTTGTGGGGGCTGAGGTCCGAGAAGCCGGGCAAAGCCACCCCGGTGTGATGATCTGGGGCACTCTCGAAGCGCGGGCACAGGGCGCGGATCTGGTCGTTCTGGGTGGGTTGAACGAGGGGGTTTGGCCCTCGTCGGCCCAGCCCGACCCTTGGTTCAACCGTCAGATGCGGCTGGATGCCGGGTTGTTGTTGCCCGAACGCCAGATCGGCCTGTCGGCCCACGATTTTCAGCAAGCCATCGGTGCACCCGAGGTTGTCCTGTCTCGCGCCCGCCGCAACGCCGAGGCTGAAACCATTCCGTCGCGCTGGCTGAACCGATTGACGAATCTGATCGCTGGCTTGCCAGCGCAGCGCGGAGCCGCGGCTTTGGCCGACATGCGCGCGCGTGGCAGCGAATGGCTGCGTCTGGCGGATGCGTATGAGGCCGATCTGTCCGGCGTGCCCCCCGCCGCCGCGCGGCGCAACCCCCGTCCGGCGCCCGCGCCACCTGCCAGCGCGCGACTCAACGACCTTTCGGTTACGCGTATCGAGACACTGATCCGCGATCCTTTTGCCATCTATGCCGAGTCCATCCTGCGCCTGCGCCCGCTCGACCCCTTGGCGCCCGAGGCCGATGCGCGCCAGCGGGGCACCGCGCTGCACCGCATTCCCGACCTTTATGTCCGCGACCACCCGCCGGGGACGCCCGGGTCCTTACAGGCATTTTTTGCCATCGCAGAGACGGTTCTTGCCCAAGAATGTCCTTGGCAGGCGACGCGGGCGCATTGGTTGGCGCGGCTGGAACGGGTGGCTGCGGGCTTTGTTGCCTGGAACGCGGGGCTCAACAGCCGTCCGGTGCTCATGGAAAAGAAAGGCACGATGACCCTGGGGTCGCCGCCCTTTGCCCTGACCGGCAAGCCGGACCGGATCGACGCGGATCCGCACGGCCGCCTTTGGCTCTTTGATTACAAGACCGGCTCGCTTCCGGGGGACAAGCAGATCAAATTCTTCAACAAGCAACTCTTCCTGCTGGCGTTGATGGTCGAGGATGACGCCTTTGGACTTGGCCCTGCCGAGGTCGCCGGGGCGAAGTTCATCGGCCTTGGTTCCCGCTTTGATCAGCGCGACTCGCCTACGGATGCCGAGTCGCTGGCCGGACACAGAGCTGCATTTTTGGCCTTGATAGACACGTATCGCAGGCCGGAACAGGGGTTCACATCCCGGCGCGCCGTCGAACTGGAGGCGTACGCGGGCGAGTATGACGCGCTCGCCCGGCGGGGCGAGTGGGAGGATTCGGACCCTGTCCAGACGATCATCGTTGGGGGCGCCGATGGATGACGCCACGCTGAACCAGATCCGCGCGGCCGAACCCGATGCCTCGACCTGGCTGTCGGCGAATGCCGGATCGGGTAAGACCAAGGTTCTGATCGACCGGGTGGCGCGCTTGTTGCTGCACGGGACACCGCCGCAGCGTATCCTCTGCCTGACCTATACCAAGGCCGCGGCCAGCGAGATGCAGAACCGGCTGTTTCAGCGGTTGGGGGGCTGGGCGATGTTGCCGGACGCAGAGTTGCGCGCGGCGCTGGCCGAAATGGGCGAGGTGCCGGACCAGACCGACCTGTTACCGCGCGCTCGACGATTGTTTGCCCGTGCCATCGAGACGCCGGGCGGGTTGAAAATCCAGACGATCCACGCCTTTTGTTCGTCGCTGCTGCGGCGCTTCCCGCTCGAGGCGGCCGTCGCGCCCGACTTTGCCGAGGCCGATGAGCGCAGCCTGCAGCAATTGCGGATCGAAGTGCTCGACCGGTTCTCGCGCGGGGCGGAGGCCGAAACGATGCGGGCCTTGATGCGGCGTCTGGACGAGGGGAGTTTTGGGTCACTCCTCGCCGATATCGGCAAGCATAGAGACGCTTTTCAGGGCGAAATGCCCGACCTCGACGGGCTGTTCGACCTGCCGGCGGGTCAGACCGAGGCCGGTCTTATCGCGCAGGTCTTTACCGGGGATGAGGTGGACCTGTTCGCGCGTTTGGCGCCAAGACTGCGGTCAGGGAGTGTCAATGACGTCAAACTGGCCGACAAACTGGCCCTGATCGGCGAGGCGGATCTGGAGGCACTGGAGCGGTTGGAGTCCGCACTGCTGACGCAATCCGGTGCGGCGCCGTTCACGGCGAAAACCGGAAAGCACGTGACCAAGGCCACGCAGCCGCTTATCGGCCCCGATGATCTGGATGCGCTCGATGATCTGGGCGAGCGCGTGGAGGCCACGCGACGGCTGCGTTTGGCGCTGGAGTCGCAGCGGATGGCCGAGGCCTTGCACCGATTTGCGCGGCTCTGGTTGCCAGCGATGGACGCGGCCAAGGCGCGGCGCGGCTGGCTCGATTTCGACGACCTGATCCGGCTGGCCCGGCGCTTGCTGGGCTCCAGCGCGGTGGCGCAATGGGTGTTGTTCAAGCTCGACGGTGGAATCGACCACATCCTGATCGACGAGGCGCAGGATACCAGCCCCGAACAATGGCAAGTGATCGACTTGCTGACGCAAGAGTTCACCGCCGGGCAGGGTGCACGCGACACGCCGCGCACGATCTTTGTCGTGGGGGACCGCAAGCAGTCGATTTATTCCTTTCAGGGCGCCGATCTGCAGGGATTCGAGCGTGCACAGAGCCGCTTTTCGGACAGGCTGGCGGCGGTGGGGCAGCACCTGAACCGGCTGGAACTGTTGCATTCCTTCCGGTCCTCTGACGCCATTCTTCGCTTGGTGGACCAGTGTTTCGGCACACGCACCGCGGGCCTGGGCGGCGCACCGCAGCATATCGCCTTTCGGCCCGCGATGGCCGGGCGGGTTGACCTCTGGCCCGGTGTGCCTGCCGCCGACAAACCCGCCGAGACCGCTTGGGAAAGCCCGCTGGATCGCCTGGCGCCGGACAATCCAGAGATCCTGCTGGCGGGACAGATTGCGGCGCAGATTCGCGCGATGATCGACCGCGGCGAGCGGATCGAGACCCGCGAGGGGCTGCGGGCGCTGCATGAGGGCGATGTCCTGATTCTGGTGCGCCGACGCGGGCCGCTGTTCAACGCGCTGATCCGGGCCTGCAAGGCGCAGGGTCTGGCGATTGCCGGTGCGGACCGGCTGGTTCTGGGGGACGAACTGGCAGTGCAGGATCTGATCGCGCTGCTGCGGTTTCTGGCGTTGCCCGAGGATGACCTGTCGCTGGCTGTCGCCCTGCGCTCGCCGCTGTTCGGGTTGGATGAGGATGCGCTGTTCCGGCTGGCCTATGGGCGCAAGGGGTTCCTGTGGGAGCGCCTCAGAACAGACCCTAAACATGCCGAAATCCGCGATCTGTTGCAGGACTTGCGCGATCAGGTCGACTTTCTGCGACCCTTTGAATTGATCGAGCGCATCTTGACCCGGCATGACGGGCGGCGGCGGATCCGGGCGCGGTTCGGCGACGAAGTGGGCGAGGCCATCGAAGCCTTTGTCGAATTGGCGCTGACCTATGAGGCCGAGCATGTGCCGACGCTGGACGGCTTTCTGGGTTGGCTGGCCGCCTCGGACACCGAGATCAAGCGGCAGTCGGAATCGGCCGGGCGGCGGTTGCGGGTGATGACCGTGCACGGGGCCAAGGGACTCGAGGCGCCGGTGGTGATCCTGCCCGATACCGCCGAGCGCAAGGCGCCGAGGGGTTCGGTCATTGTTGACGCCTCGGGCACGCCGATTCTGCGGGCGATCAAGGCGCAGGCGGTCGAGGCGCAGTTGGCCGCGGATGCCGAGGCGACGCAGCGGCGCGAGGAGGAGGGGGATCGCCTGCTCTATGTCGCGCTCACCCGGGCTGAGCGTTGGTTGATCCTGTGCGGCGCAGGGGATGTCGAGGCGCCCGACAGTTGGTATGCGCGGGTCACCGAGGCCTTGCGGGCGCTGGCGCCGCTGCCGCTGAAAACGCCGACCGGGTCGGGGTTACGCCACCAGCATGGGGACTGGCCGGAGACCGAGGTCGCATCCCGGCGACCGGACGCCCCGGCGAGTGCAATCACGCTGCCGGACCTGCCCGAGGTTGGGCAAAGGGAGGCGCCGATGACACCGTCGGGGCTGGGTGGCGCCAAGGCGCTCCCGGGCGAGGGAGCCGAGACCGAGGTGGCCTTGGCCCGCGGGCGGCTGATCCACCGTCTGCTCGAAGACTTGCCGCGCGCCGATGACCCCGGGGCACTGGGCGCGGCGCTGATCGCGGGTCAGCCTAAGGGCGTCGACTGTCTGGCCGAGGTGCAGGCGCTGCTCGACAACCCAGAGCTTCGCCCGGTCCTGGGGGGCGAAGCGCTGGTCGAAGTCGCGCTGACAGGTGACTGGAACGGGCGGCCGATGTGGGGGGTTATTGATCGGCTGCTGATTGCGCCGGACACCGTGTTGGCCGTCGATTTCAAATCGAACAGGGTGGTGCCTCCGACTGCGGATCAGGTGCCTGAGGGGGTGTTGCGGCAAATGGCCGCCTATGCCCACCTTTTACGCGCGGTTTACCCCGGTCGGCGGGTGGAAATCGCGCTCTTGTGGACAGCAACCGGGCAGTTGATGCGCCTTGATGCCGCCAGTCTGGACGCGGCACTGGGTCGCGCCGCCCTTGACCCGGCACTGGGGGCTTCTTAGGTTGCGGCAGCAAGACCGCCGCCCTCGGACCATTCAGGAGATCCCCATGGCCACCGTTCCCGTTACCGACGCCACCTTCGATGCCGAAGTGCGCAACAGCACGCTTCCCGTCGTCATCGATTTCTGGGCCGAATGGTGCGGCCCGTGCAAGCAGATCGGCCCGGCGCTGGAAGAGCTGTCGATCGAGTATGCGGGCCGGGTGAAGATTGCCAAGGTCAACGTCGACGAGAACCCGCAGGTGACCGCAGCGATGGGTATCCGCGGCATTCCGGCGCTGTTCCTCGTCAAGGACGGCAAGATTGTCGCCAACAAGGTCGGCGCCGCGCCGAAGGCCGCGCTGCAAAGCTGGATCGACGCGTCGATCTGAGGGCGCTCGCGTCTCGAATGCCAAGCGCCGGGCCGAGAGGCCCGGCGTTTCGTTTCAGGCGGAGGCCCGAAGGACCTGCGCGCGCGGAGACTTGGCCAGAGGGGCGTCTTCCGGGGTGAACGAGATCATCAGCGCGCCGGTCGATGTGCGCCGCGCTTCGACGCGCAGGGTTTCGCCGTCGGTCATCCGCATCGGGCCGCGCACCGGGTTGCGGTCGCTTTGGCCGGGGCGCGCGAGGGTGGCGATCCGGCTCCAGAGGTCCGAGTCCTCGCTGACCTCGCGCCAGTTTTCCAGCGCCTCGGACAGGGTGACGGCAGCCAGCGAGTCCTCGCCTTCCAAGGTCCAGAGTTGCGAAAAGGCGGTGTTGGTCAGCACCAGTTGCCCGTTCGAGGCAAAGACCGCGATGGCGTCGTCGATCTGGTTCAGCACCGACTGGCTGGTGTCCATTTCGGCCCGGACATTGCGGGTGAGATGGGTTTCCGAGGTGATGTCCTCGATCAGGAAGGCCAGCGCGCCGTCCGGGTGCGGGTTGGCGCTGACCCGGAAGGTCTGGCCAGTGGGCAGCGACCAGGTTTCCTCGAAATTGCCGGCATTGGCCGAGGTTTCGATTTCCAGCAGGCGGCGCGACCAGGTGCGGTAATCGCGGGGTTCGGGCAGGACATGCTTGTCGCGCATCCGGTTGAGAAAGCCCTCGATCCCGGGGCGTGACAGCAGGAATTCCGGCTCCAGCCCGGTCAGATCGGTCAGCGCGGGGTTGAACACCTGCAGCCGCCGCGTGCGGTCAAAGATGGCGAGGCCGATCGGCAGGGTGGCAAAGGTCTTGGTCAGGGTCTGGACAAAATCACGCTTGGTGCGCTCGGCATGCTGGGCCTCGTCGGCGGGCATGGCATAGGCCAACGCGCCGCCGTCGGCCTCGATTCGCGCGACGTCGAACCACGACGAGCGCGCGCCGCCCGCCGCCATCAGGCTGACGCGGCGGACGGCGCCTTCGGTGACCGGGAACAGCGAGGGCAGCGGCCAGACCCGGCCCGCCCCTTCGCGCGACTCGGCGGCGCGCTTGAGATAGGCGCTGTTGGCCCATGTCACCTCGCCCCGCGGCCCCTCACGCCAGAGCAGCATCGGCGCGGATTCGGTGATCTGGCGCAGCAGGACCAGTTCCTCCTGCATGGCGCGAAAACTCAGTCTGTCGAGCTGGATCGCGCCATCCTCGTCGGCGGTTTCGACCAAGGTCAGCCGCAGCACGCCGTCCAGCCAGTCGATCACCAGATCCAGCGCGCGGCCGTCGGCGGCGGGCAGGGTGGCGTGGCGGCGGCTGGGAATGTCGGCCAGCACGGCATGCAGCGAGGGAAAATCGCCGGCCAGAAACCGGGTCAGGCGCTGCCAGTCGGTCCCTTCGCCGCTGGCGCGCAGTGTGTCCATCAGCGAGGCGCCGCGCGTATTGGTGTCGATCAGCGTCTGGCCGTCAAAGAGGAACCCGGCGGCCTGCCCCGGCACCATCGTTGCGCTCGCCTGCCGCGCCGGGCGGCGAAGCGCGCCAACGATCATCAGGATCCCCAGCACGGTCAGGGCCGAGGTTCCGACCAGGATCAGTGCGAAAACGAATGACGTCTGCATGAAACCACCCCGTCAGCGACCCAAAGAGACTCGGGCATGACTTCAGGAATCGGTCGCATTGGTTAAATCGTCGTTAAGATGCGGGGTCCAGACCGGACAGGAACGGCGTATTCTGGCCCAGAGCGCGCCTTGCGTCGGCCTCGAGCAGCTTTCGCGGCCAGGAAACCTCGGCCATGGCGCCGCAGCGGTCGCCCAGCGCACCGCGCGCCTGCGTCCGGCCGGTGCAATTGCCGAATCGGACGGTGGCGCCGGTGCGTTCGAGCAGGGTCTTGGCGATGAACAGGCCCAGGCCCATCCCCTCGTATTCAGGGCGGGCGGTGTTGCGCGGTTCACTCGTCGGGCGGTCACGCAGATAGGGGTCGCCGATACGGCCCAGCAGATGCGGCGGAAAGCCGGGGCCATCGTCGAGCACGCGCAGCGAAATCTCGGCCTCGGTCCAGTGCAGGTCGATCCAGACCTGCGACTGGGCGAAATCGACGGCGTTCTGGATCAGGTTGCGCAGCCCGTGGATGATTTCGGGGCGTCGGTCGATATCGGGCATGCGGTCGGCGCCGGTGACCTCGATCGTCACCACGCGGCCCCGGTCCCGGTGCGGTGCGGCGGCTTCGGTCACCACGGCTTCGAGCGGCGCGGCGCGCAGATGCAGGTCGTCCTTGCCGGCCTGCCCCATCGATCGCAGGATCGCGCGGCAGCGGTCGGCCTGTTCGCGGATCAGCCGGGCGTCCTCGGCCAGCTCGGGGTCGTCGAGCGCGTCGATCAGTTCCGAGGACACCAGCTTGATCGTCGCCAGCGGCGTGCCCAGTTCATGCGCGGCGGCGGCGACCACGCCGCCCAGATCGGTCAGCTTCTGCTCGCGCGCCAAGGCCAGCCGCATCGCCATCAGGGCCTCGGCCAGCGCGTGTTTCTCGGCGGCGATCGAGCGCGAATAGAGGCCGGTAAAGGCGATCCCGGTCACCAGCGCCAGCCAAAAGCCAAAGCGAAAGAGGTCAGGCATCATCAAGGGCGCGCCACTTGCCAGATGCAACGGCTCGAACACAAAGGCGAGGAAGGTGGCGAGCGCCACGGCTATCGCCCCCAGAATCAGCGTCGAGTGCGTCTGCAACGCGGTCGCGGCGATGGTCACCGGGGCGATCATCAGCAGCGCAAACGGGTTGTTCAGTCCGCCGGTCAGGAACAACAGCAGCGCCAGATGCAGCGTGTCGAAGATCAGCGTCAGCAGGGCCTCGGTTTCCGACAACCGTTTCGAGCGCGGAAAGATCCGCAGGCTGAGCAGGTTCGAGGCGACCGAGACCCCAACCACCGACAGACACAGCACCAGCGGCAGTTGCAGATCGAACAGGTATTGCGTCGCCAGCAGGGCGGCGATCTGGCCACTGGCGGCCAGCCAACGCACGCGGGTCAGCGTTTCCAGCCGGACCCAATGACCCTGAGCCTCGCGATTCATCAGCCCTTGGGCGCGGGTTTCCATCAAGCGGCCTGTTGTCGCGGTTCCAGCATCGTGCATTGATAAGCGGCACCGGCTGGGGCATCAAGCGCGCTCAGCGCCTCGGTGGCGCGGCAGGAGGGCAAGAGCATGATCAAGACCTATACCATCGGCGCGGCCGCCTTCATCGCGGGCCTGCTGGGCGTGCTGGGCTGGATGGCAATTCGTCCGGGCGCCGACGACCCCTTTGCGCCCTGCCGCACGACCTCGGTTTCGGGCGGGTTGGAGCAGATCGGCGGGCCTTTTACCCTGCTCAACAGCGCTGGTGAGACGGTGACGGATGCCGACATCATCACGATGCCGACGATCCTCTATTTCGGCTATACCTTTTGCCCCGATGTCTGCCCGCTGGACAACGCGCGCAATGCTCTGGCGACCGAGATTCTGGAGGCCAACGGCGTGATCGTGCAGCCGGTGTTCATCTCGATCGACCCGCGCCGCGATACGCCGCCGCTGGTGGGCGAATTCGCCAGCATCTTTCATCCCCGGATGATCGGCCTGACCGGCAGCGAAGAGCAGACCCGCGCGGCCTCGCAGGCGTACCGCACCTTTTTTGCGGTGCAGGAGTCGGGCGACGAGTTCTATCTGATCGACCACTCGACCTTCAGCTATCTGGTGCTGCCCGGTCGTGGCACGGTCGAGATCCTTCGCCACGACATGACCGCCGAACAGGTCGCCGAGGTCGCGCAGTGCATCATCGAGCGGGCCTGACGTCAAAATCCGCATCGCGGTTTGACCTTTGCGCCGTCGCCCACTAGATCGGTTAGGGAAACGTGGGGGACAAGACATGGCCGATGACAGCCTGCTCGATCTTGGCGAGGACGCTACGCTGCTGCTGGTCGACGACGACGAGGTGTTCTTGAAACGCCTCGCCAAGGCGATGGACAAGCGCGGCTTCAAGGTCGAGACGGCCGGTTCGGTGGCGGCAGGCAAGGCGCTGGCGATGGCGCGTCCGCCGGCCTATGCGGTGATCGACCTGCGGCTGGAGGATGGCAACGGGCTGGATGTCGTCGAGGCCCTGCGCGCCAAACGGCCCGATGCGCGCATTGTGGTGCTGACCGGATACGGCGCGATCGCCTCGGCGGTGGCGGCGGTCAAGATCGGCGCGACCGATTACCTGTCCAAACCCGCCGATGCCGACGAGGTCGTCAACGCCCTGCTGCAGCGCGAAGGCGCGGTGCTGCCGGACCCGGCGGAAAACCCGATGTCGGCGGATCGCGTGCGCTGGGAGCATATCCAGCGGGTCTATGAGCAATGCGACCGCAATGTCAGCGAGACCGCCCGGCGGCTGTCGATGCACCGGCGGACCCTGCAGCGCATCCTGGCCAAGCGCAGCCCGCGCTGAGGCGTCGGAGAGGGGGGCCAGCCCCCCCTCTCCCCCCGGGATATTTGAAGAGCAAAGAGGGAGGCGCGGTCAGTCGTCGTTTTCCAGTTCCGAGCGCAGTTCGCGCAGGACGGGAAGGATGGCGCGCACCCGGTCGATGCCGATCTTGGCCGCCAGACCGGCGATCACCGGCGAGATGGCATGCAGCGCAGCGTCGCGGGCGGCGCGGCCCGAGGGGCTGATCGAGACGAATTTGCGCCTTGCGTCGTCCCAGTCCGGGCGGATGTGGATATGCCCGGCGATTTCCAGTTTTGACAGCGTGTTGGTCATCGCGCCGCGGGTGACGTGAAACGATTTCGCCAGTTGTGCGGGCGAGCGTTCGTCGGCCAGCCGGGCGAGGTGGTTGAGCACGCTGAAATGGGACAGCTCCATCCCCTTTGGCAGCACGCGGGTCAGCCGGGCGCGGGCCAGTTGATCGGCCATGAAGAGCTCGGCAAACAGCGGCACCGCGAGGTCATCGACAGGCTTCATCCGGGCACCTGAAAGGCGCGGTCATGGCTGAGCGCGGGGATCCGGGCGCGCGCGCTGGCGACCTGATCCATGTCGAGGTCGATCAGCGTCACGCCGGGTTCGGTGCCCGCATCGGCCAGCACCTCGCCCCAGGGCGCGACCACCAGCGCATGACCATGGGTGCGGCGGCTGCGGCCGGTGGTTTGCGGATGCTCGCCCGTTTGCGCCGGGGCCAGCACATAGCAGCCGGTCTCGATGGCGCGGGCGCGCAGCAGGGTCTCCCAATGGGCTGCGCCGGTGACGGGGGAAAAGGCGGCGGGCACGGTGAGGATCTGCGCCCCGGCATGGGCCAGCGCGCGGTAAAGATGGGCAAAGCGCACATCATAGCAGATCGTCAGTCCCAGCGTGGCAAAGGGGGTCTGGGCGATCACCGCGCGATCCCCCGGCCGGATGCCCGCGGATTCGCGGTAGGTTTCGGTCGGCGTGACCTGCACGTCAAAGAGGTGGATCTTGTCATAACGCGCCATGATCGTGCCATCCGGTCCGATCAGCAGCGAGCGGTTGGCAAAGCGCCCGTCCGGGTCATCGGTTTTCACGATGATCGACCCGGCCAGCAGCCAGATCCCGGCGCGCGCGGCCTCGTTGCGCAGCATCTCCAGCACCGGATCGGCGGATTCGTCGGTCAGCACGCGGTGCTGATGCGCGCGGTCGGCGGAAATGCAGTTGGTGCATTCCGGCGTCAGCACGAAACCGGCGCCGCCCTCGACCGCCCGGTGCAGGGCTGTGCGCACCAGTGCGACGTTGTCCGCAGGCAGGTCGCCGACGCTGAGTTGCAAGAGCCCCGCGCGCATCGCCTCAGGCCTTGAGCAGCGGGTCGAGCCCGCCTTGGCGATCCAGCAGATGCATGTCGTCCGAGCCGCCGATATGCCGCCCGTCGATGAAGATCTGCGGCACGGTGCGGCCGCCATTCGCGCGGCGGACCATTTCGGGGCGGCGCTCGGGCTCGGCCGAGACGTCGATTTCGGTGAACTGGGCGTTCTTGGATTTCAACAGGCGCTTGGCGGCGGCGCAATAGCCGCACCAGGGCGTGGTATAAATCTCGATCACGGGCATGGCGCATCCTTTTGCGTTTGAAAAGGATGTAGTGCGCCCGGTGCCCGTTGTGAACCACTGTTGCGCGGTGGCGCTCATTCGTCGCGCAGAACGCGGGCCATGACGACAACGCCGACATCATCCGCCCCGGCGGCAAAGCAGGCCTCGGCGGCGGCGGCGAGGGTGGCGCCTGAGGTCATCACGTCATCGACCAGCAGGACATGCCGACCGACCAGCCGCGCGGCGCGCCGGGGATGGGCGCGAATCGCCCCTTGCAGGTTGAGGAACCGCCCTTCGCGCGTGCGGCCGTCCTGCGACGAGGTCTGACGCGGGCGCACCAGCAGGTCAGGGCACATCGGCAGCCCGGCGGCGCGGGCCAGCGCGGCGGCCAGCAGGGCGGATTGGTTGAAGCGGCGCTGGAACAACCGCCAGCGATGCAGCGGCACCGGGGCGACCAGCGTATCGGGGCGAATCAGCGGCGCCGCGGCTCGGGCCATCCAGCGCCCGGCGGGGGTGGCGATATCGTGGCGGTCGCCGTGTTTCAGCGCCAGCACCAGCTTGCGGCCGATCTCGCCATAGGTCAGCGCGGCGCGGCCGTGGCTCCAGGGCCGGGCGACGCGCAGGCAGTCGTCGCAGTGCACGGGCGCGTCCTCGGGATTACCGGGCAGGGGCGTGCCGCAGAGGTCGCAGCACAGCCCGTCGATGAACGGCGTCTGGCCCCAGCAAGTGGCGCAAAGCGTGCCGGATTCGACCACCGGGGCATCGCAGGCCAGGCAGGTCGGCGGAAAGAGGACGTCGATACCGGCCCGCAGCGCCGACCTTGCCAGCCGCAGACCCTTGACTTCTGCAGCCGGGCTGGCCTTCAACACCGACATGAGCGCTCCTCTTCCCCCTGCCCTGACTGACCGCGCCGCGCTGGACCGCTTCCGCGCCCGCGCCCGGCGCGCCCCGGCGCTGTTCCTGCACGACGAGGCCGCAGACGAGGTTCAGGAGAGACTCACCGAGGTTAACAGAAGGTTTACGGCACCCGCCGTGGTGACGCCTTTCGCGCAGGTGTGGCAAGATCGGCTGCCCGGCGCGCGGATCATCGCCGATACGCCAGTGCTGGACCTGCAACCGGGGTCGCAGGATCTGGTGGTGCATGCGCTGGGCCTGCATTGGGCCGATGACCCGCTGGGTCAGATCATCCAGTGCCTGCGGGCGCTGCAGCCGGATGGCTTGTTTCTGGGCGTCACCTTTGGCGGCCAGACCCTGCACGAGTTGCGCGCGGTACTGGCGCAGGCCGAGGCCGATGTGACGGGCGGCCTCTCGCCCCGCGTGGTGCCGATGGGCGAGATCCGCGATCTGGGGGCGCTGCTGCAGCGCGCCGGGCTGGCGCTGCCGGTGGCGGACGGGTTCACCCGGCGGATCCTCTATCGTGACCTGTGGCGTCTTGTCAGCGACCTGCGCGCGATGGGCGAGGTGAATGCGCTGGCCGCCCGCCACCGGGCGCCGCTGCGCCGTGAGGTGTTGCACCGTGCGGCGCAGCTTTACCGCGACGAGTTCGCCGATGCCGAGGGGCGGCTGCCGGTGACGGTCGAAACCATCGTGTTGACCGGCTGGGCCCCCGCCGAAAGCCAGCCAAAGCCGCTGCGCCCCGGTTCGGCCGCGACGCGGTTGGCGGATGCGCTGGGCGCCGTGGAAACCGGGCTGGAGCCTGCGCCATTTGTCCCACCCCTGCCACGCAGGGATTGACCTGTCGGCTGGGGCCGCTAACTGGGTTCAGCCGCCAGCAAAAGGAAGCCCGCATGACGCCGATGGACCCGCCCGGACAGGGCCGCCTGACCCACGCCCCCGCCGATCATCCCAAGGTGGCGCGCGCCAGGATCGGGGTGCTGGTCGCCAATCTGGGCACGCCGGACGCCACCGACTATTGGTCGATGCGCCGCTATCTGAACGAGTTTCTCTCCGACAAGCGGGTCATCGACATCGCCTCGTGGAAGTGGCAGCCGCTGTTGCAACTCATCATCCTCAGCAAGCGGCCCTTTACCTCGGGCGCCAACTATCGGCTGATCTGGAACACCGAGGCCAACGAAAGCCCGCTGATGACGATCACCCGCCAGCAGACCTCGGCCTTGGCCGAGCGGATGCAGGCGATGTTCGGCGATGCGGTGCAGGTCGAGTTCTGCATGCGGTATGGCAACCCCTCGACGCAATCGGTGGTCGAGCGGATGGTCAAGGACGGCTGCGAGAAGATCCTGTTTTTCCCGCTCTATCCGCAATACGCGGGCGCGACGACGGCAACCGCCAATGACCAGTTTTTCCGCGTGCTGACCGGCCTGAAATGGCAGCCCGCCGCGCGCACCGTGGCGGCCTATTTCGACAACCCGCTCTATATCGACGCGCTGGCGCAGTCGGTGCAGCGCGTCTGGGATACGATGGCGCAAAAGCCCGAGGTGCTGATCGCCTCGTATCACGGCATGCCGCAGCGCTATCTGCGCGAGGGCGACCCCTATCATTGCCAGTGCCAGAAGACGACGCGCCTGCTGCGCGAGCGGCTGGGCTGGGCCGAAGGGTCGATCCACACCAGCTTTCAATCGGTGTTCGGGCGCGAGGAATGGCTGCGGCCCTATACCGTTCAACATGTTGTGAAACTGGCCGAATCAGGCATCAAGCGAATCGCGGTCATCGCGCCGGCGTTCTCGGCTGATTGCATCGAGACGCTGGAGGAAATCCAGGGCGAGATTCGCGAGGCCTTCGAGCACGCGGGCGGCGAGAGCTTTACCTACATCCCCTGCCTGAACGCTGATTCGGCGCATGTCGACGCACTGGCGGCGATCGTCAGCGAGAACCTGCGCGGCTGGATCGGCTGAGGGCTGAAAAACCGAAAGGGGCCGGGCACAAGCCCGACCCCTTTGGTAGATTTGCTGATTCGGCGTTCTAGTGGCTTTTGACGGCCACCAGATGCCGAATCTGCGAAATCACGAAGCCACAGCGTCCTCGGACAACCAGCAGCAGCAGTATGCTAAATTCAAAATGAAGGACAAGGAGATGAATAAGGAGAAGGAGAAAGAAAAGGAGAACGAAAGGGCCGTGGAGGCCCTTAGTGATGACCTTGGCGTCTT
>CALESR010000091.1 GCA_937907485.1 uncultured Paracoccaceae bacterium | reverse complement strand
ATGCTGACCCATGGCAACCTTTCCACCAATGTCGCGATGTTCGCCGCCTGGACCGACGCCCATGTAGTCAAGGGCGACGAGGTGGTAGTGACGGCGCTGCCGCTCTATCACATCTTTGCCCTGATGGTGAATTTCCTCAGCTATTTCAAGGCCGGGGCGACCAATGTGCTGATCCCCAATCCGCGCGACATGGAGGGCTTTGTGCGCGAATGGTCGAAATGGCGCGTCACCGCCTTTACCGGGGTGAACACGCTGTTCGCCGGGCTGATGCATACGCCGGGCTTTGCGCAACTGGATTTCTCGGCGCTGCGGGTCTGCATGGGGGGCGGCGCGCCGGTGCAAAAGGCGATCTCGAACCGCTGGCAGGGCATCACCGGGCGCCCGATCACCGAGGGTTATGGCCTGTCGGAAACCTCGCCGATCCTGACCGCCAACCTGCTGGATGCGCCTGAAGCGACCGGCTGCATCGGCATCCCGATGCCCTCGACCGAAATCTCGATCCGCGACGATGACGGGAATGCGGTCGCCATGGGCGAGGCCGGCGAACTTTGCGCCAAGGGCCCGCAGGTGATGCGCGGCTATTGGCAAAACGACGAGGCCAACGCCAAGTCCTTTACCGCCGACGGGTTTTTCCGCACCGGAGACGTCGCGGTGCAGCAGCCGGACGGGTTCTTTCGCATCGTTGACCGCAAGAAGGACATGATCCTCGTCTCGGGCTTCAACGTCTATCCAAACGAGGTCGAAGACGTGCTGGCCCATCTGGACGGGTTGGTGGAATCGGCCGTGGTTGGCGTGCCGGACGAGCGGTCCGGAGAGGCGGTCAAGGCCTTTGTCGTCACCAAGCGCCCGATGACCGAGGACGAGGTGATCGCCCATTGCCGCGCCAATCTGGCCGCTTACAAGGTGCCGCGCAGCGTGGTGTTCAAGGACGAGCTGCCCAAGTCCACCGTCGGCAAGATCCTGCGCCGCGAGCTGCGCGACGCATGAGGGGCCTCGGCTGGGAGGCCGTCACCTGGGCGCTGGCGGGATTGGCGGCGCTGGGCGCGGTCGCCTTGCATGTGCCCTTGGCCGTGGTGGTCGGCCCGCTGGTGGCGATGGTCTTTCTGGGCCGAGCCCAGCCGCGCCTGCGCATCTCGCCTCCGGTTCGGTTGCTGGCCGTGGCCGGGCTGGGGGTGTTTCTGGGCGAAAAGATCGACCTTGCCACCTTTGACCCCGGCCTTGGCGGGCTGGTGATCGTGGTTAACACGCTGCTCATCACCGCGACGGTCATCGCCTCGACGGTGGTCCTGCACCGCCTCTATGGCCACAGCCCGCGCACCGCCTGGCTGTCGTCGCTGGCCGGCGGGTTCTTTGCCGTGATGGAGGCGGCGCGCCGCCACAGCGGCACCGACCGTGCGGCCGTGATGTTCCTGCAGGTCGAGCGCATGGTGATCGGCGCTTCGATGCTGCCCTGGGGTTTCTGGCTGGCCGGGTTCGACGTGCCGCCGCTGGTTCCGACCGGCGCCGCGCCCGAGGGGGTGAACAGCCTCGTCGACATCGGACTTCTGGCCGTCGCGGCGGTTGGCGGTGCGCTGCTGGGCCGACGGCTGCATTTTCCCGGCGCCGAGATCACCGTGCCGATACTGGTATCGGTCGCGCTGAACGGCAGCGGGCTTGTCGCGGTGGCGATGCCGATGGAAGTGGTCGCGGGTTGCTATGCACTGGCCGGGGCCTCGGTCGGTCTGCAACTGCCGCGCCCGGCGCTGCGCCAGACGCTGATCTGGGGCGCGCAGGGGCTGACCGTCATGGTCTTGGCCGTGGGTCTGGCGCTGGCGACGGCGCATCTGATGGCGCCGCTGTTCCACACGACAGCCGGCGTGGCCTTCCTCATCATCGCGCCCGCCAGCACCACCGAAACCACCGCCATGGCGCTGGTTCTGGGGCAGGACCCGGCGCTGGTGACCCTTGGCAATGTCTGGCGCGTGCTCTTTACCTCGATGTTGGTCGGGCTGACGGCGCGGCTGCGGGGCTGACCGCCCCGCCCGGCCTCACACCAGAAACAGCGCGATCGACGGGATCAGCGTGACGATCAGCAGGCAGGCCAGCATCACGAAGATCCACGGGATCACCGCCAGCACGATATCGCTGAACTTTTCCTTGTAGGCCGTCATCGCGATGATCAGGTTCATGCCGAAGGGCGGCGTCAGGATGCCGATTTCGAGGTTGAGGATCATGATGATCCCCAGATGCACCTTGGAATAGCCATAGGCGTCGGCGATGTGGCTGAGCACAGGCGCGGTGATGACGATGGCCGAGCCGGTGTCCATCACCGCCCCGACCACCAGCAGCAGCGCGTTGACCATCAGCATGAAGACCAGCGGGCTTTCGACATTGGCCAGCGCCATGTCCACCAGCATGCCCGGCACCTGCTTTTCGGCCAGCAGCTTGTTGATCGACATCGCCACCGCCAGCAGCGGGAACAGCGTGCCGACCAGAACCCCCGACTGCGCGACGGTGGTGACATAGTCGCGCGGCTTCATCTCGCGGTAGATCAGCACCTCGACCAGCAGAGCATAGCCGATGGCAACGGCGGCGGCCTCGGTCGGGCTGAAAAGGCCGGAATAGATGCCCCCCAGCAGGATCACCGGCATCAGGATCGCCAGCACGCCGTGCTTCAGCGACTGCCCCAGCTCCGAATGCGAATAGGCCAGCCGCGGCTTGTTCCAGTTGGTCGCCACAGCATAAATCGTGAAGGCGACGGTCAGCAGGATGCCCGGCCCGATCCCGGCCTTGAACAGTGCGGCAATCGAGCTCTCGGTCATGATGCCATAGAGGATCATCGGCACCGAGGGCGGTATGACGATCCCCAACGTGCCCCCGGCGCAGAGCGCGCCGATGGCGAATTTCTTGGAATAGCCGTTGGCGGTCAGCGCCGGATACAGCACCGAGCCCACCGCCAGCATGGTGATGATCGACGAGCCCGAAATCGCCGAGAAGGCGGCGCAGGACAGGATCGTCGCCATCGCCAGACCGCCAGGCAGGTGGCCGGTCAGCGCGATGATGACCCGGATTAGCCGCGCCGCGATCGACCCGCGCGCCATGATCTGCCCCACCAGCACGAACAGCGGAATCGCCAGCAGCACCTGCCGGTCCATCGCCGCCCAGATATCCTGCGCGAAATAGCTCAGCTCGCCCGCGCCCCAGGTGAACTGCACCATCAGCGCCGCGGCCATCAGCGTCCAGACCAGATTGACCCGCAGCACCAGCAGCGCGATCATCGCAACGAGGATGAGAAGGGCGGTCATTCCACGGCTCCAGCCTTGGCCGGCGCAAGCGCGGGCAGGACGGCATAAATCAGATGGCGCAGCGCGCTGAGGCCGAACCCGACAACCAGCGGCACCTGCACCGGCCATAGCGGCATTCCGACAGTCGGATTGGTCTCGCCGAAAAAGCGAGTTTCCCCGACAAAGATCCAGCACCCCCAGACGATCAGCAGGGCAATCCCGGCGCTGAGCAGGTTGCCCAGACGCCGCAGGGTGGCGTCCCATGCTTCGGGCAGCAGCGCGTCGAACACGGTCGGCCGCAGATGCGCGTCGCGGCCGACTGCCACGTCAAACGACAGCATCGCCGCCAGAATCAGGAACCACAGCGCGAAATAATTGGCGCCAAAGACGCCACTGCCAAAAATCGTGCGCGCCCCGACATCGGCCAGCAACACCGAGGTCATGGCGACAAAGCACAGCACGATGACCGCAAGCTCGGCGATAGACAGCCATTTCAACAGTCGATCAAGAACGGATGACATGGCAGCCCCCTGAAAATCCGGCCCGGCGCAACGTGTCGCCGGGCCTTGAGAAAGTGGCCTGCCCCCGCTCAGGGGGCAGCCGATGCGTCACGCCGGGCAGTTGGCCTTGGCGGCCTGAATCGCGTCGAAATAGGCCCGCGCGCCAGCGCCCAACTGGGTCAGAGTCGGCTCCCACAGGGTTTCACCCGCGGCGCGGATCCAGGCGCGGTCCTCGTCGCTGACCTCGTGGATGGTGCCGCCACGCTGCGCGGCCATTTCGCTCAGGCGCGCGGTAAAGCCCGCAAAGACCTGACTGGTCGCGGCATAGTTCCAGCCCTCGTCGCCCGCCCGGGTCAGCGCCTCGCGCTGCGCGTCGGTAAAGCCTTCCCAGGTGCGGTTGCCGATCAGCACGGCGCCGGCCGAGTAATAGTTGTGCGTCGGATAGAAGTGCGGCGTCAGTTCAGCCTGCCCCGAAGCCACCCAGAAACTGAGCGCCTGATCGGTCAACGTCACCATGCCGGTCGACAGTGCGGTCGTCGTCTCGGCCGCATCCATCGCCACCGGGGTCAGTCCCAGCGTGCGCCACAGCGCGACCGCGGTCGGAATCGGCACCGAACGGATCGACTGGCCGACGATGTCCTGAATCGTGGTCAGTTCATTGACTGCGGCCAGATCCTGCCAGCCCAGCGGCACGAAGCCGACGAAATGCCCGACATCGGCCAACACGGCGCGGGTCGGTTCCACCATCTGCGGCATCACGCAATTGGCCTGGGCGTCGGATTCGAACATGCCCGGAAAGAACAGCGGCGCCAGTTCCGGCTTGACGGCGGCGAGCACCGGAAAGGCACCGCCCCAGATCTCGATACGCCCGCGCACGGCCTGCGACAGCGTCGCGTCCTGCGCGCCCAACTGGCCACCGGGGAAAATCTCGACCGCCAGTTCGTTGTTGGAATACTGCGCGACCAGTTGTGCATAGTTCTGCATCATCCGGTGCCAGACCGAGCCATCCGGCACGATCGTCGAGAATTTCAGGCTTTGCTGCGCAGTCGCCGGCGACGTCAACAGGAACGCGCCTGCGGCAACCGCGGCAACGGTTTTGATGAATGACATGTAACCCTCCCTAGGTTCGGATATCCCGATTTCCCTGACCAAGGAAGCCACGCGGGCGGGGGTTTGTCTGTCCGCTTCTTGACAATCGGTTTCGCTGGACGCCGCGGCAGGGCAAGACCTGCTGTGGCCGCCCCGATCCGCGGCGCCACCCGGTCTGGCCGAGCGCGGCGAGACATGCTAAGTCTTGGGTAACGGGCTGAGCGCCATAAGCGGAGCACGAGGGACGGTGCAGGCAAACAGGGAAGACTGGCGCCCCGAACGCGCGGCTGCGGTTCTGTCCGGTCCCGCGTCGCATCTGCGGGGGATGTCCGACGATGCCATCGGCCGGTTGATCGCTGCGGGCACCATTTCCCACTATCACGACGGGCAGTCGCTGGGCATCGCCGGCGACCCGATCGCGGTTCTGCATATCGTTCTCAGCGGCACCGTGCGCGCCGAAAAGACCACCCCGGATGGCCGGGTCCATGTCTTTGCCATGCTTGAACCCGGCAACATGAGCGGGCTTTTCGGCGTCATCGACGGCCAGCCCAATCCGCACGACCATGTCGCGCAGGGGCCGACCGTCGCCCTGCGCATTCCGGCAAAGGT
Organism: uncultured Paracoccaceae bacterium; assembly: GCA_937907485.1. Taxonomy (GTDB): domain Bacteria; phylum Pseudomonadota; class Alphaproteobacteria; order Rhodobacterales; family Rhodobacteraceae; genus Pararhodobacter. The sequence continues at coordinate 5,431 of CALESR010000091.1, read as the reverse complement.
GGTCAAGTCGCTGATCGACACCGACAAGGAATTCCGCGACTGCGTCCTTGCGCTGTTTTGCGAGAGGTTACGGTTTTCCTTTACCGCGTTGCACGAATACGCCATCGCGCCGCCGGTCGCCCGGCTGGCCTCGCGACTGCTGTGGCTGGCGCAATCGCACGGGCGGCCGGCAAAGGATGGCACGCTGCTGGACCTGCAACTGACCCAGAACGCCTTGGGCGCGATGATCGGCCTGTCACGTCAAAGCACCAACGGCCTGCTCAAGGATCTGGTGCAGGGCGGGGTTCTCGACATCGCCGGGCGCAAGATCACCATCGTCGACCGCGAGGCGCTGCTGTCTCTGGCCTATGCCGAATAGGCGGTGCAGGCGGCGGGCCCGGCATCGCCCGCCGCTGCGGTTTCAGTCGCGCATCTTGGTCAACTCGGACTCCAGCCGGTTGAACAGCGAATCCGGCGCCTGCGCACCCGGTTCGACCCGCACCTTTCGAATCGTCCCCGCATAGGCAAAACTGCCCCGGTCGGCGTATTTGCTGATCGTGCGCTGGCGCCGGTCGAGGCCGATGTCGATGCCTTCGTAATGCACGCCGATGATCGAGGGCGACATGTCGGTCATGCCGACCACCTCAACACCGTTGACGAACAGCCGCCCCTGACTGCGCCGCTTGCCCAGCGCCTCGAACTCGACCACCACGCTCTGCGCGCCGGGTGTCAGCGCGACGGCGGGCATCTCGATGGGGCTCATCCAGCGGTGATAGGTGAATTGCAGACTGCCGTTCATCACATACAGCGACAGGCCGACAAAGATCTCGCCAATGGCAAAGATCACTCCCTCCTGTCCCGGCTGCCAGTCGAACTCGGCCTGAATGCGAAAGTTGCGGTCAGCGATCAGCGGCCCGATGATGACCTTGGAAATGGTCTGCGTGTCGGGGTAGAAATCGCGCGGCGTGTTCACGCTGTCCCTCAGGAATGGCGGGATGGTGATCGCCCGCGCCAGATCGCGGTTGTCCAGCGGATAGACATAGTTGGCCCATGCCGCGTCGTCGAAGCACGCCATCAACTCGCGCAGCTTTTCCGGGTGCTGGCTGGCCAGATCATGACATTCGGTTGGATCGTCGCGCAGGTTGAACAGCATCCAGTCGTCCAGATTGCCGATCTTGCCGCCGCGTGGCTGCAGCGAGACGATCTTCCAGTCGCCCTTGATATAGGCGCGGTTGGCCTCGAGCTCGTAGTATTGCTCGCTTCGGGCAGCAGGGGTCGCGGCTTGCAGCATCGGCTTGAAGCTGACGCCATCGGGCTTGCGCGCCTCATAGCCCTTGATCGCATCCGGATGCTCGATGCCGATCACGTCTAGAATCGTCGGCGTGATGTCGGTGACATGCACCCAGTCCTTGCGCACGGCGCCGGGATCGGCCAGCCCGGCCGGCCAGTTCAGGATCAGCGGCACCCGGATGCCGCCATTCATTGGCGTGCGCTTGAAGAAATAGAACGGCGTATTCGATACTTGCGCCCAGCCGGTGGGATAGGCGGTCATCGATTCATGTCCGCCCAGACGGCCATCGGCGGCCATCTCCATTGCGGCGGCATGGTTGGGCGGCACGCCCTCGCGCTGGTCGATGAAATTCGGCGTGCCCTCCAGCCCGCCAACGGCGCTGGCGCCATTGTCCGAGGACAGCACGATCAGCGTGTTCTGGTCCAGCCCGGCCTCGCGCAGGAACTGCATCACTCGCCCGACGTTCTGGTCGATGTTGTCCACCAGTCCGGCGTAAAGCTCCATATAGCGGGCAAAGAGCGCCTGTTTTTCCGCCGGAAGGTCGTCCCATGCGGCAACGCCGGGCGGCATCGGCGCCAGCCCATAGCGGTCATCGACAAGCCCGCTGGCCAGTTGCCGGGCGTGGCGGCTTTTGCGGAACACGTCCCAGCCTGCCGCATAGCGCCCGGCATATTTACCGGAATCCTGCGCCTTGGCGTGGATTGGCATGTGCGGCGCATTAAAGGCCATGTACATGAAGAATGGCTTGTGCGGCTCGCTCGAATTGTGGTCCTTCAGCCAGCGGATCGCCTTTGACGTCCAGTCGTCGGTGGCAAAGTAGTCGTCCGCATAGCTGTCCATGTCGCACAGGACATTGCCCTCATAGATCTTGTCGGGGCAGAAATAGTTGGTCTCGGCGTCGAGGAAGCCATAGAACCGCTCGAACCCGCGCTGGGTCGGCCACGAGCCCTTGTCCGCCGCTTCGTGCACGTTGTGGTGCCAGGTGTTGTGCCACTTGCCCACCATCATCGTCGAATAGCCGTTCGCGCCCAGAATCTCGGCCAGCGTCGGCGCATCCTCGGAAATCTCGGATTTATAGCCGGGAAAGCCGGGGTTGGCGTGCGCGATCCAGCCGCAGCCGACCGAATGCGGGTTCTTGCCCGTCAACAGCGCGGCCCTTGCGGGCGAGCACATCGGCACCGTGGTATAGTTCATGAAGCGCAGGCCGCCCTCGGCCAGCGCGTCGATGTTGGGGGTCTCGATCTCGGAACCAAAGCAGCCGAGATCGGAAAACCCGAGATCATCGAGATAGATGATCAGCACATTCGGCGCGTCTTTCGGTGCCTCGACCGGCTGGGGCCACCACGGGCGGCTTTCGGCGATCACGCGGCCGATCTTGCCCTCAAAGGACTTGCCCGGATCGCCGTTCTTCAGGCCTGAGCCTGCTTTGGTGTTGCTCATCGTCGCCTCCCTCTGCTGGCTCACTCGACCGACGAAGCCTGCGCCAGTGCGTCGGAGTTGAACTGCATCGCCTTGATTTCCATGAACTCTTCCATGGCGTAATGCCCGCGTTCGCGGCCGATGCCCGATTGTTTGAACCCGCCTGCCGGGGCGTTCAGGTTGAAACCGCCGCCGTTGATGTCCACCTTGCCGCAGCGCAGCGCACGGGCGACACGGGTGGCGTGATCGACATCCGCGGACCAGACCGCGCCGTTCAGCCCATAGATCGTGCCGTTGGCGATCTCGATCGCCTCGGCCTCGGACCGGGCGGGCAAGATCGACAGCACCGGGCCAAAGATCTCCTCCTGCGCGATGCGCATGTCGGGGCGGACGTTGCCGAAGATCGTAGGTTGGACAAAATAACCCTGATTGACCCCTGCCGGGGCATCGGCGCCGCCGGTGACCAGCGTCGCCCCCTCGGCCTGACCGACACGGATGTAATCCTGCACCCGGTCGCGGTGCGCGGCATAGGCCATCGGCCCCAGCGTCGTCGTCGGTTGCATCGGGTCGCCGGGGATGAATTTGGCCGCCTCGTCCGCCGCGATCTGCAGCGCTTCGTCATGCTTGCCGGCCGGCACGATCAGCCGCGTCAGCGCGATGCAGGTCTGCCCGCCGTTGATGAAGCACCCCTGCACGGCGCCGCGCACCGCCTTTTCCAGCGGCGCGTCATCGAGCACTACGGTCGCCGACTTTCCACCCAGTTCCAGCGCCAGTTTCTTGATCGTGCCCGCCGCCACGCTCATCACCCGCCGCCCGACCGCCGTTGAACCGGTATAGGTGATCATGTCGACATCCAGATGCGCAACGATGGCCTCGCCGACGTCGATGCCGGTGCCGTTGACGATGTTCACCACACCCTTTGGAAAGCCAGTCTCCTCCATCACATCGGCGAGGATCATCGCGGTTAGCGGGCTGTATTCGCTGGGTTTCGCGACCACGGTGCAGCCCGCGGCAATTGCCGGGGCGACCTTGCCGAACAACAGCAGCAGCGGATAGTTCCACGCCGCAATCGCGCCGACCACGCCGACCGGCTCGCGCACCACGCGCGAATTTCCGATCAGTTCGTCATGCGGGCCCTTTTGCAGCAACTGGGCATGGCTGGCGAGAATCATGATCGGCAATTGCGTCTGCGCCAGTTTGGAAAAGCCGATCGGGCTGCCCATCTCGGCGGTCTCGAGCGCGGCGATGGTCTCGGCCCGCGCCGTCAGCGCCGCGGCCAGCTTGAGGAACCAGGCCGCGCGTTCACCGCGTGACAGTGCCGACCACGCCGGAAAGGCCGCCCGCGCCGCGCGCACGGCGGCATCGACATCGGCTGCCGTGCCCAGAGCGACTGAACCAAAGGCCTGTTCGGTATAGGGGTTGACCAAAGCGCGGGTCTGCCCGCCGGACGACGCGACAAAGGCACCGTTAATGAAGTGCTTGGGGCGGTGGATCAGAGCGGTGTCAAAGGGCATGAAAGCCTCCTGTAATTCGGAAAGTGTCAGATCGCGGCGGCGAGCGCCCACTGGGCCGCCCGCTCGCCAATGACGATCGAGGGTGCGTTGGTATTGGCCGAAGGCATCGCCGGCATGATCGAGGCATCGGCGATGCGCAGCCCTGGCAGGCCATGCGCCTTGAGCTGGCTGTCCACCACGCCCGCGCCCTCGGCCCCGATGCGGCAGGTGCCGACCGGGTGATAGACCGTCAGGCCGGTGCCCTTGGCATAGTCGAGCAGGGCCTCGTCCGAGGCATGGTCGAGACCGGGAAAGGTCTCGTGCTCCAGATAGGGTTGAAAGGCCGGTTGCGCGGCCAGTTGACGCGCCACCCGCAGCCCGGCCACCGTGACCGCCTGATCGTAGGGATCGGCCAGAAAGTTGGTCACGATTTCAGGGTGATCCCAAGGCAGGCGCCCTTTCAGATGGATCCGCCCGCGCGAGCGCGGATAAATCGGCCAGTTCAACAGAGATAGCCCAGCCTGGCGGTCGATCGGAAAGGCCAGTTGCCCGGGCGTCGAGAAATCATTGGCAATCGCGTTCAGTTGCAGCTTCAGATCCGACTTCCCGCCATCGACGCCGGAATCGATCACCATCTGCGAATTCATCGTTGCAGTGCGCAACCAACCCCGCCGGGCGAGGAAGAACTCCAACCCGCCGCGCAGTTTGCCCAAGGGACTGCGCACAATGTCGTTCACCGTGAAGGCGCCGCGCACCCTGTAGGAGACGCAACTGCGCAGATGGTCGATCATGTTGGCGCCGACATGCGGATTGGCCAGCCGCACCGCGATGCCCTGTGCCGCCAGAACCAGCGGATCGCCGATGCCCGAGCGCTCCAGCAACAGGGGCGAATGATAGGCCCCCGCCGACAGGATCACCTCATGGCGGGCGGTGGCGTTGAATCGGGTGGGCTCGCCATCGCCATTCCCGCGCAAATAGGTCACGCCGCTGACCCGCGAGCCGGTGAACAACAGCGTATCGGCATGACAGCCGGTGGCGATTTTCAGATTGGCCCGGGTCAACGCCGGTTTCAGATAGCCGTCATAGGTCGAACAGCGCCACCCTTTGCGCGTATTGGTCTGCAGCCACGAATACCCGGCGGTCGAGCCCCCGTTGTAATCGCTGGCGGAGGGATAGCCTGCCGGTTCGCAGGACTTGAGAAAGGCTCGTGCCAGCGGTTCCGGCCGGTGGCATTCGATTTTGTGCGGCC
>CALESR010000090.1 GCA_937907485.1 uncultured Paracoccaceae bacterium | reverse complement strand
CACGGCCCCCTTTGGAAACCCCGTGGATATTTGGGGAGCAAAGAGGGGGACGGGGGTGGTTCTTGACTTAGGGTGGGTCAGGGGCCAGAACGCCGGGACATCATTTCAGGAGCCGACATGGCCGCTGCCGTCGAAAAGAAGGAAGGACTCTGGGAGACCGTCAAGACGGTGTTCTGGGCCCTGCTCATCGCGGGCGTGTTCCGCACCGTGTTCTTCCAGCCGTTCTGGATCCCCTCGGGGTCGATGAAGGAGACGTTGCTGATCGGCGATTTCCTCTTTGTCAACAAGATGGCCTATGGCTGGTCGCGTCATTCCTGCCCGTTCAGCCTGTGCCCGGTGTCGGGGCGGATCTGGGGCGAGATGCCCGAGCGCGGCGATATCGTGGTGTTCCGCCATCCGGTCAGCGGCGACGACCTCATCAAGCGGTTGATCGGCCTGCCCGGCGACCGCATTCAGGTGCGCGACGGTGTGCTGTTCCTCAACGACGTCGCGGTTCAGCGCGAGGCCGACGGCTTTTACAGCGAGACCTATGCACGGCAGGGCTCGGCTGCGCAGTTCCCGCGCTGCGAGAACGCGCCGGTCGGCGAAGGCGGCGAGTGCCTGAAGTCGCGCGTCATCGAGACCCTGCCCAATGGCGTGCGCTATCCGGTGCTCAACATCGAGGACCGCAGTTTTTCGAACAACACCCCGGTCTATACCGTGCCGGAGGGGCATTTCTTCTTCATGGGCGACAACCGCGACAACTCGATCGATTCGCGTTTCGAGCAGGGCGCCGGGGGCGTCGGCTTTGTGCCCTTCGAAAACCTGATCGGCCGGGCCGAGCGGGTGATGTTCTCGTCGGCGGGCACCTCGATGCTGGCCTTCTGGACATGGCGCAGCGATCGGTTCTTCCACTCGCTGACCTGGAGCGACTGAGGCGGGCATGGCGGCGCCGGGCGGCATCAGCCTGTCGGTCGAGATGGCCCGGTTCGCGCAGCGGCTGGGGCATGACTTTGCACAGCCCGAGTTGCTGATCCGCGCGCTGACCCATGCCTCGGCGGGCACGGCGGCGCGGGCGCATAACCAGCGGCTGGAGTTTCTGGGTGACCGGGTGCTGGGGCTGGTGATGGCCGAGGCGCTGTTCACCGCCGACCGGCAGGCCAGCGAGGGGCAACTGGCCCCGCGGTTCAACGCGCTGGTGCGCAAGGAAACCTGTGCCGACATTGCGCGCGAGATTGATCTGGGCGCGGTGCTGCGGCTGGGTCGGTCCGAGATGATCTCGGGCGGGCGGCGCAAGGAGGCGCTGCTGGGCGACGCGATGGAGGCGGTGCTGGCAGCGGTCTATCTGGACGGCGGGCTGGGGGCGGCGCGCGGCGTGATCCTGCACCACTGGAAGGACCGCATCGCCGGGGTGGACGCCGACGCCCGCGATGCCAAGACCAGCCTGCAGGAATGGGCGCAGGCGCGCGGCGAGCCGCCGCCGACCTATGTCGAGACCGACCGTCAGGGCCCCTCGCACGCCCCGATCTTCACCATCGAGGTGCGCCTTGCCGACGGCCGCGCCCTCGCCTCCAGCGCCGGGTCAAAACGCGCGGCGGAAATGGCGGCGGCGCGGGCGATGCTGGATCAGGTCACCGCCTCGTGACCCCCGCTGGCAACCGCCGCGGCGCGCTGTTCATGGTGCTGGCCATGGCGGCCTTTGCCGTCGAGGACGGCTTGCTGAAATCCGCCACCACGCTGGTTCCGGTGCCGACGGCGATGATGGGATTAGGCCTGTTGGGCGTGCTGATCTTTGCCGGTGCGGCGCTGCTGCGCGGCGAGGCGCCGCTGCCGCGGCTGACGCGCGGCCTGCTGTTGCGCTCGGCCTTCGAACTGGGCGGGCGGCTCTTTTATTCGCTGGCCCTGGCCTATGCGACGCTGGGCGCCACCTCGGCGATCTTGCAGGCGACACCGCTGGTCGTGGTGGCCGGCGCGGTGGTGGTGTTCGGCGAACGGGTCGGCTGGCGGCGCTGGCTGGCAATCGCGGTCGGGCTGGGCGGTGTGCTCTTGATCCTGCGGCCCGGCCCTGAAGGGCTCGATCCAGCGGCGATCTTCGCCGTGTTGGGGATGCTGGGCTTTGCCGGGCGCGACCTCGCCACCCGCGCCGCGCCGCCCCGGGTGACCAATGCGCAACTCGGCGTGCTGGGCATGAGCGTGCTGGCGCTGGCCGGTTTGGTGGTGCAACTGGTGACGCAGGCGCCGCTGGCGGTGCCCCCCGTGCCCGCGCTGGGGCTGATCGGTGGCGCCGCGTTGTTCGGCACGGCGGCCTATGCGGCGCTGACCGTGGCGATGCGCTCGGGCGAGGTCTCGGTGGTCACGCCGTTTCGCTATACGCGGCTGGTCTTTGCGCTGATCCTCGCCGCGATCCTGTTCGACGAGCGGCCGGACCTGCAAATGCTGCTGGGATCGGCGCTGATTGTCGGATCGGGACTCTTCACGCTGGCCCGCGCGCGGCGCATGGTATAAGGGCGTTCGTCGCAGCCAAAGGAACATCCATGACCAGACGCGCGGGCTTTGTGGCCCTGATCGGCGAGCCCAACGCGGGCAAGTCCACCCTGCTGAACCGCATGGTCGGGGCCAAGGTCTCGATCGTCACGCACAAGGTGCAGACCACCCGCGCCCGCATCCGTGGCATCGCCATGGCCGGCGAGGCGCAGATCGTCTTTGTCGACACGCCGGGCCTGTTCCGCCCGCGCCGCCGACTGGACCGCGCCATGGTCGCCGCCGCCTGGGGCGGCGCGGCGGATGCCGATATCGTCGTGCTGCTGATCGAGGCGCATCGCGGCATCACCGAGGGGGTCAAGGCCATCCTCGCCTCGCTCAAGGACCGCACCAGCGAAGGGCAGATCATCGCGTTGGCGATCAACAAGATCGACCGCGTCAAGGCCGAGACCCTGCTGGAACTGGCGCAATCGATGAACGAGGCCTTCCCCTTCGCGCGCACCTTCATGATCTCGGCCGAACGCGGCTACGGCGCCGACAGCCTGAAGGACTGGCTGGGCCAGACCCTGCCCGATGGCGAATGGCTCTATCCCGAGGACCAGCTCGCCGATTCGCCGGAACGCATGATCGCCGCCGAGATGACGCGCGAGAAACTGACCCTGCGCCTGCATCAGGAACTGCCCTATGAACTGACCGTGGAAACCGAGGCCTGGGAAGACCGCCCCGATGGCTCGGCCCGCATCGATCAGGTGATCTATGTCGCCCGCGAAGGCCACAAGGGCATCGTGCTGGGCAACAAGGGCGAGACGGTCAAGGCCGTCGGCCAACAGGCCCGCGCCGAAATCGCCACTTTCCTCGGCCGCCCGGTTCACCTGTTCCTCACCGTCCGCGTGCGGCAGAACTGGCTCGAGGAATCCGAACGCTATGACAACATGGGCCTCGATTTCCGCGACGGGAATGCCTGACCCCGCCGCGCGCCCCCATCTTTGCTCTTCAAATATCCTCAGGGGGGTGAGGCCGCAGGCCGAGGGGGGCAGAATGCCCCCCTGCCCGGCCCGCCACGGGCGCCGCCGATGACCCCCCGCCTCAGTGCCGACTTCTGGGTGCAGGCCTATCTGACCCGCCTGCGGCTGGCCGACATCCCGGCCTTTGTCGTGCGGCGCGGCGATGCGACGGCGGGGGCGGTCATCGTCAAGCAATCGCCGCTCGACGGCACCGCCAGCCTGCACCAGCGCCAGTTCGACCTGATGACCGACAGCCGCCACTGGGCGCTGATCGCCTCCGGCCCCGAGGCCGAGATCGACGCCCGTCTGGCGCGCGAACGGGCGCGCGACCCCGATCTGTGGGTGATCGAGGTCGAGGACCGCGCCGGGCGCTCCCTGCTGGATGAGCCGGGCTTCGAGGGCTGACGCCGCGCGCCTGCGGCAAGTTCACCTTGCACAGCAGGCAGGGGCGCGTTAGGCCCGGCGCCAGTTCCGGAGAGCCCGCCATGCCCACCTATACCGCCCTGACCACCCTGCCCGACGAAGACCGCGCCCAGGCTCTGGGCGAGGCGCTGGAAGATCTCGACCCCGCGCCGATCGGGGTCGGCGTCTTCGAGATGGAGGATGGCTCGGGCCTTTGGGAGGTTGGCGCCTATTTCACCGAGGCCCCCGACGACATCGCCCTGACGCTGATGGCCGCCGCCTTTGGCTCGGCCGAATTCGCCATTTCGGAACTGCCCGAAATCGACTGGGTCGCCCATGTCAAACGCGAGTTGAAACCGGTCGAGGCCGGGCGGTTCTTTGTCTATGGCAGCCACGATGCCGACAAGCTGCCCGAGGGCCGCATCGGCCTCTTGATCGAGGCCGCGATGGCCTTTGGCACCGGGCACCACGGCACCACGCTGGGCTGTCTGCGCGCGTTGGACCGGCTGGCCGACCGTGGCTTTCATGGCCGCAACGTGATCGACGTCGGCTGCGGCACTGCCGTGCTGGCGATGGGCGCGGCGCGGCTCTGGCCGGAACCGGTGCTGGCCACCGATATCGACGCCGTTGCCGTCGATGTCGCCCGCGCCAATGTCGACGCCAACGCGATGGCGGGACAGGTCGACTGTCTCGAAGCGATGGGGTTCGAACACCCCGATATCCACGCCCGCGCGCCCTTTGATCTGGTATTTGCCAATATCCTCAAGGGCCCGCTGGTGATGATCGCCCCCGACATGGCGCGCCACACCGCCACTGACTCGCTGGCGATCCTGTCGGGCCTGCTCAACACGCAGGCGTCGGATGTGCTGGCGGCCTATGTCGCAGCGGGTTTTGCCGAGGTCGAGCGCGAGGAAATCGGCGACTGGACAACCCTGCTGTTGCGCCGGGTCTGACCGGCCGCGCTGCCCGATTTTTGCCCAGATTGCGGTCTAGTCTGGCGGGGACTCGCCCCAAACCGGATGTGACCATGCCCAGTTCCGCCTTCTTGCAGCGAATGGAAGCCGTTCTTGCCTCGCGCGTCGAGGTCAAGGTTGAAAATGAGGCCCCGCGCTTTGGCCTGCTGCGCCGCGCGGGCGGGATTGTCGGCGGCACGCTCGTCTGCCTTGTCGTGCTCAAGGCCGCCGGGCTGGCGCATGACAGCTCGGCCTTTGTCGCCCCCCCGGTGGCCGAGGCCGGGTTCGGCGCACAGATCACCCATTGGCTCTTTGGTGCCGATCCGGTCAGCAGTGCACTGGCCGCCGCCCTGCGTGGCGCCCCCCTGCCCGAGGCCAGCGCCACCCTCTGATCCCTGCCAGCCCATGAAAAACGCCGCCCTGGCCATCAGCCGGGCGGCGTTTCCTGTTCTGGGTCTCGACGGTCCCGCGTCGCGGGCCGCTGGATCAACGCAGCGCGTTGATCACGCCGTCGATGTCGCCACGGCACAGACCGATATCGTCCAGCTCGCGGTCCGAAAGCTTGGCCAGCTCACGGCGGGTGACTCGCTGATCGTTCCACGCGGCGACGCGGGCGAAAAGGTCGGCGAACGAGAACCCGAGGCTGCGGCCGAACACGCCGTCAGCGACGGGGCGTGCGGAGGCAAAAAAGGCCATCTGAGGCTCCTGTCATTTGTAAATTGCTGAAGCATTGTGCTTCTGCGACAGAGATAGCCGTTTGCAGATGCAGCGAGAAGAGGGGGAACGCGCAAGGCCGCCATGCGTCTGCCGCATGACTTGCGCAAGATCAGAGGGCCGCATGACAGCGGCCAAACCCTGAATGCGACCACCGTAAGACCAAATTCGGCAGATGCAACGGTTTTTTTACCAAGCGTGAGCCGAATTTGTCTTTCCACTGGCGTTTGTTCACTTTTCGTGCCAAATTTGCGCCAAGGACGCGCCAGTCAGGGCGCGCGACTCAACAGGCAAGGCATCGGATGCGGGTTTTGGGGATCGACCCGGGTTTGCGCAACCTCGGGTGGGGGCTGATCGACGTGGCGGGCTCGCGGCTCAGCCATGTCGCCAACGGGACGCTGCACTCGGTCGGCGACGATCTGGCCGAGCGTCTGCTCAGCCTGCATGTGCAACTGACCCGCGTGCTGGAGCAGCATCGCCCCGATTGCGCGGCGGTGGAACAGACCTTTGTCAACAAGGACGCCGTGGCGACGCTGAAACTGGGCCATGCGCGGGCGATTGCCCTGCTGGTGCCGGCGCAATTCGGCCTCGTGGTCGGCGAATACGCCCCCAACGCGGTGAAAAAGGCCGTGGTCGGTGTCGGCAAGGCCGCCAAGGTGCAGGTTGACCACATGGTGCGCATGCAATTGCCCGGTGTGCAGATCGACAGCCCCGACGCGGCGGATGCGCTGGCGGTGGCGATCTGCCATTCCTTTCATGTGCAAAGCGCCGGGCGTCTGGCGGCAGCGGTGAGGGCGGCGGGATGATCGGCAAACTTTCGGGACGCATCGATTATCGCGCGTCGGACCACATCCTGCTCGACGTGCGCGGCGTCGGGTATCTGGTGCATGTGTCCGAGCGCACGCTGATGGCGCTGCCCGGCCCCGGCGGCATGGCCGCGCTGTATACCGAACTGCTGGTGCGCGAGGATCTGCTGCAGCTTTTCGGCTTTCTCACCCTGATGGAAAAGGAATGGCACCGGCTGCTGATGGGGGTGCAGGGCGTCGGCGCCAAGGCGGCGATGTCGATCCTCGGCACGCTGGGGCCCGAAGGCGTCGCCCGCGCCATCGCCATCGGCGACGCCGGTGCGATGCGCAAGGCGCCCGGCGTCGGGCCGAAACTGGCGCAACGACTGGTGCTCGAACTCAAGGACAAGGCGCCGACCGTGATGGCGATGGGCGCCACCGGCGCCGATTTGGGCGCCGATCCGGGCGAGTCCGACCTCGTGATCGAACCGACCGAGCCCGCCGCGGCGCCGGTCGCCAAACCAAGGGCCAATGCCCGCCGCCAGTCGGCGCAGACCCAGGCCGACGCACTTTCGGCGCTGACCAACCTCGGCTATGGCCCGTCCGAGGCCGCGCAGGCCGTCGCCCAGGCCGCCGAGGTCGAGACCGAAACCCCCGCCCTGATCCGCGCCGCCCTCAAACTTCTGGCGCCGAAATGAGCCCTGCCACATCCCCCTCCCCACGACACGCCCCAACCGCGCCCCGCAGCCAGAAACCCCAGGCCACCGGAACTGCCCTTCCCCGGCCCGCCAAAGGCGCCGGCTGATGGAGTTCTGCACGCTCCTTGCAGCGCACGGCCTTGTCCCCACCCAAACCGCCCTCTGCCTGCACAAACCCGGCAACCCGCACGAACGGCTGGCGCTGACCCAGATGGCCGAATCGGAACCTGCGCTGTTCGACGCCTACCAACGCACCCATCCCCGTCAGGCCGAGGCGACGCTGAAGGCACGGCGGATCATGGCATCCTTCCTGACCCGCGGCGACGGGACACTCGTCTTCCTTGGCCTTTGGCGTCAGGATGGCTGGCAGGATCGCAGCCCCGCTGACCTGTTCGCCGACCCCGATTTTCGCACCATGCGCGAGCGGATCCGGGACCCCCGTCTGGCCGAGGCCACAGCCCCCGCCGCTTCGCGCGCCAGCTTCACGCTGACGCCGATGGCCGAACTGGCCGAACTGGTCGGTCGCCTGATCGTGGCCGACCCCGGGGCACGCGCCTATATGCGCTTGGCCGAAACAACGCCGCTGCCGGTGCTGCAAATCACACCAAAGGCCGATCTGTCTCCACCATTGCCCGACTGGGACACACTGATCCTCGACGCCGCCACCTTGCGGGCGATTCCGGCGCGCTGGGCCGAGGTGCTGCGCCACTGGCGCGGCATCTATCTGATTACCGACACACAAGATGGCGCTCGATATGTCGGCTCCGCTTACGGCGAGGACAATCTGCTGGGCCGTTGGCAGGCCCATGTCGCCGGGCAGACCGGCGTCACCTTGCACCTTGCCCGACGCAATCCTTCGAATTTTCTGTTTTCGATCCTCGAACTCCTCTCGCCCGCTGCCCCGGCCGACGCGGTGATTCGCGCCGAGCACGGCTGGATGCGCCGACTGCACACCCGTCAGTTTGGACTGAACTCATGAACGCGATGTTGACGACCGCCCCCCTTTGCGAGCATTCAACCGCATGACCACGCCCGATCCCACTCTGCGCCCTGACCGCCAGCCCGAGGATTCCGACCGCGCCCTGCGGCCGCAGATGCTCGATGAATTCATCGGCCAGCACGAGGCGCGCGCCAATCTGAAGGTCTTCATCCAATCCGCCCGGATGCGCTCCGAGGCGATGGATCACACGCTGTTCTATGGCCCGCCCGGTCTGGGCAAGACCACGCTGGCGCAGATCATGGCGCGCGAACTCGGTGTCGGGTTTCGCATGACCTCGGGGCCGGTGCTGGCCAAGGCGGGCGATCTGGCGGCGATCCTGACCAATCTGGAACCGCGCGATGTGCTCTTCATCGACGAGATCCACCGCCTCAGCCCGGCGGTTGAAGAGGTCCTCTATCCCGCGATGGAGGATTTCATGCTCGATCTGGTGATTGGCGAGGGCCCCGCCGCGCGCACCGTGCGTATCGAGCTGCAACCCTTCACCCTCGTCGGCGCCACCACCCGGCTGGGCCTGCTGACCACGCCGCTGCGCGACCGGTTCGGCATTCCGACGCGGCTGCAATTCTACACCGAGGCCGAACTCTGCCAGATCGTCGCGCGCGGCGCCCGGCTGCTGGGCATCCCCGCCGCCGACGAGGGCGTGCAGGAAATCGCCCGCCGCGCCCGCGGAACGCCGCGAATCGCCGGGCGGCTCCTGCGTCGGGTGGTCGATTTTGCGCTGGTCGAGGGCGACGGCACGCTCAGCCGCGCGCTGGCCGATGACGCGCTGACCCGGCTGGGCGTCGATCACCGCGGCCTCGACGGCGCCGACCGGCGGTATCTGCAACTGCTGGCGGATCATTACGGCGGCGGGCCGGTGGGCGTGGAAACCATCGCCGCCGCGCTCAGCGAAAGCCGCGACGCCATCGAAGAGGTGATCGAGCCCTTCCTCTTGCAGCAGGGCCTGCTGGCGCGCACCCCGCGCGGGCGCATGCTGACCCCGGCCAGCTGGCGTCACCTAGGGCTGACGCCGCCGCGACCGCCCGCGCAGGTCGATCTCTTCGACACCGACCCGGCCTGACGCGCGGGGCGGGGCCTCAGACCTCGCCCAACCGCGCCGCGCGTCCGCCCCGGCGTTGTTTCAGCGCCGCCGCCCGCTCCGGCAGTTGCGCCATGACCGCGCGCCGCGTGTCCGGCGCCATGCCCGACCATTCGGCGATCTCATCCAGCGTGCGGTGACAGCCGACGCAAATCCCCGCGCGGGGATGCATCACGCAGACCTTCACGCAGGGGCTGTCCACTTCGTTGCGCATCCAAATCCGGTCGGTCGAGAGGTCATTCATCGCGTCTGTTCCTGACATTCGATGGCAAGATAGCCAGCCGATCCCGCGCTTCCAGCCCGTCAGCGACGCAATACGGCCATTCTGTCCAGAAATCCCTGCAGAATGAAGCCCGCCGCCACATGATCGATCACCTGCGCCCGCTTGGCGCGCGAGGTGTCGAAATCCAGCAGCGCCCGCGTTGCCGCGACGGTCGACAGCCGCTCGTCCCAGAACCCGATGGGCAGATCGGTCAGCCCGCCCAGATTGCGGGCAAAGGCGCGGGTCGACTGGCAGCGCGGCCCCTCGCTGCCATCCATGTTCAGCGGCAGCCCCAGCACCAGCCCCGCCAGCCCGCGCGCCTGCGCGATCTGCAACAGCCGCGCCGCGTCGAGGGTGAATTTGGCGCGCCGAATGGTTTCCAGCGGGGTCGCCACCATGCGCCGCAGATCACTGACCGCAACACCGATGGTCTTTTCCCCCAGATCGAGGCCCGCCAGCGCGCCCTGCGGCGGCAGGGCGGCCAGAAACCCCTCGGTCTCGGCAAAGACCGCCATTATTCGGTGAAACCCTGCGCCTGCGCCGCAGCGTCGATCAGCGCCAGCGCCTCGGGCCGGTCGGCAAAGACCAGCCGCGCCTCTGCCCAGATCGCCCGCGCCCGGTCGCCCTGCCCCAGCACCCCCAGCGCGCCGATCAGCCGGGCCCAATCCTCGGGCGGGCCGCCGCCATTGGCCAGCCGCGCCGCCAGCCCCTCGACCATGCCGCCGATCATCTGCTGACGCTCGGCCTCGGTCATCCCCGCCGCCGCCTGCATGTCGCTGGCCGACGGACCGCGCCCGCCCGCCGCTTCGGGCGGCAGCGTATAACGCACGCCTGCGATCTGCGCCAATTCCTCGATCGTGCCGCGAATCGCCGGCACCCAGAGGTCATCGGGATTGCTTTCCTCCAGCAGCCCGCGCCACAGGCGGAACGTCAGGTCCGGCCGCCCGGTCTGCGCGAACATCAGCCCCAGATAATAGCGCGCGGTGCCGTTGCGCGGGTCTTGCCGCAGGATCGCTTCGAGCACCAGTTCGGTCTCTGCCGAGATCAGCCCACCCGCCGCCATCGCCATCGCTTCGGCCAACGCCGCCAGATCCTCGACCGGCGCATCGGGGCCCTGCACCGCCACCAGCCGCTCCCACGCCGCCGCCGAGGCCGCGTGATTGCCCAGATTGCCCTCGTTCACCGCCAGCAGACGCAACCCGCGCTGATCGTTCGGCCGATGGGTGATCGCCTCGCGCAACTGCTCCATCAGCGCCAGATACTGCGGCTCGACCTCGGGCGCCGGCGGACGCTCGGGGTCGGCCTCCCAGGCGGCCTCCATCTCGATCTGCGGCCGCCGCGCCTCGCGGGCCTCGGCGGCGTCTTGCTGGCGCTGCGCCAAAGGCTGATCGGGCAGGCCGGGCACCCCCTGACGGACATAGAGCACGCCAGCCAGCACCGGCACCGCCAGCACCAGCACCAGTGCCAGCGCCTTCATGCCGGGGGGCGATTCGCGCAGCGGCGTCACGGCCCGGCGATCCGCCTCCAGCAACCGGCGCGCCGTTTCCGCCCGCAACCGCCCGGCCTCGTCCTCGGGGATCAGGCCCCGCGCGCGGTCCCGGTCGATTTCCTTGAGCTGGTCGGCATAGATGCGCATCTCGCGCCGCGGGCCGGGCTCGGAGGCCTGCACACGGGCGCCCCGCCACAATCCCAACGCGACGAGTCCGACCACTACCGCCGAAAGCACCAGCGCCGGGATGAGGAACGACCAGATCGTCATGACGCCTCCTGTCAAATCCTCCCTCCCTTACCCTGCCCCGCGCCGCGACAAAAGCCATTCCGCCACGCCCCGCCCCGACGCGCTGTGTGACGCATCGGCGCAGTTGGGCCACCATGTCGGTTTTGTCCGCATTGTGCCGCTTGTAGCGAAGGGTTATCTCGCGCTCCGATCCATCACCGGACCGGACGCCCCGCATGCGTCCCGCCCGCAGGGAGTGCGACGATGAAATCCTATTCCGTCTTTGCCATCGCCCGCGAGGCCATGCGCCAGCACACCGGTTGGCAGCGCGCCTGGGCCTCGCCGCAACCGGCGCCGCATTACGATGTCATCATCGTCGGCGCGGGCGGTCACGGGCTGGCGACGGCCTATTACCTCGGCAAGAACTTCGGCATCCGCAATGTCGCGATCCTTGAAAAGGGCTGGCTGGGCGGCGGCAACACCGGGCGCAACACCACCATCATCCGCTCGAACTATCTGCAGGACCCCTCCGCCGCGATCTATGAAAAGGCCCGCAGCCTGTTCGAGGGGCTCAGCCAGGACCTGAACTACAACACCATGTTCTCGCCGCGCGGCGTGATGATGCTGGCGCAGACCGAACATGAGGCGCGCGGCTATAAACGCACTGCGATGGCCAACGCGCTGCAGGGCGTCGAGACCCGCTTCATCACGCCCGCCGAGGTCAAGCGCATCGTGCCGATCATGAACATCGACGGACCGCGCTATCCCGTGCTCGGCGCGCTCTGGCAACCGCGCGGCGGCACCGCGCGCCATGACGCGGTCGCCTGGGGCTATGCCCGCGCCTGTTCGGCGATGGGCATGCATGTGATCCAGAACTGCGAAGTCACCGGCGTCGAAAGCGTCGGCGGCGTGGTGTCTGCCGTCAACACCACCCTTGGCACCATCGGCTGCGGCAAGCTGGGCATCGTGGTCGCCGGGCACTCGGGGCATCTGGCCAACATGGCGGGCTTCCGCCTGCCGGTCGAATCGGTGGCGCTGCAGGCGATGGTGTCCGAACCGATCAAACCGGCGATGTCCTGCGTCGTCATGGCCAACACCGTGCATGGCTACATGTCGCAATCCGACAAGGGCGAGATGGTCATCGGCGGCGGTGCCGACCATTTCAACAACTACACCCAGCGCGGCTCGTGGATGCACATCGAGGAAACCGTGCGCGCCCTGATCGAGACCTTCCCGATGCTGTCGCGCCTCAAGATGCTGCGCCAGTGGGGCGGCATCGTCGACATGACCGGCGACCGCTCGCCCATCCTGTCGAAAACCCCGCTCGGCAATACCTTCATCAACTGCGGCTGGGGCACCGGCGGCTTCAAGGCAATCCCCGGCTCGGGCTGGGCGATGGCCGAACTGATCGCCAAGGGCGAACCGGGGCCGCTGGCCGCCGAATTCAGCATGTTCCGCTTCCGCGAAGGCAAGTTCATCGACGAAAGCGTCGCGGCGGGGGTGGCGCATTGATG
>CALESR010000089.1 GCA_937907485.1 uncultured Paracoccaceae bacterium | reverse complement strand
TGCCGGTGGTTTTTGCGGCGGGCTAGATGCTCGATTGGGAGGCGCCGACCGGTGGTTATCTGCTGACCGCCTGTCTGGCCACCGGGCGCCGGGCCGGGCAGGCAGCGGCGCGATTTTCAAAGAACAAGCCCGGCCATGACAAAGCCCCCGGCGGCGCCGAAGCGCCCGAATAGACCCTCGCCACGCTGAAATGGCCCGATGGCTTGCTGGAACACCGCTTCGAAACCATCGCCGGACAGCCGAACCTCGAAAACCTCGAAGCCAAAAATCTGGCGGCTGCACGGGAATTGCGCCTTATAGGCCGCCTCCTTGATCGTGAAGATCAGCCGCGCCTGCCGCAGATCGCGCAGCGCTGCCCGCTCAAGCGGGGTCAGAACGGTGTCGAGAATCTCTTCCGGCAGATCCTCGTCCGGCTCCATGTCCAGCCCGACCATTCCCTGCCCGCGCATTGCGGCGGCAACAGCCCAAGGCCCCGCATGGGTGATCGAGCCGGACCAACCGTCTGGCCAGAGCGGCGCACGGTCAGGCCCCATCGGCAAGACCAGTGACTGACCCATCGCCCGGCGCGCCGCCATCCGACCGGCGGCGAATTCCCGCTGCCGTCCGGGAACCGCACTGGTGATCGCGTCAAGCTCGGCGCCCAGAAGTGCACCGGGATCGCCAAGGGCGACCGGCACCGCCGCCACCTGGCAGCGTCCGCCGGTCACCCGCCGCGCCAGAGCGGTCAGCGCCTCGCTCACCCCGCCTTGCCCAGGCGTTCGGCCCGCATCATCCGGCGGCGCGACATCGCATCCAACCGACCCTTGGCCGAGTCATCCTCGACAGCCTCGGTCGCCGGGGTGGCCACGGGCCGCAGTTTGGCATCGATATGCCCGGCCAGCGCAGACAGCACCGGGAAGCGGAACACATCGGTGATCGACAGGCCCGGCAGCGCCAACACCTCGCGGATTTCGCGGTGCGCCTGCACGGCCAGCAGCGAATGGCCGCCCAACTGGAAGAAGTTGTCGCCCGGCTTGACCTCGGTCACGCCCAGCACATGCCGCCACACCCCGGCGATCCGCGCCAGCGTATCCCCGGCATTCGCCGCCACCGGCGCCGCGATCACCGCTGCGCGCACCAGACCCGGCGCAGGCAACGCCTTGCGGTCGATCTTCTTGTTCGGCGTCATCGGGAAGCGGTCCAGCCGAACCACATGCGCCGGCACCATATGCGCGGGCATTTGCGCCGCCAGCGCCGATTTCAGCGCGCCGGTGTCCGCATTGCCCAGCACATAGGCCACCAGCCGCACATCGCCGGGCTGATCCTCGCGGGCGATGACGACCGATTGGGTGACGCCCGGTTGTGCATCCAGAACCGTTTCGATCTCGCCCAACTCAATGCGATAGCCGCGGATCTTGACCTGATGATCCGCCCGACCGAGGAAATCGACCGTGCCATCCGCCCTGAGCCGCACCAGATCCCCGGTGCGATAGAGGCGTTCACCGCCGATCACCACAAAGCGCTCCGCCGTCATGGTCTCGCGCTGCCAATAGCCACGCGTGACCCCGGCGCCGCCGATCCACAACTCGCCCTCGTGACCCAGCGGCACTGGTTGCTGCGCCTCGTCCAGCACATGCAGCGTGGTGTTGGTGATTGGCGCGCCGATGCCGACGACCCCTTCGCCGCCCCGCGTGGCACAGGTGGTGGACCAGATCGTCGTTTCGGTCGGCCCATACATGTTGTGCACCGGCGCCCCGGTGATTGCCGCCAGTTCCGCCGCCAGTGCACCCGGCAACGCCTCGCCGCCGACCAGCAGATGTTTCACGTGTGACAAGGCAGCGCGGGCCTCGTCATTGCCCACCAGCATGCGCGCCATCGAGGGCGTGCACTGCAGATGCGTCACGCCGTGGCGCTGGATCTGCGCGGCCAGCGAAAAGTCATCCGCCGCCAGCGCACTGGGCGCGTTCGAGCGCTTGAGCACTTCGGCCAGCGGGAACAGCCCCTCCAGCACCTGACTGGTCGGAATGCCATAGTCGATCAGGCAGCCGATTTCATCCACACCAATGGTTTTCAGATGCTCGGCCCGCCGTAGACAATCCTCGACGGTGCCGAACAGGCCAGAATCCTCGAAATAGCGGTTGAAGGCATACTCCAGAATGCCGTCCACCTCATCCTGACTGAGCGAGCGCAGGTCGATATCCATCGGATCCGTCACGCCCGCGGGCTTCTTGAAGGCCGGAAACGCCCAAGCGTATTGCTTGACCAGCCCGGCGGCGGCCAGCAGATAGGCCTTCATCGGCCCGCGAGCCGTCTCGCGCGCCAGTTCCCGCGTGCGCGCCACATAGGTGTGCAGCATCAGCGTGACGGTGAAATCCTTCGGATCATGCCCGGCCTTGCGCAGCGCGGCGTGATAGATCTGGATCTTGCCCGCCACTTCGTCGATCGACTGGCCCAGCAGGTGCGTCAGCACGTTCGCGCCAATCTCACCCGCCTCACGCCAGGTATCCGGGTTGCCCGCAATCGTCAGCCAGAGCGGCAACTCACGCGAGACCGGGCGCGGCAGCGATTGCACTGGCACCATCTCGCCATTGCCACGGTCAAAGGCGACTTCCTCGCCGCGCCACAGCCGGCGCACCTTGTCGATGGTGTCGAACATCGCCGCCTTGTTGTTCGGCGGGGCGTTTTCGGGCCGCATGACGAAATCGACCGGATGCCAGCCACTGGCGATGCCCAGCCCGGCGCGCCCATTGGTCAGGTTGTCGATCACCGCCCATTCCTCGGCAATGCGCAACGGATGGTGCAACGGCGCCACCACGCTGCCCGAGCGCACGGCGATGTTCTTTGTCACCGCCGCCACCGCCGCCCCGGTCACCGAGGGGTTCGGGAACGGCCCGCCAAAGGCGTGGAAATGGCGTTCCGGCGTCCAGACCGCCGTGAACCCGTGGGTATCGGCGAATTTGGCACCTTCCAGCAGCAGCTCATACTTGCGCGGCCCGGCGCCATCGTCGTTGCCCCAATAGAACAGGCTGAAATCCATCGGCTTTCCGCTGATCGCCAGCGACTGACCGGAAACCATCATCCGGTCCTCGTCCGAGGTCAGCACCAGCTTGAACCCACGCGCCAGCGTCCAGAACAGCTCCAGCACCGAGATGTCAAAGCTCAGACTCGTCACCGCCAACCAGACCGAGCCCGCCGCATGATCGATCTGCGCATCCATCCCGGCAAAGAAGTTGGCGACGTTGCGATGCTCGACCATCACGCCCTTCGGCAGCCCTGTCGAGCCCGAGGTATAGATCAGATAGGCGAGGTTTTCCGGCGCAGCCCCGCCCTGCGGGTTGGCCTCGCTTGCCCCGGCCAGCCGGGTATCCGTGTCCAGCACCAGCATCTCGGCCGCATGTTCGGGCAGCGCGTCGATCAAGCCCGACTGCGTCACCACAACGGGCGCGGCGCTGTCGGTCAGGAAATGCTTCAGCCGGTCCGCCGGATAGGACGGGTCCATCGGCACATAGGCGCCACCCGCCTTCAGAATGCCCAGCGCCCCGATCAGCAGGTCAGGCGAACGCCGCGCGCAGAGGGCCACCGGAACATCCGCCCCGACACCCATGCCGCGCAGCACATGCGCCACCCGGTTCGCCCGTGCGTTCAACTGCGCATAGCTCAGGCTGACGCCCTCGAACACCAGCGCCACGGCATCCGGTGTGCGCGCCACCTGCGCCTCGAACAGCGCCGGGATCGTGAGATTGTCGAACGCCTGCGCGGTCGCGTTCAGCCGCTCCAGCACCGCAGCATCCGCGGGTCCGACCAGTTCGCCACCCGCCACGCGCTCGCCGATACGCGCCGCGAACAGATCCAGCGTTGCCTCATCGACCAGCGCCAGATCCGCCGACAGTCGCAGCCCCTCGGCCCCGTCGATCAGGCACAGCGCCGTGCCCTCGATCCGCCCGGCCTGCGACAGACCCAGCGAGGGCACCTTCACCGGCATCAGCGCCGGATCGCGGCCAATCAGATCGCGCGCATAGGACGGATGCTCGGCCGCCATGGCCAGCGCCGCCTGAATCGAGGCTTCATCCTTCGCATCCATCGGCACCCAGGGCGCCACGTATCCCGGTGCCGCCTTGTGCGCCTCGGCCGTTGCCGTGCCGCACAGCGCCCAGCCGCCGGGCACATATCCTGCCATCGCGACCACCGCCTGCGCCGCAGAAATCCCCGGCAGGGCGCGCTCGGCGATCCCTTTGCCGCTCGCCTTCACCCCGGCCAATTCGCCCGGCGCAAAGCCCTGCAACACCCGCCGCCAGACCCGGTCGCCCGAAACCACCCGCGCCATTGCCTGCGTCAGCTCGGCCTCCGGCGCCGCCAGACCCTCACCGACCCGGACGACATCCCGCACCGGCAGCCCACCCAGACAGGTCAGTCCGGACAGCCGCACCGCGCCATCGCCGCAGCCGATCACCGGCGCATCGCCCGCCTCGATCACCACGCCCGGCGCGCCCGAGCCCGCCACCATTTCGGCCTGCCCGACGGCAAACACCCCACGCGCGGTTTCGATCTTTGCCAGCGCCAGAGGGTTCCAATAGCCCGCATGATCCAGCGCCCGCACCAGCCGCACCAGCTCGGCAGCCGGACGGCGGAAATCCAGCCGCGCCGCCATCGCCGGACGGTCATCGCGCAGGGTCAGCCCGCGCCGCGTCAGATCCTGCACCCGGCCGGACTCGCCGCGCTCCATCGCCGAAACCAGCGCCGGAAAACTCTCGATCGCCGCGGCATAGGCGCGGGCGTTCAGCGAAAACGCTGTATCTTCGGGCGCAATCTCGAACTCGGCCGCCGCCAGAATCCGCCCTTCATCAATGCCGCCCTCGATCCGGTGCCATGTGATGCCGTGCCGCGTCTCGCCGTTCAGCAGCGCCCAGACCGGCGCGTTCAGCCCGGCGCGCTCAGGCAGAGGGCCGTCGTGAAAGTTCACCGCCCCCAGCCGCGCCCGCGCAATCAGCGCTTCGGGCAGCACACTGAGGTTGGCGATCGACACCAGCCAGTCGAACCCGCCCGCGATCCGCCCTTCGATCCCCTTGCCCGGCGCGACCACCGGAATGCCCGCTGCCTCGGCCCATGCCGCCACCTCGGGGTTTCGGCTGGCCACGGTAACGATGCCGTGCCCGCGGCCCAGCAACACCTTGGCACATTCGACCAGCAGCGATTCATTCCCTACCAGCACACATGAAAACGGGGTCATTCTAACTCTCCTGGGGTCGGCGCGTTCCCAGACTGTGTTTCACAAGATCGCGGAAAAAATATGGCGGGGTGTGGGGTTTCTTGCGCTGCAGCACCACCCTGAGGCCATAAAGCCCCAAACCCGCCACATGCGCGCCCAAGGCACCCAGCGCATAGAACCGCCCGTGGTTCTTTTCGAAATAGTGCCGCCGCGAGGCAAACCAATAGGCCGGCACCCGACGCCACTGCTTCATCCCCGTGCTGACCGAACCGATATGCATCACCCGGCTTTCCACGACATAAACCGCCTGCCATCCGGCACGCGCGGCGCGCAGGAACAGGTCGGTTTCCTCGAAATACAGGAAAAACACCTCATCAAAGAGGCCGATCTGGTCCAGCATCGATTGCCGCATCAGGACCGAGGCCCCGGCGACCCAGTCAACCCGGCTGGTCTGTGTGGGCAGCGGCGGCGCGACAATATGCCGCCTCAGCAGGCGCGAGACCGGCCCGGTTTGCGCCGCCCCCTCGAACTCGCTGGCGATTGATGGAAACCGGAACGCCGTCGTATGCGGCTCACCTTCAGGCCCGTGGATATGGCTGCCGGCGAATCCGACCTGCGGCTGGGCGTCCAGATACGCGACCAGCACCCGTATCGCATCGGGTGCCGGAAAGGCGTCCGAGTTCAGGATATAGACATAATCGGGCCGTTCCCCCCCCGGCAGCCCGGCGCGGATGCCGTGGTTGTTGCCCGCGCCATAGCCGCCATTGCGCCCCGATTGCAGCACGCGCACCCGCGGCCAACCCGCCATCGCCGCGCTCATAGCCTCAAAGCTGCCGTCCTGGCTGTCATTGTCGACGACGGTGATCGCGCCCTCGATCCCCTCCATCGCCACGATTGCCGCCTCGACCGCCTTGACCGTCATCTCGGCCGTGCGCCAGTTCAGGATCACACAATTGACGCTGCTCATGCCTCACCCTCCGCGATCAGCGCCCGCAACCTTGCCGCCATCACCCGTACATTCGGCTCCAGCACCATGCTGTCATGGTCGCCAGGCACCTCATGCACGGACAGGTTCGGCATCCAGCGGCCCCAATCGTTGTCCTCGAACACATACTCCTTGGCCTTGCTGACCCAACGCCCGCCACTCACCTTCCAGTGCCGGTCCAGAGGGGGCCGGAACAGCGCGACGGGCGCATCATAGGCCGCCATCGCCACATGCGGCAGGGCGTCGCGGAACGCCGCCTCGATGGCGCGGTTGTGGAACCCGCTGTCGCCTTCGGCCCCCGCTTCTTGCGCCATCCGCGCCAGCTCTTCCTTCCAAGCCCGCCGGTTCGCCAGCCATTCCAGCACATAACCCGGCCCCTTGCGGCGGAACTCGGCCAGCTTGATCGCCGCCTTGTCCGCGCGGTTCAGCCCCGGCCGCAGCGGCACCGGCGTATCGAGCAGCGTCAGCAACTGCACTTCCTGCCCCTCGGCCCGCAATTGCCGCGCCATCTCCAGCGCGGTCAGCCCACCACCCGAGAACCCGCCCAGCAGATAGGGCCCCTGCGGTTGCACCTGCCGGACCTCGGCCAGATAGTCACGCGCGGCGTCATCCAGCCGCCTGTGCGGCTCGGCCCCGCCCAGCAATCCGCGCGCCTGCAGGCCAAAGAACCGCCGGTCAGTGCCCACCAGTTGCGCCAGATGCCGCAGGTTCAGCACATTGCCGAACATCCCGGCAACCAGGAAGAACGGCGTTTTTGGCCCGCCTTCGCCCTCATGCATCGGCACCAGGAATTCATAGCGCCGCACGGGCGCCGCCACCGCAGGCGCCTCGCCGCTGTCGGTGATGCCCGCAACCTCGGCCACCAACGCGCCGACCTTTTCCACATTCGGCGCCTCGAACAGCACCGAGATCGGGAAATCCACTGCCCAGGTCTTTTTCACCCGCGCGAACAGCCGCACCGCGATCAGCGAATGCCCACCCAGATCAAAGAAACTGTCCTGCACGCCGACGCCCTGCACGCCCAGCAATTCCTCGAACATCGCCACCAGCATGCGCTCGACATCATTGCGCGGCGCGACATAGGCGCTGTCCAGATCGGGGCGTTCGAACTTCTGCCCCTCGCTGGCCACCTCCAACGGCAGAGCCGCTTCGGCGATCAATTCCGGCAGCGTCAGAGACGAAACCACCACCTGTGCCCGATCAACCGCCAGCGCACGAAGGAAGCCCTCTGCGCCCTCCGCAGCCGTCAGCCCCATCGCCAGATTGCGCGCCAGACGCTCTTCGCCCGCAGTCAGCGCGCGCCCCTCGCCGCCCTCGCTGAACGCCACTTCAGACGCCAGCAGCGGCGCCGGAGCGCCAAAGCCGCCCTCCAGCCGCTTGATGGTAAAGCGCGCAATCTCGACACACACTTCGCCCTCGGGTGTGGCCAGCGTGATGTCGAAACTGGCAAAGCCACTCTCGGCCGGCGCGATGCGCACATGGCTGACAATCTCGGCTGGCAGCGCGCGGTAAACCCGCACCCGCCCGTAACTGACCGGCACCCACAGCGCGCGACCCTGATAGCCCGCGATAAGCCCCATCGCCCAGCCGGTCGCCAGATCCATCAGCGCCGGATGCAGCACATAGCCCTGCGCCAGATCGCCCCGGAATGCCTGCGGCAGCGCCAGATGCGCCACGCCTTCGCCCGCACCATACGCCACCCGGTTCAGCACCCGCCAGCGCGGGCCAAAGGCCAGATGCGCCTCCTGCCCGGTGGACAGCCCGCTGCCCTCGTGCACATCGCGCGGGCAACGCGCCACCAGCGCCGACACATCCAGCCGCGCGGGCGCCGGCAACGCCCCCATGCCGATCTGCGCCGAGGCGTTCAGCACGAACCCCTTGCGCCCGCGCAGCGTCACCTCCGAGCGCAGCGCCAGATCATATCCGGCGTCCGAGCGGGTCATCACCACCTCGACTGCGCGCGGCTGATCGACCTCCAGCGCGCGGAAGAACGTCAGATCGTTGATCTCGAAGGGTTCCACCTCGCGCTGGGCATGCAGCGCCTGAACGGCGATTTCCAGCATCCCGGTGCCAGGAACCAGCGCCCGCCCATCCTTGGTGCGGTGCTCATCCAGCAACCACATGTCCGTCGAATAGGTCGCGCGGAACCGTCGGTTCATCGCCGCGTCAAAGCCCGCGAAGTCCAGAAGCGGCACTCCGGTGGGCGATTCCGGCAGTGTCAGAGCCTGTCCCAGCCGCGCCGCCATCGCATCGGCGGCCATGCCGACGCCCTGCCAGATGCCCCAGTCGATCGCTTGCACCCGCGTCTTGCTACTGCGCGACTTAGCCCAGGCGTTCAGATACTCGTTCGCGGCGACATAATCGACCTGACCAGCCGGCGCCGTCAGCACCGAGGTCGAGGAAAACACCACGATCCGCTCGACCGCGCCATCCGGCAGCAGCGCGTCCAGAACCCGCGTGCCATGCACCTTGGGCGCAAGAACCCCCTCGACGCTGCCGACCGTCTTGGCCAGCAAGGGCGCGTCGTCGATGGTCCCTGCGGCATGAATCACGCCGTGGATCGGCCCCAAGGTGGCGCGCACCTGCTCGAACGCCGCGCGCATTTCGTCGATGTTGCACACATCGGCGGCGCAGGTCAGCACCGTGCCGCCCAGAGATTCTAGTCTCTCCACCTGCAGAATCCGCCGCAGGGACGGGTGCCCGGCCTCCTTCAGCGCGGCCCATTCGGCGCGGGGCGGCAGCGGCGAGCGGGCGATCAGCGCGATCTTTGCGCCCGATGCCGCAATCAGCGCCTCGGCCACGCTTTGCCCGATGCCGCCGAACCCGCCGGTAATCACCCAGACCGCGCCCTGTGGCAGATCGGCCGGCGCCACCAGCGACTGCGGCCGCAGAACCTGCTCATACCGCCGTCCGCCACGCAGCGCGGCGACCGTGTTGCCAGGCGCCGCCAGCATCTCTTCCAGCAGTGGCAACACCAGATCCGGCTGCCCGCCCCGCTTGCGCACGCGCGGTTCGATATCGAGCGTGGCGACTGTCATCCCCGGCAACTCGTGCGGGATCACCCGCGCGGGCCCGGCGATCAGTGCCTTTTCCGGCCAGCGCAACGCCTCATCGCGTGTCTGCACTGCGCCGGCGGTCACCACCAGCGTGTGAATCGGCCCCGCCAACCCCTCGGCGGCAATCGCCTGACCCAGGAACATCAGTGCATAGAACCCCTGCTCGACATGGGTCTGAAACGCGGACGAGCCCGGCCGGAACCGCTCCTCGCCACCCGCCAGCCAGGCGTGGACAATTCGCGTCGGCACCGTGCCGCGATGCACAAGGTCCTGAATCAGTTGGTCATATCCCTCGCGCCCGCGTTCGGTCGGCAAGGTATAGGCATCGTCGGTGCGGCGACGGAAGGTATCGCCCGCCTGCACCTCGATCACCCGATGCCTTGCGGACCGCAGCCGGGCCAGTGCCGGTGCCATCAGACCCTCGGCGTCGGCAAAGACCAGCCAGGTCTGAGTCGCTGCCTCGTGCAGTTCGGCCTCGACGTCGAAATCGAGCGCTGGCGTGCGCGCCACCCAACCGAGGCGCGACCCCATGTCGCCAACATCGGCGATCCGCGCGGGCAGGGCTGTCAGCGTCTCTGCCTGGGCCACGGCGGGGGCGATGAAATACTCGCGGCGATCGAAGGGATACGTCGGCAGCACCACACGGTTGCGCCGGGCCTCGCCCCAGATCTGGGTCCAGTCGAACTGCCCGCCCAGCGCCCAGATCCGCCCCAGCAGGCCCATGTGGTAAACGTCGTCGGCGATGTCCTCATCGGGATGGCGCAGCACGGCCAGCACCTGCTGCCCCGGCACCGCGCCATGCAACCGCGTCAACGAGGACAGCGCCTTGCCCGGCCCC
This sequence comes from uncultured Paracoccaceae bacterium, assembly GCA_937907485.1. Lineage (GTDB taxonomy): Bacteria > Pseudomonadota > Alphaproteobacteria > Rhodobacterales > Rhodobacteraceae > Pararhodobacter. Next base: position 7,238 of record CALESR010000089.1, on the reverse strand, counting down.
ACCTCAATCCAGATGCGATTGGGGTTTTCCGCCAGCGTAGACACACAACCGGCAAACATCACCGTGCCGCGCAAGTGCTGCGTCCAATAGTCCGGGCTGGTCGCCTGCTCGGCCGTCAGCGGCTGGCCGGTGCGGTTGGACATCACCGGCAGCCGCGGCGGGTTCAGCGGGATCGAGGCGAGAAAGGCGCGGAACCGCGTCAGAATCGGCTCCAGCATCCGGCTGTGCGCGGCGATGTCGATGGCAATGCGTTGGGTCTCGATCCCGGCATCGGCCAGCCGTGCCGCCAGATCGACCAGCGCGGCATCCGGCCCGGACACCACCGTCAATTCCGGCGCATTCACGCTGGCGATGTCGAGATCGCCAAGGAACGGCTGCACCCCCTCCAGCGACAGCGGCACCGACAGCATCCCGCCAGCTGGCACCGTATCGAACAAGGTGCCGCGCAGATGCACCAGCGCGATGCAATCCTCGAAACTGAGGACCCCGGCCAGACAGGCGGCAGTATTTTCGCCCATCGAATGACCGACCAGCGCAGCGGGTTTCACGCCCCAGCTTTGCAGCATCATCGCCAGCGCGTATTCGGTAATCATGATGAGCGGCAACTGCACCGAGGGCTTTTTCAGCGCCGCCTCCGCCGCCGCCTCATCGCCCGGTTCGGGCAGCCACAGCGCGCGGATGTCATAGCTCAGGCGCGGTTGCAGCAGCGCCAACCCCCGGTCCATCCATTCGGCAAAGACCGGTTCGGTTTCATACAGGTCGCGCGCCATGCCCGCGTATTGCGCGCCGCCGCCGGGAAACAGGAACACCACATCGGGATTGTCCAGCGCGGTATGGCTGAAAACCCGGCGCGGATTGTCGGCCTCCAACAGCGCGGCGGCTTCGTCCGCCGACCCGGCGACCACCACCCGGCGCTTGTCAAAGGCGCGGCGACCGTTTTGCAGTGTCCAGGCGATATCGGCCAGATCCTGCGCTGGGTTCGCCCGAAGATGCGCCGCCAGATTGCGGCCCATCGCATCCAGCGCGGATTTGTTGCGCGCCGACAGGGTGAACATCTGGAAGGGCCAGTCGCTCTCGCCGCTCGCCTCGCGCTCGGGCGCCTCTTGCAGGATCACATGCGCATTGGTGCCGCCGACGCCCAACGAGTTGACCCCGGCGCGGCGCGGATGGCCGCGCTGCTCCCAATGGGTCAGCACGGCGTTGACGGCAAAGGGCGAGGTGTCGAAATCAATCGTCGGATTGGGCGCCTCATACCCGAGGCTGGGCGGCAGTTCCCGGTGATGCAGCGACAGCGCCACCTTGATAAGGCTGGCAACCCCCGCGGCGGTGTCGGTATGCCCGATGTTGGTCTTTACCGAACCAAGCCTGCAGAACCCGGTTGCCTCGGTCGTCTGCCGAAAGGCCTGGGTCAGCGCGGCAACCTCGATCGGGTCGCCCAGATAGGTGCCGGTGCCGTGGCATTCGATATAATCCACGGTCTCGGCGGGCACATCGGCCACCGCCTGCGCCTCGGCGATGCAGCGCGCCTGACCATCGACCGACGGCGCCAGATAACCGGCCTTCTGCGCGCCATCGTTGTTGATTGCCGACCCCTTGAGCACCGCCCAGATGGCATCGCCGTCGCGCTGGGCATCCGCCAGCCGTTTCAGCACCACGCAACCCGCGCCACTGCCAAACACCGTGCCCTGCGCCCGGTGGTCAAAGGCATGGCATTCGCCATCGGGGCTGAGGATCTCGTTCTCCTTGTGCAGATAGCCGCGCCCTTGCGGCAATTCGATGGTCACACCGCCCGCCAGCGCCACGTCGCATTCGCCGCTCAACAAGGCCTGCGCCGCATAATGCACGGCCACCAGCGAGGTCGAGCAGGCCGTCTGCACGTTGATCGAAGGGCCGCGCAGATCAAGGATATGGCTGACGCGGGTGGCGAGGAAATCCTTGTCATTGCCGGTATGGCGCAGCAGGAACATGCCGACATCGCGAACCATGTCGCGGTTCGAGCAGATGTTGAAATAGAAATAGCTGCCCATGCCGCAACCGGCATAGACCCCGACATTGCCGGCGATACGCTCGGGCACATGGCCGCCGCTTTCCAGCGCCTCCCATGCAACCTCGAGGAACTGGCGATGCTGCGGGTCCAGAATCGCGGCTTCCTTGGGCGAAAAGCCAAAGAACTCGGCATCGAACTGCGCAAAACCCTCCAGCGGGGCGGCAAAGGGCACATAGTTGGGCAGCCGCATCACGGCCGGGTCCTCGCCTGCCGCCAGCAGATCGTCCTCGCTCAACCGCCGGATCGCGCGCAACCCGTGGCGCAGGTTGTGCCAATAGGCATCGACCGAGGGCGCCCCCGGCAGATGGGCGGCCATGCCGACGATGGCGATATCGGTTTCCGAGCTTTCAAACGACATGACAAACCTGCACGACTTTCATTCGCCCCGAAACAATCCTGTCTTTGGGGCCTTAGTGGTTCACATTTCGGGCCAAAAGGTGGCGCCCTATAACAACGTTCTGGGCCGTCCCGAGGGCTCTTGCCCCTCGCGCCCCAGCACAACCGACTGATGCGCCCGCCGCAAACGCATCTCACGGGCGGTCAGGGTCGCGCGGCGCATGTCCTCGGCATAGCCCAGGATTGCCCCGGCGATCAGCCAGGTAAACGGGATCAGCGTGGCATTCGGCAGCATGTCCAACAGGTTGACCGCCAGCACCAGCACCAGCGCCGACACGGCCACCGGCACCTCTTGCGCCCCGCGTCGCCGGGCCTCGACCCAGATCGACACCACCGGCAGCGTCAGCAGGCCGAACATCCCGATGTAACCGACCCAGCCATAATGGCCGATGATGATGATCCACATGCCATCGACCACGGTCAGCGATTCACCCGTGGACGGGTCATAGACCATGAATCGCCCCCAGCCGCCCCAGCCGAACAAGGGCTTGTGCGACACATGCTCGAGGATGCGGTCCTCGTTGGTAAAGCGGTATTCCAGCGACTGCGCGCGCTCTTCATTGACCTCGGCGATCTGCTCGATCAGCGCGGCGGTCGGAATTGTGCCGGACCCGCGCAGCAGGGGATAGGCGATCACCACCACCACGATCATCAGCGACAGCAGCACCTGCATCCGCGGCCGCAGGAACAGCACGATGGGCACGAAAACCACGGTGAACACCAGCGCGCCCATGGATTTGCAGATCACCACCAGCCCGCCGGCAAAGCCCAGAAACAGCATCCGCTTGCCCGAGGTTGTCGCCGGGCTCTCGCGCAGGCGGGCAGCGGCGGCCATTGCCACCATGAAGGCAAAGAACGCCACCCACAGACCATGCGGCATGAAGACAAAGGGCCGGAACCCGCCATTGCGCATCGCCTGCACGAAATCATGCTGGAAGAACCCGTAGAGCCGCGTGTGAAGCTGCGGCGAGAACCGCACCTCCCACAGCATCGGCAGCGCATAGATCGACCCGGCAATCACCAGCGCCAGCAGGATCTCGCGGATCGCCGCCTCGGATCGCAGGGCCTGCCGCGCCAGAAAGAACGGCAGCATCTGGAACAACTGCCGCGCAATGGCCGAGGCCGAGTCATACACCCGCAGCCCCGGCAGCCCCCAGGTTTCCAACGCATTCGGATCAATCAACTGCATCGAACCAAAGCTGTCCACGCCGAACCGGATGGGTTCAAGGTTGGTGAACACGGTCAGCGCCGGGCTGACGATGAACATCACCAGCAGCACGCGGCCCAGCCAACCCGCCGGGATCATGTCTGGAAACCGCCCCCAGATCGCCAGACAGGCGGCAAAGGCGGCGAGGTTGGGGATGGTCTCCTTGTTCAGGGGCGGGATCAGCGGCACATTGATCGCGCTCAACTGCGGCAGGACCATATAGGCGCCGAGGATCGACCAGATCAGCGCGCGCTCCAGCGGCAGGTTGCGGAACATCAGGACGGTGACCAGCGGCCAGCCGACCAGTGCCAGCAAGGCAAACGTATTGCCAATGTCGATCATGCCCGTGCCATCTCTGCCTGCTTCGCCTTGCCCGGTTGCCTGCCCTCTGTCGGGGCTTTCGCGGCCGTGCAGGGGAAACTATAACCTCAAGTGCAGCCGTTGTCTGCCCGCCAGACCCGGATTGCTGTCGAATTGCGTTCAGAGTATGGGGGTTTCATGGAGTTTTCCTTTCCACCGCACCAAATCCGCGTGTCGATGCCCGACGCCGCAACCCTGCTGGCCGAGGTTCGCCGCCGGTTTCGCGCGGGCGAGGGGTTTGCGCTGGCGACGATCAACCTCGACCATCTGGTGAAGCTGGTCCGCGATCCGGCCTTTCGCGATGCCTACGCCGCGCAGGATCTGGTCTGCGCCGATGGCAACCCGATCGTCTGGCTGTCACGGCTGGCGCGCAAGCCCGTCTCGCTGGTGCCCGGCTCGGACCTGATCCTGCCGCTGGCGCAACTGGCCGCCCGCGAAGGCGTCCCCATTGCGCTGATGGGCTCGACTGACGAGGCCCTCGCCGCCGCCGCCCAGGCGCTGGAGGACACCGTGCCCGGTCTGGTGATCGCGGCACGCATCGCCCCGCCGATGGGCTTTGACCCCACCAGCCCCGCCGCGCGCGACATCCTCGCGCAGCTTGACGCCTCGGGGGCGCGACTGACCTTCCTTGCGCTGGGCGCACCAAAGCAGGAGGCCTTTGCCGCCCACGGACGTCACGCCCTGCCGCAGATGGGCTTTGCCTCGATCGGCGCCGGGCTCGACTTTATCGCCGGTCGCCAGCACCGCGCCCCGGCCTGGGTGCGCGCTATCGCGATGGAGTGGCTCTGGCGGATGCTCTCGAACCCGCGCCGACTGGCGAAGCGCTATCTCGACTGCGCGTTGATCCTGCCCGGCGAAGCCTTGCGCGCCTGGCGCCAACGCTGACGGTCTATCTGTCCGCCTCGCCCAGAACCGGGGCGGGCAGCGGCGCGGCGCAGCGTTCGCCGTCGATGACAAAGGGTGATCGCACGCCCGGGTGCACGCCCAGATCCAGCGCCATGCCGCGCGCCTTGACCTGCGGATCGGCGAAAACCTCGTCCATCGTGTTGATCGGCCCGGCGGGCACCCCGGCCCCTTCGCAGGCGGCCAGCAATGCGGCCTTGGTTTTCTGGCGCGTCGCCAGCGTCAGCAGGTCTGACAGCGCGGCGCGGTTCGCCACACGGTCGGCGTTGCTCACAAACCGCGGATCGCCCTTCAGCGCCGACATCCCCAGCACATCGCACAGCCGGTGGTATTGCCCGTCATTGCCGGTGGCGATGATGATGTGCCCGTCACTGCATTCGAAGACCTGATAGGGCCCGAGGTTCGGATGCCAGTTCCCGGTCCGCCCCGGCGCGGTGCCGGTGGCCAGATAGTTCATCGCCTGATTGGCCATCACCGAGACCGCGCAGTCAAAGAGGCTGAGATCCAGATGCGCGCCCTTGCCGGTGCGGGAACGCTCATGCACCGCGGCCAGAATGGCGGTCGCAGCATAGACCCCGGTAAACAGGTCGGTCACCGCGACGCCCACGCGGTGCGGCTCGCCCTCGGCCGGGCCGGTGATCGACATCAGGCCCGACATGCCCTGAATGATATAGTCATAGCCCGCACGATGCGCATAGGGCCCGTCCTGCCCGAACCCGGTGATCGAGCAATAGATCAGGCCGGGGAAATCACCTTTCAGGCTGGGGTAATCCAGCCCGTATTTCCGCAGCCCGCCGACTTTGAAATTCTCGATGACGATATCGGCGCCCGCCAGCAGGGCGCGCACCTTGGCCTGCCCCTCGACGGTGGTGAAATCCGCCACGACCGAGCGCTTCCCCCGGTTCGCCGCGTGGAAATAGGCAGCAACCGGCGCGCCCTCGCGCTCGATGAAGGGCGGGCCCCAGCGGCGGGTGTCGTCGCCCTCGGGCGCCTCGACCTTGATGACCTCGGCGCCCAGATCGGCCAGGGTCTGGCCAGCCCAAGGGCCGGCCAGAATGCGCGCCAATTCGATGACCTTCAGTCCGGCCAGCGGTTTTGCCGACATCACCGACCCAGCAGCGGATCGAGGATCGCCCGGAACTCGGCAAAGCTCATGTTCGAATGCAGCGTGCCGTTGATGACAAAGGACGGGGTGCCCTGCACACCGAACTCCGTCACGCCGTTCTGATAGACCTGCATCATCGCCATCGCCAGGTCACGGTCGGCCAGACAGGTGTTCATCTGCTCGTCCGACATGCCGGCCCGGCGCCCGATCCGGCGCAGGTTGTCGGCGACGGCGGCGCCATCGGCGGCGCGCGACCATTCGGCCTGTTCCTGATACAGAATCGAGGAAACGCCGAAATAGCGCATCGGCCCGCCACAGCGCGCCACCAGCGAGGCCCAGAGGCCATAGGCGTCGAAATACACCTCGCGATAGACGAACCGGATCAGCCCGGTGTCGATATAATCGCGTTTCAGTTCCTGAAACACCGTCTGGTGGAAGTTCGCGCAATGCGGGCAGGTATACGAGGCGAACTCCATCACCGTCACGGCGGCATCCGGGTTGCCCATCACCATCTCCTCGACGCGCGACAGGTCGAGCGGCGCGTCGCTGGCGGTCTGCGCCTGCGCCGGGTCGATCAGCGTCGCGCCCAGATCGACGACCTGATTGCCACCAAACCCAGCCCATGCGCCATAGCCGGCCACGGCCACCACGGCAGCCCCCGAGCCCAGAAGAAGCGAGCGACGATTCATGCGAAATCCTTTCCTTCGCTGCGCGGCGCCTCGACGCCCCGCCGGTTTTGCTTGTTCAAGACGGCGGTTGCCAGCCGCGCCAGCGCGTCCTTCAACCCGGCGTCCGCGACACCTTCGGTGACGCTGGCCACCACGCCCTGCGCCCGCGCCAAGGCCTGCGGCGAGGGTGGGGCGATGTTCGAGCCCTCGAAGGGCCGCTGCGCCTCGGCAAAGCCGTGGCTGGCGGTCTGCGTCAGCCGGATGCGGGCAATCGCGGCATAGCCATAGATCGCGTTGATCTTGGTGCGCAGCCGCTCCAGTTGCATCTGCACCATCGGCGCCGCGGCGCCCGAGGCCAGCAGCGTCAGCGTCGCGCCCAGCCCGCCCTGTGGCGCATAGCTGATCTTGACCGGACGGCACAGCGGCGCCAGATCGCGACCGGCGACCTCTGGCCAATGGGTCAGCAGTTGCGTCACCGCGAATCCCCGCGTTTCGCCGACCTTGCGGATCGGCTCGCGCAGCAGGCCACCGGCGGGCTCAAAGCCCCGCATC
>CALESR010000088.1 GCA_937907485.1 uncultured Paracoccaceae bacterium | reverse complement strand
CTCCCGGTCCCACCCCGAGGATATTTGCCGAGCAAAGAGGGGGTGGGGTTGTGTTTCGGCGAGCGCGGGCGTTTTCTGGGCGCGCAGGCAGTGAGGGAATGATGCGCTATAGCGGCTGGAAGGTTTTCGCGCAGGGGCTGACGGGCAACACCGGCTGGGGCCGGGCGTGGCGCGACCCGGCGCCCAAGGCGGCCTATGATGCGATCATCATCGGCGGCGGCGGACATGGGCTGTCGACGGCCTATTATCTGGCCAGAAACCACGGGTTGAAGAACATCGCGGTGCTGGAAAAGGGTTATCTGGGCAGCGGCAACATCGGGCGCAATACGACCATCGTGCGGGCGAATTACTTTCTGCCCGGCAACAGCGAATTCTACAGCCATTCCCTGAAACTGTGGGAGGGGCTGGAGGGCGAGCTGAACTATAACGTCATGCACAGCCAGCGCGGCCTCATCAACCTGTTCCATTCGGACGGCCAGCGCGACGCCTTTGCCCGGCGCGGCAATGCGATGTTGGCGCAGGGCGATGATGCGATCCTGCTGGACCGCGATGGTGTGCGCCAGCATCTGCCCTATCTCGATTTCGAACAGACGCGGTTTCCGATCTATGGCGGGCTGTTGCACCGGCGCGGCGGCACGGCGCGGCATGATGCTGTCGCCTGGGGCTATGCGCGCGGGGCGGACCGGCTGGGGGTCGATCTGATCCAGAACTGCGAGGTCACCGGCATCGACATCGTCAATGGCAAGGTGACCGGCGTGCAGACCACCCGCGGGCCGATCCGGGCGAAGAAGGTGGCGATGGTGGTGGCCGGGCGCTCGGGTCAGGTGGCGGCGATGGCCGGGATGCGGCTGCCGATCGAGAGCCATATCCTGCAGGCCTTTGTCACCGAAGGGCTGAAACCGGTCATCGACCATGTCATCAGCTTTGGCATGGGGCATTTCTATATCAGCCAGTCGGACAAGGGCGGCCTCGTGTTCGGCGGCGATCTGGATTTCTATGCCTCCTATGCCGCGCGCGGCAATCTGCCGATGGTCGAGCATGTGATGGAGGCGGGCATGACCTTGATGCCGATGATCGGCCGGGCCAAGGTGCTGCGATCCTGGGGTGGGATCATGGACATGTCGCCCGATGGCAGCCCCATCATCGACAAGGCGCCGGTCGAGGGTCTGTTCATCAACACCGGCTGGAACTATGGCGGGTTCAAGGCGGTGCCGGCCAGTGGCTGGTGCCTCGCGCATCTGATGGCCAAGGGCGAGCCGCATCCGGTGGCGGCGCGCTTCAGGCTGGACCGGTTCCGCACCGGCAAGGGGATCATGGATGAAGAAGGCACTGGCTCTCAGCACAATCTGCACTAGCCTCGCGCTGGCCGCGGCCGCCGAGGTTCCGGCGCCGGGCTGTTACGCGCGCGACTATGACGCCGCGCATCTGGCGGCGAACCCGGCGCAGGGTGTCGCCGGGCTGCGGCTTTGGGTCTTTGACGAGGGCGCCAACCGCGGCGGCCTGATCGAGGCGCGCATGGCCGCGCAGGGGCAGGGCGCGCGCGACGGCGTGGCGGGCCAGAGCCTGACGCAGGTGCTGATCTGCAATGCCGTCGATGGCGGCTGCTTTGTCGAATGCGACGGCGGCGGGTTTTCCTCGACGCCGATCGACGGCGGCATCCAGATCACCACCGAGCATTTCGCCTTGGGCGAAGCGGGTTGCGGCGGCTATTCGAACCTTGCCGAGGTGCCGGGGCAGGTGACCACCTATCGCCTGACCACCGCTGCGCCCGAGGCCTGCGCCAGCCTGATGCGGCAAGAGCCGCTGCCCGGCGCAGGCTGCTACGGCGTCGACTATTCCGACATGGGCCGCGGGCAGGGCGTGCTGGGGCTGCGGCTGCGGCTGGGGGAACCGGACGCCGGCTTTGCCTTTGCCCAGTCGACCGGGACACTGGCCGTGATGCTGCCCGAGGGCGGGCGCGCCTTGGCCGCCGGGATGGGCGGCGCGCGGGTGCAGGCGCCGGTCTGGTGCTCCAGCCGCGACGGGCTCTGCCGCACCGGCGCCGACGAGGGCAGTTTCTCCGCCACGCCCGAAGGCGACGGCGTGATCCTGACCACCGCGTCCTATCTGCTCTTCGGCCTCGACGGCGCCAGCCTCGATCTGGCACTGCCGGATCAGGCCCAGACCCGCCACATCCTGCGCCGCCTGCCCGACGCCGACTGCCGGGGACTGGAATGACCAAGGAGACGACATGCGCCTGACCTGCCCCTGTTGTGGCCCGCGCGACCGGCGCGAGTATACCTATTACGGCGCCGCCGAATTCCTCAACCGGCCCGCGCCCGATGCGGGGCTCGACGCCTGGGACGCCTATCTGCATCTGCGCGACAACCCGGCGGGCGAGACGCGCGACCTGTGGTATCACGACCCTTGCCAAAGCTGGCTCGAGGTCACCCGCAACACCGTGACGCATGAGATCCTCGCCGTGCGTGCGCTGGGAGATCTGGCATGACGCACCGTATTCCCGGCAAGGGCCTGCTGATCGACCGGGCGCGGCGGGTGAAATTCACCTTTGACGGCAAGGGCTTCGAGGGGTTTCAGGGCGATACGCTGGCCTCGGCCCTGCTGGCCAGTGGCCAGCGGCTGATGGGCCGCAGTTTCAAGTATCACCGCCCGCGCGGCCCCTTGACCATGGGGTCCGAAGAGCCGAGCGCGCTGGTGCAGATCCATGAGGGCACGCAGCAGACCCCCAACGTGCGCGCCACGGTGCAAGAGCTCTACGACGGCCTCACCGCGCGCAGCCAGAACCGCATGGGGCCCCTGGGCTTTGACCTGCTGGCGGTCAACGACCACCTCGCACCCTTCTTCAGCGCCGGGTTCTATTACAAGACCTTCATGTGGCCGCGCGCCTTTTGGGAAAAGCTCTATGAACCGGCGATCCGCCGCGCGGCGGGGCTGGGGCGGCTGTCGGGGCGCCATGACGAGTCCGTCTATGAAAAGGCCCGGGCGCATTGCGACCTTCTGGTGATCGGTGCCGGGCCGACCGGCCTGATGGCCGCGCTGGTGGCGGCGCGCGCCGGGGCCGATGTGATCCTCGCTGACGAGGATGTGCGCATGGGCGGGCGCCTTCTGGCCGATCTGCCCGAGGTCGGCGGCATGCCCGGCCCCGACTGGGCGGCGGGTGTGGTGGCCGAACTGGCCGCGCTTCCCAACGTCCGGCTGATGAGCCGCACCACGGTGACCGGCGCCTATGACGACGGCACCTTCGGCGCGCTCGAACGGGTCGGCCTGCATCTGGCCACCCCCGGCGCCCTCCCGCGCGAGTGTTTCTGGCGCATCGTCGCCAAACGCGCGATCCTGTCGTCTGGCGCGCTCGAACGGCCCATCGCCCATCCTGACAACGACCGGCCCGGCGTCATGCTGGCCTCGGGCGTTTCGGCGATGGTCAACAAATGGGGCGTCGATCCGGGCGCCGTGGTGGTGTTTTCCAACAACGACTCCGGCCTCGCCACCGCGCGCGCCCTCTTTGCCCAAGGCATCCGCATCGCCGCCTATGTCGATCCCCGCGCCCTGCCGGTGACCGAGCCCTTCCCGGTCTACGCGCAGGCTGAGGTCACCGGCACCCGCGGGCGGCTGGGGCTGCGCGACGTGGCGGTCACCCATGCCGGCGGCACCTCGCTGATCGAGGCCCGCACGCTGGCCTTGGCCGGCGGCTGGAACCCGACGCTGCATCTGGCCTGCCACCGCAACGGTCGTCCCGAGTGGTCCGAGCGCATCGCCGCCTTTGTCCCACGTCCGGGCATGGTGCCGGGGCTCGTCGTGGCCGGTGCCGCGCGCGGCGTGTTTTCCACCGCCGCCTGTCTCGCCGATGGCCTCGCCGCCGCCGCCGAGGCGCTGGCCGATCTGGGCCTCAGCGCCCCCGCGCTGGCGATCCCGCAGGCCGAGGACACGCCCTATGCCATCGCCCCCCTCTGGGCCGTCGATGCGGGCGGCCGCGCTTGGCTCGACTTTGCCAATGACGTCACCACCAAGGACGTGAAACTCGCCGCGCAGGAAGGCTATTCCTCGGTCGAGCACATGAAGCGCTATACCACGCAGGGCATGGCGCCGGATCAGGGCAAATCCTCGAACGTCGCCGCGCTGGCCGTGCTGGCCGAGGCGACGGGGCAGGGCATTCCCGCCACCGGAACAACGACGTATCGCCCGCCCTTCACCCCGGTCTCCATTGCCGCGATGGGCGCAGGCGGCCGCGCCAGCGGCTTTGCGCCGCAGCGCTTCATGACCTCCGACGCCCAGTCGCGCCGCATGGGCGCCCCGATGATCGAGGCCGGGCTGTGGTATCGGCCCAGCTATTTCCCCCGCGCGGGCGAATCCGACTGGCGCACCGCCTGCGACCGCGAGGTCAAACAGGTCCGCGACGCGGTCGGCGTGGCCGAGGTCTCGACGCTGGGCAAGATCGACGTGCAGGGCGCCGACGCCGGGCGCTTCCTCGATTTTGTCTATACCAACACGATGTCCACGCTGGCCGTCGGCAAGGTGCGTTATGGGCTGATGCTGCGCGAGGACGGCATGGTGCTCGACGACGGCACCTGCGCCCGGCTGGGGCCGCAGCACTTCCTCATCACCACCACCACCGCCGCTGCCGGGCCGGTGATGCGGCACCTCGACTTCGTGCAACAGGCCTTCTGCGCCGGTTGGGACCTGCGGCTGATCTCGGTCACCGAAAACTGGGCGCAATTCGCCGTCGCCGGGCCAAAGGCCCGCGCGCTGCTGGCGACGCTGGGCGTGCAGGCCGCGCTGCCCTTCATGGGCTGCGCGCCGATGACCATCGGCGGCGTGCAGGGGCGGCTCTTTCGCATCTCGTTCTCGGGCGAGGAGGGCTATGAACTCGCCGTGCCCGCCCGCTATGGCGCCGCGCTCTTTGATGCGCTGATCCGCGCCGCGCATGATCTGGGCGGCTGTGCCTATGGCATGGAGGCGCTCAACGTGCTGCGGGTGGAAAAGGGCTTCATCACCCATGCCGAAATCCACGGGCGGGTGACGGCGGATGACGTCGGCCTTGGCGGCATGGTCTCGGCCAAGAAGGACTGCATCGGCAAGACCGCCGCCATGCGCCCCGGCCTGCTGGAACCCGGACGCGAGCAACTGGTCGGGCTGATGCCAGTCAATCAGGGCGAGGTGCTGACCGCTGGCGCCCATCTCTATAACGAGCGCGACGCGGCCACGCGTGAGGCCAATCAGGGCTATGTCACCTCGGTCGCGCCCTCGCCGACGCTGGGCATGTGGCTGGGGCTGGGGTTCCTGAAAGACGGGCGCGCGCGGCACGGGCAGGTGATCCGGCTCGACGACGGGCTGCGCGGCCGCAAGGTGCTGGTCGAAGTGTGCAACCCGGTGTTTTTCGACCCCGAGGGAGGGCGGATGCGTGGCTGATCTCATCGCTGAACTGGCCGTCAAGGGCCTGCCCGTCACCCATGGCCGCGCCACGCTGGCCGCCTTCGACCCCGGCCCGGTCACCGCCATCGCGCCCTGGCCGGGGCGCGTGGTGCCGGGCTTTCCGGCGCCGGGGCAGGTGCTGGCGGCAGGCGGCGGGCGCATGGTCTGGGCCGGGCGCGACACCGCCTTTCTCCTCGGCGCCCCGGCCCCCGATCTGGGCGATCTGGCGGCGGTGACCGACCAGTCCGACGGCTGGGTCTGGGTCACGCTGACCGGCGCCGATGCGGTGGCCGTGCTGGCGCGGCTGACCGCGCTCGACCTGCGGCCCGCCGCCTTTGCCCCCGGCACCTCGGCCCGCGCGACGATCAACCACCTGCCGGCCCTGCTGATCCGCACCGCAGAGGGCTTTGAGATCGCCGCCTTCCGCTCGATGGCGCACAGCCTGAAACACGAGATCGAGGCGGCGATGACCGCCGTGGCCGCCCGCCGCGCGCTCTGACCGGCTGAAACCGGCTCAGCCCTGCACGACCCTTGTGCCCCAGCCCTCGCAGCGGCTGGCCAGCGCCTCGGGCAGCGGGCGGTCGGTGAACAGCGCGTCGAGCACCGACAGCGACTCGATGCGCGCCGGGGCGCTGCGCGTCAGTTTCGAGTGATCCGCCACCAGCCACGCCCGCCGCGCCTGCGCCAGCAGCAGGCGGCTGACCCCGACCTCGTGGATGTCATAATCCAGCATGTCGCCCGCCCCATCCAGCGCCGAGCAGCCGATCACCGCGATATCCACCTTGAACTGCCGGATCGCCGCCTCGGTCAGCGGCCCGGTCAACCCGCCGTCCGACCGCCGCAGCGTGCCGCCGGTCAGGATCACCTGACACTGCGCATTCTCGGCCAGAATATTGGCGATGTTCATGTTGTTGGTCACCACCATCAGCCCGGCATGGCGGCGCAATTCGCGCGCCACCGCCTCGGTCGTGGTGCCGATCGCCAGAAAGACCGAGGCCCCCTCAGGGATCTCTGCCGCACAAGCCTTTGCAATCGCGCGCTTTTCCTCGGCGTTCAGCGCGGCGCGGTCGCTGTAGCCGATGTTCACCGTGCCCGACCGCAAGATCGCCCCGCCATGCACCCGCTCCAGCTTGCCTGCCTCGTCGAGGTCGCTCAGGTCGCGGCGGATCGTCTGCGCGGTGACGCCAAAGCGCTGGGCGAGGTCATCGACCGTCACCCGCCCCTCGATCCGGGCGATTTCCAGAATCTCGGGCAGCCGGAACCCATGCGCCATGATTCGCCTCCGTTTTGTGCGATTGTCCGGCGATGCGCGCGGATGCGCAAGCAATCCGACGAAATTCGCGCGGAATCGCGGCAAATCGGGGTTGCCTGATTGCGGTTTGTCGCGGCTTCCGTGTATATTCGCGTGAAAACGAAAACAAACGCGCGAACCCTGAACATGCCTGCCGATCCCCCTGACCTTTACGACCTCGTCATCATCGGTGGCGGGATCAATGGCTGCGGCATTGCCCGCGATGCGGCCGGCCGCGGGCTGAAGGTGCTGCTGGCGGAAAAGGGCGATCTGGCGGGCGCCACCTCGTCGGCCTCGACCAAGCTGTTTCACGGTGGCCTGCGCTATCTCGAATATTTCGAGGTCCGGCTGGTGCGCGAGGCCCTGATCGAGCGCGAGACCCTGCTGCGCGCCATGCCGCATATCGCCTGGCCGATGCGCTTTGTGCTGCCGCTGCACCCGGCGATGCGTTTTGACGGCGAAACCCCGGTGTCGCGGCTGCTGGGGCGGGTGATGCCCTGGATGCGCGGGCGGCGCCCGGCCTGGCTGATCCGGCTGGGCCTGTTCCTTTATGACACGCTGGGCGGGCGGCAGATCCTGCCGGGGACCAGCCGCCTCGATCTGCGCACCGCGCCCGAGGGGGCGCCGCTGCAGCCAGAGCTGACCATGGCCTATGAATACTCGGATTGCTGGGTGCAGGATTCGCGCCTCGTGGTGCTGAACGCCCGCGACGCGGCGGCGCGCGGCGCCACGGTGCTGACCCGCACGCGCGTCGACTCGGCGCGCGTCGAAAACGGCCACTGGCGCGTCACCCTGTCGGACGGCCAGACCTTGCAGGCCCGCGCGCTGGTCAATGCCGCCGGGCCTTGGGTCGGGCAGGTGATCCGCGATGTGGTGGGGGCCGAGGCGCGCCAATCGGTGCGCCTTGTGCGCGGCTCGCATATCGTCACCCGGCGGCTCTTTGACCATGACAAGGCCTATTTCCTGCAAGGGCCGGATGGCCGCATCATCTTTGCCATTCCCTATGAGCAGGACTTCACCCTGATCGGCACCACCGACGCCGACCACGCCAACCCCGACCAGCGCCCCGAATGCACCGAGGTCGAGCGCGACTATCTCTGCGCCTTTGCCAGCCGCTATTTCCGCCAGCCCGTCACCCCCGCCGATGTGATCTGGAGCTATTCCGGCGTGCGCCCGCTCTATGACGACGGCGCGCGTTCGGCGACGGCGGCGACGCGCGATTATGTGCTCAAGGTCGAAACCGCCGCCGGTGCGCCGGTGCTCAATGTCTTTGGCGGCAAGATCACCACCTATCGCCGTCTGGCCGAATCGGCACTGGCCAAGCTGTCGGCGCATCTGCCGATGGCGGGCAAGTGGACGGCGGGCGTGCCGCTGCCAGGCGGCGATTTCCCGGTTGACGGCGTGGCGACGCTGGTGGCCGAACTGCGGGCGCGCCACCCGTTCCTGACGCCCGCTTGGGCGCTCAGGCTGGTGCGCGCCTATGGCACCGAGGCGGTGCAGGTGCTGGCAGGCGCGCGGTCGGCGGCCGATCTGGGCACCGATTTCGGCGGCACCCTGACCGGGGCCGAGGTGGAGTGGCTGATCCGCCACGAATGGGCGATCAGCGCCGAGGATATCCTCTGGCGCCGCACCCGGCTGGGCCTGCGGCTGGACGCCGGGCAGGTGGCGGCGCTGCAGGACTGGATCGACGCGCGTCAGCGCGCCGCTTGACCGCTGCCGGGGCAGGGTTGGCCCCGACTCGCACTGCCGGATCGGGGGGATTCCTGTCCTGCACGGCGTCTGGATCACCGGGGCAAACCGTGGGACAATCCTTGCGAAAAGGTTAACAAACGCGGCAAGCCCTTGAAATCCTTGGGGTGCAAAAATGTCCCCTGCGTGGGACAGCGCCGGTCTGGGCCGCAAATGCCCCGCCCGCGCCGCCGCTGACAGGA
This sequence comes from uncultured Paracoccaceae bacterium, assembly GCA_937907485.1. Taxonomy (GTDB): domain Bacteria; phylum Pseudomonadota; class Alphaproteobacteria; order Rhodobacterales; family Rhodobacteraceae; genus Pararhodobacter. The sequence continues at coordinate 9,755 of CALESR010000088.1, read as the reverse complement.
ATTTCACCGCCCCCCGGTTTTCCTTTCCGCCGCCGCAGGCTAGTGTGCGCCCCAGATATCAAAGGAGACCGGCATGGCCGAGATCAAGGACCCCGAGAATACCATCGTGATGACGCTGCGGACCGGCACCGTCCTCATCGAACTGATGCCGCAGATCGCGCCGAAACATGCCGAGCGCATGAAAGCCCTCGCCCGCGCCGGCGCCTACGACAACGTGGTGTTCCACCGCGTGATCGACGGTTTCATGGCGCAGACCGGCGACGTCGCCAACGGCAACGCAGAGAAGGACTTCAACCTGCGCCGCGCCGGCACGGGTGGGTCCGACCTGCCTGACCTGCCGGCGGAATTCTCCGGCATCCCGCACGACCGCGGCACGCTGGGCGCCGCCCGCAGCCAGAACCCGAACTCGGCCAACAGCCAGTTCTTCATCAACTTCAGCGACAACCATTTCCTGAACCGGCAATACACCGTCTATGGCCGCGTCATCTCCGGGATGGAGCATGTCGACGCGATCCTGCGCGGCGAGCCCCCGGCGAACCCCGACCGCATGCTCTCGGTCAAGGTGGCTGCCGATGTTCCGGCGTAACCTCCTCGCGGCGGCGTTCTCGCTGCTGGCCGCCCCGCTGCTGGCCCAGTCCACCGAACCGGCGCCCACCGCCAACCCGGTGCTGGAAATCGACGTCGCCGGGCAAGCCAACGGCACCATCCGGATCGAGCTGCGCCCGGACCTCGCGCCGCTGCATGTCGCGCGGGTGATCGAACTGGCCGAGGCGGGGCTTTACAACTCCGTCGTCTTCCACCGCGTGATCGAGGGTTTCATGGCCCAGACCGGCGACGTGGAATTCGGCCGCGCCGATGGCAGCACCGCCAGCGCGGGCATGGGCGGCTCGACCCTGCCCGACCTGCCGGCCGAGTTCAGCACCGAGCCTTTCGCGCGCGGCGTGATGGGCATGGCCCGCGCGCAGTCGCCCGATTCGGCCAACAGCCAGTTCTTCCTGATGTTCGCCCCGGCGCCGCATCTGAACGGGCAATACACCGTGCTGGGCCAGATCATCGAGGGTCTGGACGTGCTGGACGCCATCAAGCGCGGTCAGGGCCCGAACGGCGCGATGATCGGCGCCCCGGATGTGATGGCCGAGGTGCGGGTGATCCGCTGAGACCTGCCGGGGCGGTGTCAACCCGCCCCGGTGCCCCTTTCTTTCGCCGCCGAAACCGGCCATAAGGTCGCGCAGGCAACCAGCGGGGATTTGACCGATGAACTTTCTCCTTCGCCTTCTGACGTGGTGGAATGGCCAGACGATCGGCACGCAGCTGCACACCTGGCGCAAGGGTGTGAAGGTGGGCGAGGACGATCAGGGCAACGTGTTTTACCGCACCCGCGACGGCAAGCGGCGCTGGGTCATCTTCAACGGCGAATCCGAGGCGACGCGCATCAGCCCCGACTGGCACGGCTGGATGCACGGCACCTGGGACGAGCCGCCGACCGAACGCCCGCTGCAACACAAGGCCTGGGAAGCCCCGCACCAGCAGAACCTGACCGGCACCGCCGCGGCCTATGCCCCGGCCGGTTCGCTGCGCCAGCCTGTTCCGGCCCAGCGGCGCGACTACGACGCCTGGCAGCCCGAGTAAGCCGATGGCCTACCGCCTCTGGGAGGTTGTGCTGGGCGCTGTCGTGCTGGTGGTGGCGGTGGTCTTTGTCGGCTTCGCGCTGCGCTCGACCGGCACCGCGCTGACCCAGACGCAGGGCTATCCGCTGCACGCCACCTTCCGTTCGGCTGAAGGCGTGCGTCAAGGCACCGAGGTCCGCCTCGCCGGGGTGCGCATCGGCTCCGTCACCGCGCTGACCCTCGACCCGCAGGATTTCCGCGCGCGCCTGACGATCAGCGTCGACCCCTCGCTGGCGCTGCCCGTCGATTCGACGATTCAGGTGGCGACCGAGGGCATCCTCGGCGGCACCTTTGTCGAGATCCTGCCGGGCGGCGATCTGGAGAACCTCGCCAGCGGCGACAGTTTTCAGGACACTCAAAGCGCGGTCAGTCTGATCTCGCTGCTGCTGCGCGCCTTTACGGGCAGCGAAGCCGAGGACCCCTCGTGATCCGTCCCGCGTTGCTGCTGTGCCTTGCTCTGGCCGTGCCTGCTGCGGCGCAGGTCATCAGCCCCGGCCAACTCGAAGAGGCGCTGGGCGAAACACGCCAGCGCGCCGTGGCCGTGACGTCGGGGACTGTCGTCACCCTGCGGGCGCTCGACAAGGTCTCGGGCGTTCTGGCCGATCTCGAGGTGCCGGTGGGCGCCAGCACCAGCTATCAGCGGCTCACCGTCGAGGTGCTCGCCTGCCGCTTTCCGACCGACAACCCGGCCTCGGATGCCTTTGCCTTTCTGCGCCTCACCGATTCCACGCGGGTGGAATCGCTGTTTCAGGGCTGGATGATCGCCTCCAGCCCGGCGCTGAACGCGTTGGACCATCCGCGCTATGACATCTGGGTGCTCGGCTGCCGTTAAGGCGCGCCGCGCCCCTTTCAGCGTGGCTCAATTACTCACCTTTAGCGGGGCGCAGGCCCTTGCCAGCCAGGCCGCCGCCCCGGCGCCCACCAGCGGCCCCACCTCAGCCAGAACCCGTGCGTGATAGGCGTTCAGCCAGGCGATCTCGTCGGCGCCCAGCATCCCCGGTTGGATCAGCCGCGTGTCGATCGGGCAGAGGGTGATCGTCTCGAACTCCAGCATCTTGCGGTTGTCGCCCAGGGGCGGGGCCTCGCGCACGACGATCAGGTTCTCGATGCGGATGCCCCAGCCGCCAGCGCGGTAATAACCGGGCTCGTTCGACAGGATCATCCCCGGCTCCAGCGGCAGGGTGGAAATCCGCGACAGCCGCACCGGCCCCTCATGCACGCTCAGCGCGGCGCCGACACCATGCCCGGTGCCGTGGTCGTAATCCTGCCCGGCCAGCCAGAGGGGGAAGCGCGCCAGCGCGTCCAGATGCCCGCCCGCCACGCCGCGCGGAAACCGCGCCCGGCTGATGGCGATCATGCCCTGCAACACGCGGGTATAGGCCGCCCGGCGCTCGTCACTTACCAGACCCACCGGCAGGGTGCGGGTGATATCGGTGGTGCCATCCGGGTATTGCCCGCCTGAGTCGATCAAGAACAGATCGCCCTCGGCCAGGTGCCGGTTGCTGGCCTCGGTCACGCGGTAATGGTTGATCGCACCATTCGGCCCTGTCGAGGAAATGGTGTCAAAGCTGAGGTCGAGCAGATCGCCGCGCGCCGCGCGGAACCCTTCCAGCGCGCAGGCCATGTCGATCTCGGTCAAGGTGGTCAGGTCCTGCGCGTCATACCAGCAGAGGAAATCCACCATCGCCGCGCCGTCGCGGCGATGCGCGGCGCGCATGCCCGCCAGTTCCGCCGGGTTCTTTTTCGCCTTGGCCAGCAGGCAGAGGTCGGCCCCCGGCACGCCCTGCGCCAGCGCGGATTTCACCGCCAGCGGCGCAGTCGCCGGGTCAAAACGCGTGGCGCCATTGAGCGCGCGCAGGCCGGTGGCGAAGGCCGTCAGCGGGTGGCGGGTGACGCCGGGCTCTTCGGGCAGATGGGCCACCTTGGCCGGGTCGATGTAGAGGTCGAGCCGCGCATCGTCATGCAGCACGGCAAAACCCTGCACGACAGGGTTGCGGATGATGTCCGCCCCGCGCCAGTTCATCAGCCAAGCCAGAGAGTCGGCCAGAGTGATGACGCTGGCCTGCACTCCGGCGCGGCGCAGCTCGGCTGCCAGTTCGGCGCGTTTGTCGGTGGTGGATTTTCCGGCCAGATCAAGCGGATGCAGGCGGACCTTGCCACAAGGGGCAGGCGGCAGACCCTCGCGGATCGCGTCCAAGGGGTTGTCCGCCACATCCACCAGCGCGATGCCCGAGCCCGCCAGCCCGGAGTCGATCTTGCCGATTTCGTCGGGGGTGTGCAGCCAGGGGTCAAAGCCGATCAGGGTGCCCTCGCCGGCATGCTGACGCAGCCACTCGGCTGCGCCGGTCGCGGGCCAGTCCACCGGCGTAAAGGCGGCAAGGTCGATCTGTCCGCGCACCTGCACGGTATAGCGCCCGTCGATGAACACCGCGGCCATTTGCGGCAGCACCAGCGCGAACCCGGCCGAGCCGGTAAAGCCGGTCAGCCATTCCAGCCGCGCGTCGCGCTCGCCGACATATTCGCCCTGATGGGCATCGGCGCGCGGCACCAGAAAGCCGGTCAGACCCCGCCGCGCCAGTTCGGCGCGCAGCAGGGCCAGACGGGGCGGGCCCTGTTCAGGCGAGGAGGTCGGCGTAAAGGTCTGGAACATGGGATGCGCCTTGGTTTGACTGGCGGCACCTTGCCACCCCGGCGCGGCGCTGGCAATCGCGGCTCAAAGCTCGGTCGCGCCCTTGCCGGCCAGAATGCGCGGGCGCAGGCGTTCGATGCGCGCGCGCCGCGTGGCGGCGGCCTTGGCGCTGGCAAGGGCCAGCACATGACTGCGCTGGCGGCCCGGAGTCAGGGCGTGAAAGGCCTCGGCCAGCGCAGGGTCGGCATCGAGGGCCTCGATCAACTCGTCGGGCAGATCGAGCGCCTGCGCGGGTTTGGGCGCTTTTACCCCGGCCTCGGCATGGCGCATCGCCTGCGCCAGCAGGTCGCCCAGCGCGGGGGCGAGGCGCGCGACCGCCTCGGGCGAGGTGACCCGCAGCGTATCGGCCTGCCGGGTGTTCGGCCCGCCGGGGGTGAGCAGCGCCTGCGGATCGTCCAGCAACGCGGCTTCGGTCAGGGCCAGCCGCACTCCCTCGCGGGTGGCACCCAGCACGGCGATGTTGCGCCCGGCGTGGCGATAGCAGGGATGGCCCCAGCGCAATTCCTCGGCCAGCCCGGCCGCCAGACAGACCTGCCGCAGCGCCGCCACGGTCCCGGCCCAACGCAGGGCCGAACAGTCGGGCGTGTCGAACCGCGCACAGCGGCCGCAACCCTTGGTGAAGAAATCGGCAACGTCTGAAATCATGGGCAGGGGCCCCCTTTGTGGCACAGGTTGTCACTGCCGCGCCACGCAGGCAAGATCGTCGCCACCGAGCGTGAAAGGAACAGACATGACGGCGGTGGCTCTGGTGACAGGTGGATGGCGCGGAATCGGCCGGGCCTCGGTCGAACGGCTGCGGGTGGCGGGGTTTCGCGTCGCGCTGACCCATGTGCCGCAGGTCGAGCCCGAGGCGCTGATCCGCGACTGGGTGGCCACCGACGCAGGCTTGCTGGCGCTGCCGCTGGATCTGCGCGACGGCGCCGGGCCAGCGCGGGTGATGGCGGCGGTCAGCGCTGCATGGGGCGGAGTGGATGTGCTGGTCAACAATGCCGCCGTCGGATCGGCCACCGTCGCCGGCTTCGCCGAGGGTCAGGCGGCGCAGGATGCCGCGATGCTGGCGATCAATGCCGCAGGCACGCTGGCGATGTGCCGGGCGTTTCTGGCGGTGAAGGGCAGTGGGCCCGGGGCGCGGCGGATCGTCAACATCGCCTCGGTTGGTGGCGGCGTGGCGACGTTCCCGGGCTTTTCGCTGGCCGATGGCATGAGCAAGGCCGCCGTCGCCCACCTCACACGACAACTGGCGGCCGAGCAGATGGCGCCGGGGGTCGATGTCTTTGCGCTCTGCCCCGGCGCGACCGATACCGAGATGTTCCGCCAGTCGACACTGAACCGCATGACACCCGAAGACCGCAGCGATTTCCTGGCCCAGTTGCCCAAGGAACGGCTGATCCAACCTGCCGAGATCGCCGAACTGGTGGCGTTTCTGGCCGGGCCGCATTCGGGCGCGCTGCATGGTGCGGTGATCGACGCCTCGATGGGGTTGGGCGTACGCCCCGGCCGGATGACCGAGGCGCCACACTAAGCCCGCTATCGCCGCATCACGGTCGCCATGCCCATCACTCGCGCCCGCGCGCGCGGGTCGCTGTCGAACAGGGCGGCGAGTTGTTCGGTCATCGCCCCGGCCAGTTGTTCGACATCGGTGATGGTCACCGCGCGTTCGTAATACCGCGTCACGTCATGGCCGATGCCGATGGCGAGCAGTTCCACGGCCTTGCGCTTTTCCACCATGGCGATCACGTCGCGCAGGTGTTTTTCGAGGAAATTCGCGGCATTGACGCTGAGCGTGCTGTCATCGACCGGCGCACCATCGGAAATCACCATCAGGATCTTGCGCTGCTCGCGCCGGGCCAGCATCCGGCGATGCGCCCATTCCAGCGCCTCGCCGTCGATGTTTTCCTTGAGCAGGCCCTCTTTCATCATCAGGCCCAGATTGTCGCGCACCCGCCGCCACGGCGCGTCGGCGCCCTTATAGACGATGTGGCGCAGGTCGTTGAGGCGTCCCGGCCCCTGCTTGCGCCCCTCGGCCAGCCATTTCTCGCGGCTCTGGCCGCCCTTCCACGCGCGGGTGGTGAAGCCGAGGATTTCCACCTTGACCTGACAGCGTTCCAGCGTGCGTGCCAGCACATCGGCGCAGATGGCGGCGATGCTGATCGGCCGCCCGCGCATCGAGCCCGAGTTGTCCAAGAGCAAGGTCACGCAAGTATCGCGGAACTCGGTGTCCTTTTCCCATTTGAACGACAAGGGCATTGTCGGGTTGGCGACGACCCGCGCCAGACGCCCGGCGTCGAGAATGCCCTCTTCCTTGTCGAACTCCCAACTGCGGTTCTGTTGCGCCTGCAGGCGGCGTTGCAACTTGTTGGCCAGTCGCGAGACCGCGCCCTTCAGGGGCTCAAGCTGCTGGTCCAGATAGGCGCGCAGGCGTTCCAGTTCGGCGGGCTCGGCCAGATCCTCGGCGGCGATTTCTTCGTCGAACTGCGTGGTAAAGACGGTGTAATTCGGGTCGGCGTCGGAATAGGGCGCCGGGGCCGGTGGCTCGGGCGGGGCCTCGGCCTGCGGCAGGTCGGTCTCCTCGGACATGTCGTCCTCGGCAGAGTCGTCCATCATGGTCTCGGTTTCCGCCGATTCCTCGCGCGGGCCGTCCTCGGACTCTTCCGTCTCGTCCTGTTGCTGGTCGTCGTCGCCCTGGCTGTCGGGGTTCTCGGGCGCCTCTTCGGATTGTTCGTCGCTGCCCTCTTCCTCGTCGCCCTGATCGGGGTCATCGCCCAACTGGTCGCCATATCCCAGATCGGCGATCACCTTGCGCGCCAGCCGGGCAAAGGCCGCCTGATCGGCCAGCGCGGTGTCCAGCCCCTCGAGCGTGCCACTGGCCTGTTCCTCGAAGAACGGTCGCCAGAGGTCGGCCACGGTGTTCGCCCCGCGGGGCAGGGCGCGCCCGCTGGCCATCTCGCGGATCAGATATCCGGCGGCGACCGACAGGGGCGCCTCGGCCTGGCTGCGGATCTGGCCATAGCCCTTGCGTTCGGCGTCATGGGCGATGCGCGCGTCGATGTTCGATGCCGTGCCGGGCATGTGGCGCGCGCCGACGGCCTCGCAGCGGGCGGTTTCCATCGCCTCGTAAAGGTCTCGCGCCATCTGACCCTGCGGCTGATACCGGGCATGCACCCCTTCGTCGTGATACCGCCGCTTCATCGCGAAACCGTCGGCGGTGCCACGCGCCAGCAGCACCTCGTCGCGGGTCATGCGGCGGGTCACCTGCGGCAGGCGCATGGTGTCCTTGGTCATGCCCGGTGGATCAACCGTGAACGAGACCGCGATCTCGGCGTCATCGGCAAGAACGCGAGTCGCCTCGGTCAAGGCCTTCTTGAAAGGATCGGCGGGGTTGTCGGAGGGCTTTTGCATCCCGCTTTTATGCACCCGTGCGGGGGCATGGAAAAGGGGCGAAATGCATGCGGGCTCAGTCGAACAGATCGCCGCAAGGGGTGGCCATGAAACCGGCGGTCAGGCTGGCAAGCGGGAAGGACGAGGCCTCGGTCGTGCCCTCGCGGTGGATTTCGGGCGCCTCGTCGCCGGGGCCGAGATACAGGGTAAACTGGCTGGTCAACAGGTTCACCGAACACTCGCCAAAATGGGACAGGTCAAGCCGGTCATAGAAGCCATAGTCATACCCTGCCACGACAAACCCGCCGTCGCGCCAGATGATGGTGATGCGCTGGGTCCAGGGAGTGCGGCCCACGGCGGACTGTTCGGACGACAGGACAAAGCTGGTGTCGCTGTGGGCGGTCAGTTGCGGGGCCTGCCCGGCCATCGGCCCGGCAAAGACGACGCCGGGCAGGACAAGGATCGGAGTCAGGCCCGAATAGCCGTCGTTGTCGTAGACGACCAGATCGGCGTCACCGTCGATCCCCGGCACAAGGACCACGGCATCGGTGCTGCCGTCGCCGTTCCAGTCGCCCGACAGCGCGGCGAACAGCGCCGGCGGCCCGTTGGCCAAGGCAGGGGTGGCGAGGAGCAGCAGGGGCAGGGTTAGGATACGCATGGCGGAACACAAGCATATCGCCGTGACCGGTGCAATTCACGCATTCGCGCACAGGCCCTGTGCGCCGCTGTGGTCGTGACTTTGGCGCTGCAATGACCAAGTGATGCCGTGTAACCCGCTGACATTTCAGGAGGCCCCCATGTCCGCCAAACCCCGCATCGCCGTCATCATCGGCTCGACCCGCAAGACCCGCTTTGCCGACAAGCCCGCCCAGTGGATTCTGGACCTGGCCCAGGCCCGCGGCGACTGGGAGGTCGAACTGGTCGATGTGCGCGACTTTGACCTGCCGCTGTTCGATGAGATGGCCTCGAACGCGTGGATGCCCTCGGCCGATCCGCGCGCGGTCGCGTGGCAGCAAAAGATCGCCTCGTTCGACGGCTTCATCTTTGTCGTTGCCGAATACAACCGCTCGATCACCGGCGCGTTGAAGAATGCGCTCGACCAGTCCTATGTCGATTGGAACCGCAAGGCCTTTGGCGTGGTCGGTTACGGTGCGTTGGGCGCGGCGCGGGCGGTCGAACATCTGCGCACCATCGGGATCGAGCTGCAGATGGCCTCGACCCGCGCAGGCGTGCATATTTCTGGCGGTGATTTCTTTGCCGTGCACCCGCTGGGCCAGCAGAACAAGCCGATGAGCGCCATCGAGGCCTCGATTGGGGGTTCGGCGCAGGCGATGCTGGCCGATCTCGATTGGTGGACCCGCGCGACCATGGCGGCGCGGGGGTGATCGACGGCGGTGGGGTTTGACACCACCGCCGCAAAACAAAACGCCCCGCCGGACATCCCGGCGGGGCGTTTTTTGCTGTGCGTTCCGGTCCTCAGCCGATTGCCGCCGAAGCTGCCGACTCAGGCAGTTCCTCGCCAAAGCAGCGCTGATAGAACTCGGCGACCGTCTGGCGCTCGAGCTCGTCGCATTTGTTGAGGAAGGTCAGGCGGAAGGCATAGCCGATGTTGCGAAAGATCCGGGCGTTTTCGGCCCAGTTGATGACCGTGCGCGGCGACATCACCGTGCTCAGTTGCCCCTTCATGAAGGCCGAGCGCGTCAGGTCGGCGACGGTGACCATCTGGCTGATCTCTTGCCGGCCCTTTTGCGTGTTGTAGGTGGCGTTCTTGGCCAGCACGATGGCGGTTTCGGCGTCGTGCGACAGATAGTTCAGCGTCGCCACCAGCGACCAGCGGTCCATCTGCGCCTGGTTGATCTGCTGGACCCCATGATAAAGGCCCGTGGTATCGCCCAGACCGACGGTGTTGGCCGTGGCGAACAGCCGGAAGGACGGGTGCGGGGTGATGATCTCGTTCTGGTCCAGCAGCGTCAGCTTGCCGTCATGTTCCAGCACGCGCTGGATGACGAACATCACATCCG
>CALESR010000087.1 GCA_937907485.1 uncultured Paracoccaceae bacterium | reverse complement strand
CGTGCGCGAGGGCATGAAGGCCGTTGCCGCCGGCATGAACCCGATGGATCTGAAGCGCGGCATCGACATGGCCACGCTGAAAGTCGTCGAATCGATCAAGGCCGCGGCCCGTCCGGTTGCCGACAGCGACGAAGTCGCGCAGGTCGGCACCATCTCGGCCAACGGCGAGGCCCGCATCGGTCGCTTCATCGCTGACGCGATGCAGAAGGTCGGCAACGAGGGTGTCATCACCGTCGAAGAAAACAAGGGTCTTGAGACCGAAGTCGAAGTCGTCGAAGGCATGCAGTTCGACCGCGGCTACCTCTCGCCCTACTTCGTCACCAATCCCGACAAGATGATCGCGGATCTGGAAGACGCCTATATCCTGCTGCACGAAAAGAAACTGTCGTCGCTGCAGCCGATGGTCCCGCTGCTCGAAGCCGTCATCCAGACGCAAAAGCCGCTGATCATCATCTCGGAAGACGTCGAAGGCGAAGCGCTGGCGACCCTCGTGGTCAACAAGCTGCGTGGCGGCCTGAAGATCGCCGCCGTCAAGGCGCCGGGCTTTGGCGATCGTCGCAAGGCCATGCTGCAGGACATCGCCATCCTGACCGGTGGTCAGGTGATCTCGGAAGACCTCGGCATGAAGCTCGAGAATGTCGGTCTCGACATGCTGGGCCGCGCCAAGAAGGTGACGATCAACAAGGACACCACCACCATCGTCGATGGCGCCGGTGACAAGGCCGAGATCGAAGCCCGCGTGACCCAGATCCGCCAGCAGATCGAAGAGACCTCGTCGGACTATGACAAGGAAAAACTGCAAGAGCGTCTGGCCAAGCTGGCCGGTGGCGTTGCGGTGATCCGCGTCGGCGGCATGACCGAGATCGAAGTGAAAGAGCGCAAGGACCGCGTTGACGACGCGCTCAACGCGACCCGCGCGGCTGTGCAGGAAGGTATCGTCGTCGGCGGTGGCGTCGCACTGGTGCAAGGCGCCAAGATGCTGGCTGGCCTGACTGGTGACAACAGCGACCAGACCGCGGGGATCGCCATTGTGCGCCGCGCGCTGGAAGCGCCGCTGCGCCAGATCGCCGAAAACGCCGGTGTCGACGGCGCCGTCGTCGCGGGCAAGATCCGCGAGTCGAACGACAAGACCTTTGGCTTCAACGCGCAGACCGAAGAATATGGCGACATGTTCAAGTTCGGCGTGATCGACCCGGCCAAGGTCGTGCGCACCGCACTGGAAGACGCGGCCTCGATCGCGGGCCTGCTGATCACCACCGAAGCCATGATCGCTGACAAGCCCGAGCCCAAATCGGCCGGCGGCGGCATGGGCGGCATGGGCGGCATGGACGGCATGATGTAAGATCCGCGCCTTTCGGCCGGATTGGAAAGGGCGCCCTTCGGGGCGCCCTTTTGTTTGGGCGACAGCGATATTCCGCGCCGGATGAAGATTTGAAGCACGCTGAAAGGTGTGCGTGGAGTCTCCCGCGCCCTCTTTGCTCTGCAAATATCCACGGGATCTTCAAGGGGGCGTGCCCCCTTGAACGGCGGGCGGGACCGCCCCCGCGCGGCGCGTGGCCCCCTCGATGGGGGCCGCGCGACGCCCCCTACCAATGCGGCGGGCGCTGATCGGCCAATGGCGCGCTGGCGCCATCCGCCACCTCGCGCTCGGCTTCGCGTTCGGTCAGGCGCTGGACACGGTGGATCAGCCGGTCGATCTGGTAGGCCTGCTGGCGCACGATATCCGACAGGTCCTCGACGCTGCGCGTCAAGTGGGCGAGATGGGCTTCGAGCCGGGCGATGGGGTCACTCATGCGGCGCAGGATGCGCGCGCGGGCCGCCAAGGTCAACGCCCGCCGCTTGCCGTGGGCAGGGCCTTGGGCTAGACCACGCGCGAATGTCGACGGAGGCCCGCGATGAGCGAGAAGAAATCCCCAAAGCCCCGCGCCGAGACGCCCAAGGGGTTTCGCGACTATTTCGGCGCCGAGGTGACGGCGCGCAAGGCGATGCTGGACCGCATTGCCGCCGTCTATCATCGCTATGGCTTTGATCCTTTGGAAACTTCGGCGGTGGAAACCGTCGAGGCGCTGGGCAAGTTCCTCCCCGATGTCGACCGCCCCAACGAGGGGGTTTTCGCCTGGCAGGATGACGACAAGGACTGGCTCGCCCTGCGTTATGACCTGACGGCGCCCTTGGCGCGCGTCGCGGCGCAGTATCGCAACGATCTGCCCTCGCCCTATCGCCGCTTTGCCATGGGCCCGGTCTGGCGCAATGAAAAGCCGGGGCCGGGGCGGTTTCGGCAATTCTATCAATGCGATGCGGATACGGTGGGGGCGTCGTCCGTGGCTGCCGACGCCGAGATTTGCGCGATGCTGGCCGATGTGTTCGAGGATCTGGGACTGGGCGGTGACTACATCGTCAAGATCAACAACCGCAAGGTGCTGAACGGCGTGATGGAGGCGGCGGGGGTGCTGGACCCGTCCGATCCGTCAAAATTCGAGGCCGAGCGGGGGATCGTGCTGCGGGCCATCGACAAGCTGGACCGTCTGGGCGAGGACGGCGTGCGCGCGCTGATGGGCGCGGGGCGCAAGGACGAGAGCGGCGATTTCACCAAGGGGGCGGGGTTGCCAGCGGCTTCGGCCGACGTGGTTCTCGGCTTCATGGCGGCACGCGGGGCCGATGGGGCGGCGACCTGCGCGGCGTTGCGCGCCTTGGTTGGGGAGTCGAAGATCGGTCTGGAAGGCGTTGAAGAGCTTGAAGAAATCGCCTCGCTCCTTGCCGCCCAAGGCTATGGCCCGGACCGTATCGTCATCGACCCCTCGGTTGTGCGTGGTCTCGGCTATTACACCGGCCCGGTGTTCGAGGCCGAGCTGACCTTCCAGATCACCGACGAAAAGGGCCGTCCGCGCAACTTTGGCTCGGTCGCGGGCGGTGGGCGCTATGATGATCTGGTCAAGCGCTTCACCGGCCAGTCGGTGCCGGCGACCGGCGTCAGCATCGGGGTGGACCGGCTGTTGGCGGCGCTGCAGGCCAAGGGGCGGGTGCAGGGCGACGCGCGCGGCCCGGTGGTGATCACCGTCATGGACCGCGCGCGCATGGCCGACTATCAGGCGATGGTCGGTGAACTCCGCCGCGCCGGGATCCGGGCCGAAGTTTACCTCGGCAACCCGAAGAACTTTGGCAACCAGTTGAAATACGCCGACAAACGGCAATCGCCGGTGGCGGTGATCCAAGGCTCGAACGAGGCCGACAAGGGCGTGGTGATCCTGAAGGATCTGATCCTCGGGGCACAGATCGCCCAGAACGCGACGCTGGAGGAATGGAAGGACCGCCCGGCGCAGGTCGAGGTGCCACGCGCCGAGTTGGTCGCCGCCGTCAAGGCCATGCTGGGATGAGCGGCGCGGCGGCGCGGGCCGAGGGACAGCGGCTGTTCGGCGCCTTTCAGGCGCTGGGCGCGCGCCCGATCGAGGCGGCGGTGCTGCAACCGGCGGGCACCCTGCTGGACCTCTACGGCGAGGACATCCGCGCGCGCGCCTATGTAACGCTGGACCCCGCCTTGGGCGAGATGATGCTGCGGCCGGACTTCACCGTGCCGGTGGTGCAGGCGCATATGGCGGGCGGCGCGGACCCGGCGCGCTATTGTTATCTGGGCGAGGTGTTTCGCCAGCAATCGGGCGGGCGGGCGCGCGAGTACCTGCAGGTCGGCTACGAGGTCTTTGACCGCGACCAGCCGCTGCGCGCCGATGCCGAGGTTTTTGCCTTGTTCGCCCGCATGTTGCAGGGGCGCGGATTGCGCGCTGCCAGCGGCGACTTTGCCATCCTTATCGCAGCCGTGCAGGGCCTGCCGACCTCGGCCACCCGCAAGGCGGCGCTGATGCGGCATCTGTGGCGACCGGGTCGGTTCCGCGCGCTGCTCGAACGTTATGCCGGGCGCGCGCCCTTGCCCGCGGGCCGGGCGGCACTGCTGGAGCGGTTGGCCGCGGGCGATCCGGTGGCCAGCGCCGCGCCGCAGATCGGCCTGCGCACGCGCGAACAGATCGACGCGCGACTGGCCCGTCTGGCCGAGGATGCGGCAACCCCGGCGATTCCGGGGGCCGTTGTCGATGCCTTGGAGAGCCTGCTGGCCTTGGCCGACAAGGCACCTCAGGCGCTGGCACAGATGCAGATGTTGGCCGGGCAGATGCCGTGGATTACCCCGGCGTTGGCGCGGTTCGAGCAGCGGTTGACGGTGCTGGGCGCGCATGGCGTGGATGTGGCGGGGCTGGATTTCGAGGCCGCCTATGGCCGCACGACGCTGGAATATTACGACGGTTTCGTCTTTGGCTTTTTCGCCGAGGGGCGCGATCTGCCGCCGGTGGCCAGTGGCGGGCGCTATGACGCCCTGACGTCCGTGTTGGGGCAGGGACGTTCCATCCCCGCTGTCGGTGGGGTGATCCGCCCGGACCTGCTGGTCGAGTTGGAGTCCGCGCGATGAGCATCAAGATCGGCGTGCCGTCCAAAGGGCGGCTGATGGAGAAAACCTTTGACTGGTTCGCCGCGCGTGGCATCACCATGCGCCGCACCGGGGCCGAGCGTGAGTATTCCGGCGCGGTCGAGGGGGTCGAGGGCGTGTCACTGGTGCTGCTGTCGGCCAGCGAGATACCGCGCGAACTGGCCGCCGGGCGTATTCATCTGGGGGTGACCGGCACGGATCTGGTGCGCGAGACGCTGCCGGACTGGCGCGCCGTGGTGCGCGAGGTGGCTGCGATGGGCTTTGGCCACGCCGACCTCATCATCGCGGTGCCGGAATGCTGGGTCGATGTCGAAACCCTCGACGACCTTGATGCGGTGGCGGCGGCGTTCCGGGCCGATCACGGGTTCCGTCTACGCATTGCGACCAAATATCACCGGCTGGTGCGCGAGTATCTGCGCACGCATGGGGTGGCGGATTATCAACTGGTCGACAGCCAGGGCGCGACCGAGGGCACCGTGCGCAACCTGACCGCTGAGGCGGTGGCCGACATCACCTCGACCGGCGAGACGCTGCGCGCCAACCATCTGAAAATCCTCGATTGCGAGCCGGTTCTGCGCAGTCAGGCGACGCTGTTTGCCGCGTTGGGCGTGCCCCGGACTGCCGCGCTCGACGCCCTGACCGCAAGGCTCGGCGCATGATCGAGGGCATCGAACATCTCCGCGCGGTGGTTTGGGATTTCGACGGCGTGCTCAATCGACAGGCGCGTCCGGGGGCCGATGGCCTCTTGGACTGGCAGCGCGATCTGGCGGCGGACACCGGGCTCGATCCGCGCGATCTGATGCGGCGGCTGGCGGCTGAACGGGCGGCGCTGCTGACCGGCAAGGCCGATATCCTCGACGTGATCGAGGGATGGGCCGGGCGCCTTGTCGATGCAGAGGACGTGCTGGAACTGATCCTCGAGGCGACGCATGACCCCGACCCGGAACTGTTGCGCCTGATCGACGCGCTGGCCGAGGCGGGCGTGGTGCAGGTGCTGGTGCTCGATACCGACAGCCGCCGCGCCCGTTGGCTGGCGCAGGATCGTGACTGGGCCGTGCGGGTGGATGGGATTGTCGCGTCAAGCGAGACCGGGCTGATCCTGCCCGATCCGGCGGCGCTGGCAGGGATTCAGGCCTCGCTGGGGCTGGTCCCGGCAGAGATCTTGCTGATCGACGACACTGTCGCCCATGTCGCTGCCGCCGAGAAACGCGGCTGGCTGGGTTGGGACTATCCACCC
>CALESR010000086.1 GCA_937907485.1 uncultured Paracoccaceae bacterium | reverse complement strand
GTTCTCAGTGAAAATTATGCGCCTAACCGGCTCAGTTCTGGGTGAAAATCAACAGACGATGTGTTGGAGGACTGATCCAATTGCGGCACAGAGAACCGCAGCACGTGGGAACAAGTGTGGGAACGATGCTGGGAATTTCCGATTTTTTCCAATAAATACAGAAATTTAGACTGGAATTATGGCGGAGACGAAGGGATTCGAACCCTCGAGACGGTTCCCCGTCTGCACCCTTAGCAGGGGTGTGCCTTCGACCACTCGGCCACATCTCCGCCTGCGGCAATACAAGGGAATGGGGAGGGGTTACAAGAAGAAAAACCGACCTTTTCGCGCTGGATGTGTGGTTGAGCGCGGTGGTGGTGGCAACCCGGGTCGCTGGCGGCTCCTGGCATCGCACGCGAGGGAGGGGCGGCGTCGCTCGCGGATGCGGCGGGCGGCGCCGAAAGCGGCCGCGTCGGGGCGAACAAAGGCGTTTTCGTCTGTTTTCCGCGCCTTGCAAACGACCGGAGGCGCACGTGCCCTGGCGGCCATCCGGCCGGTGTTCTGGCGCCCGCGCACCCATCAGGGCGATTCCGCCCGCAGATCGCCCGGTCCGCGTTCACCTTCGCTTGAAAACGGCTTTGAGTGTTTGCACCCGTGCCGATAGCTCCTACATTCCCCATGTCCGGGGCGCGGCCAGTCTGGCGCGTCTGGTTGAATCGAGGGGATAGCACATGACGTATCAGCGGGTCGGGGCGAGCAGTGCTCTTGCCGTTGCGCAGACCGGCGCGGGATGGTCGATCCTGCGCTGGGTGAACATTCTGGGGTTGGCGCTGCTGGTGGCGGCGATGGCGCTGCCGCTGCGCGCCCAGGATCGACCGGTCAGTTTCGCCGATCTGGCCGAGCAGGTCAGCCCGGCGGTGGTCAACATCACCACCTCAACGACGGTGACGGCAAACCTGCAGCAGCGCGGGCCGCAGGCGCCGGGCGAGATGCCGTTTCAGGATTTCTTCAACGACTTCTTCAACCGGGACGGCGGGCCGCAGGTGCCGCGGCCCCGGCAGAGCCAGGCGCTGGGGTCGGGCTTTGTGATCTCGGCGGATGGCTTCATCGTCACCAACAATCATGTGATCGAAGGCGCCGACCAGATCGAGGTCGAGTTCTTCTCGGGGCAGCGCCTGCCCGCGACGCTGATCGGCACCGATGCTGCCACCGATATCGCCGTGCTCAAGGTCGAAAGCCCGACGCCGTTGGCCTTTGTCGGCTTTGGCGACAGCGAGGTGGCGCGGGTCGGTGACTGGGTGCTGGCGGTCGGCAACCCGCTGGGGCAGGGGTTCTCGGTCTCGGCGGGGATCATTTCGGCGCGGGGCCGTGCGCTGCAGGGCAATTACGACGATTTCATCCAGACCGATGCGGCGATCAACCGGGGCAACTCGGGTGGGCCGCTGTTCAACATGGCGGGCGAGGTGATCGGCGTGAACACGGCGATCCTGTCGCCCAACGGTGGTTCGATCGGCATCGGCTTTGCCATGTCTTCGCATGTGGTCGAGCGGGTGGTGTTCCAGTTGCGGGAATTCGGCGAGATCCGCCGCGGCTGGCTGGGCGTGCGCATTCAGGATGTATCCGCCGATGTCGCCGAGGCGCTGGGCCTGTCGCTGCCGCGTGGCGCCCTTGTGACCGAGGTGATGGAGGGGCCGTCGCGCGATGGCGGCGTGCTGACCGGCGACGTGATCCTGCGCTTTGACGGTGGCGAGGTGCGCGACACCCGCGATCTGGTGCGCCGGGTGGCCGACGCCGGGGTTGGCCGCGCGGTCGAGGTGATCGTCTACCGCGAAGGGACCGAGGCCACGCTGACCGTGACGCTGGGCCTGCGCGACGAAGAACGCCTGACGCCGACCAGCGGCAGTGGCCAGCCGCGTCAACCCGTCGCGCCGGTCGAGGTGCTGGGCCTGACGCTGGCACCGCTTGACGCGCAGATGCGCACCGAGATGGGGCTGGACGCCAATGTCTCGGGTCTGCTGGTGCGCGACGTCGCTGCGGGCTCGGATGCCGAGGCCAAGGGCCTGCGCGCCGGGGACATCGTCACCGAGGCCGGGCAACAGCCGGTGACCAGTGTCGAGGACTTGCAGGCGCAGGTCACCGCCTCGCGTGAGGCGGGGCGGCGCACGCTGCTCTTGATGGTGCGCTCAGACGGCGATCCGCGCTTTGTGGCGCTGTCGGTCGAATAATCGGATGTTGGGGCGGCCTTGGGGTCGCCCCTTTCTTTACAAGGGGTTGCGATGCGCCTGACTGCCGATTACCCGCCCGTCTGGCTGACCGCTGCCCTGGCGCTCAGCTGGGGCATCGGCTGGCTCTGGCCGCTGGGGGTGCCGGGTGGGCAAGCGGTTGGCGCGGCCCTCGTGCTGGCCGGTCTGGCGCTGATGCTGGCGGCTGCGGCGCAGATGGCCCTGCACCGCACGACGATCATCCCGCACCGGCAACCCTCGGCATTGGTCACGCGCGGTGTCTTTGCCCTGACGCGCAATCCGATCTATCTGGGCGATGCGGCGGTGCTGCTGGGCGCGATCCTGTGGTGGCAGGCCCTGTTGGCACTGCCCCTGCTGCCCGCTTTTGTCTGGATCATCACCCGCCGTTTCATCCTGCCCGAAGAGGCCCGCCTGCGCCGTGGCTTTGGTCCGACGTTCGAGACCTGGGCCGCCCGGACACCGCGCTGGCTGGGCTACAGGTCGATCACCAGCGGGCAGTGATCGGAAACCTCGGGGTCGCGCAGCACGCGGAACCCGGCGACAGGCTGATCGACAAAGGCATAATCGGCAAAGCGCCCCGGCTTGGCATACCGCGTTGTGCGGGTGCCCGGATGGCCGCCCCCGGTGACCAACTCCTGCAGCCCCGCCGCCGCCAGCGCCGCAAAGGTGCGGCTGCCCGGCTCGACATTGAAATCCCCGCAGATCAACAGCGGCTCTGACGGTGGCCCCAAGGCTGCCGCCAGCGCCAGAATACGCTGCGCCTGCGCGTCGCGCTCGGGCGTATCGATCTTGCCGTGCGCCGGATCGCGCAACCCGTGCAGATGCAGCACCCGGCGCATCTGCCCCGCCGCCGCATCCCACAGCCGCAGCCCATGCGCGTTGCGCGACCGCGGATGCGCGCCGAAATCCCCGGCGGCAAAGTCCTTGTGGATGAACCCCTGCACCTGCCCGGCGACGGCGAGCCCGCGCCGGACAAAGGTGGCGATGCCCCATTGCGACATCACCGGCACCGCGCCCCACCACATGGGCCCCAGCGCCGCCGCGCAGAACTGACCCTGATACCCTGGCAACACGGCGGCGATCTCGTCGAACAGGCGGGCGCGCTGCGGCAGCACGCTGTCGCCGTCTCGATACTCCAGCCAGTCCGAGGGGCTGTCCGGCGTATGCACCACCTCTTGCAGGCACAGAAGATCGGCCTCCATGCGGGGCAATTCGTCCAGCAGCGCCTCGTGCAGGCGCCCGCCCCAGGTGTTCAGGCACAAGACCCGCATCAGGCGACCACCCGGCCCCCCACCCGCCGCAACATCGTATCGACGAACGCGGTTTCCTCGGCCGCCAGCACCTGCGCGCGGGGATAAAGCGGCGCCGCGCGGTCATCGCGCAGCGGGGTCTCCCAACCGTCCGTGGTGGCAAAGAAATCCTCGGCCCCCGCCTGCCCGAACTCGCGCAGATACCCCTGCACCACCACGTCAAGGTAACTCAGCAGGATTGGCGCCGGCTGCTCTTGCACCACCACCGTCTGCGGCGGAACGGCATAAACTTGCGCCGCGCGCACCTCGCCCTCGACAGCGACCGGATGGCGGACATAGCCCTCTTCCCGCAGGTCCAGCGCCGCCCAATTGCTGCCCGGCACGAGAGCCACCAACCCGTCGATCGCGCTGCTGGCGTCGCGCACCCCAGTCAGGAACGGCGCGCCCCGCCCATCGGTATGCACCCAGGCCCGACGCCAGCCGAGCAACCGCGCGCGATAGGCTGGCGCATAGACATGCGTCGCACGGTTCACCAATGAGCCATAGCCAAAGAAATACGGATCCGACATGCGCGCCCCCTTGCCTGCGACCATGGGATGCCCATAGCCCCCCAAACCTGCAACCCCCATCTTTGTGCCTCAACTATCCTCGGGGGTGTCCAGAGGGGGCTGAAGGCCCCCTTTGGCGAGGGAGCGCGAGGGGCGAGCAGCCCCTCGCCCCCCGGTCCCGCCCGAAGCGCGACGGCGCGTCGCAGGGCCCCTCTGACGCAGATCATGGCGCGATCCGGCCCAATCTGATCGCATCCTGCATGGCGAGAACGACAAGCGCCGCAAGCAATGGAGGACGGAATGCCGGTGTTGCCTTTTCTGGATCATGTGCCAGTCCTGAATGCGTTTCTTTCCCCGCCTCGGGCCCTGCGACCGGTGCTGGGTCTGGTCCTCGGGCTCGGCCTTGCCGGGGTTGGCGCCCCTGCCGCCGCATGTCCGCAGTGGCAGATGACGGGGCAGCAGGTCAGCTTTTCGGCGGGCCAGTTGATGACCCCGCAAACCCTGTCGGTGGTGGCCGGGGGTGATGTGAACCTCGGGAATTGCCAAAGCGTGCCGGGGAATGGCTATGTCATCACCCAGCCCGACTTTGACCTCAGCCTCTCGGATCTCGGCGCCAACGCCACGCTGGTTCTGCAGGTCGCGGGTCAGTGCGATACCGTGCTTCTGGTCAACGACTCGGGCGGGCGCTGGCATTTCGACGATGACAGTGCGGGCGATCTGAACCCTCGCATCACGATCACCGGCGCGCAGAACGGCGTCTATGACATCTGGGTCGGCACCTATAACCCCTCGACCTGCCCGGCCACGCTCAGCCTGCAACTCGCCGGTGGCCAGATCGCGCCACAGCAACAGCCCCAGCAGCAGCCGCAACCGCAGCCGGTGCAGCCCAGCCCCTCGCAGGGCACGGCGCCCTTGCCCACCTGTCCGCAGGGCTATGTGTTCGTGAACGGCATCTGTGATCTTGCGCAGCAGCAGCCGGTTTGCCCGCAGGGCTATGCCTGGACGGGGTCGGTCTGCCAGCCCACGCAACAGCCGGTCTGCCCGCAGGGCATGGTTTTTGCGAACGGCGCCTGTCAGCCCGGTCAGGCGGGCCAGATGCAGCCGCAACCGGGCGGCGAGGCCTGCCCCGTCGGACAAGAGCGCATTCTCGGTGTCTGCCAGAGCCCGATGGGAACCCCCGTCAACTGATCCGCGGTCGGCCTGCGGGCCGACCTTGCTCCAACCCGGAGAGGTGAGAGATGAAAACCCTTCTTCAACGCCTGAACTCGGGCGCGCAGGACGTGCTGCGCGCGACTCAACCGACCCTTGGCAAAGGGCTTTGTGCCCTTGCCGGTGCGACACTCTGGGCCTCGGCCGCTGCGGCCGAATGCCCGGACCCGCGATCCGGCGCCTCAAGCGTGACGCTCTCGGCCGGGGCGCTGTCGGCCTCGACCCGCGATTTCGCCGCACGCTATGTGGCAGGGCCCATCGACTCGGGCGATTGCCCCAGCGCGATCCATGTCGGCAACTTCAACCGTGTGCCCAGTCTGGCGCTGTCGCTCACAGATGCGGTCGGCGGCACGCTGCGCATCAACCTGCGCACCAACGATGACCAGTGCGACCCGGTGGTGCTGGTGCAGGCGCCCGACGGCCAATGGTTCAACAACGACGACAGTGGCTCGCAGATCGGACGGCACTGGGACGCGCTGGTTGATATCCCGGCGGCGCGCAGCGGGGTCTACAGCATCTGGCTGGGCCACTATCGCACCGGCGAGACCTGCGAGGGCACCCTGCGGCTGGGCTATTCCGGCGCGTCCGGCCCTGGCGGGCAGCAGCCGCCGACGCCGGGCGGCGCGCCGCCTGCAGCGGCGGGCACGGTCTATACTGAATGGCACTCGGTCACCAATGACCAGCGCCAGTTCGCCGCGCAGCCCGGCGGTGTCGATCCGATGCGCACCTGCGATGCCGCCAGCCGGAGTTGGGGTGGCGATTTTCCGATCGGGTCCTATGACATCTATGTCGGCAGCAACGGCGAGTCCGGATTGGGGCCGGTCAGGGATATCCGGCGCTTCACGGTCTCGCTCGAGTCGCAGCGCCGCTATGCTGTCGATCTGGGGGGCCCGAACGGCTTTTCGGTCTCGGCCGACGGGGGCAGCATGATCCTGTATCAGCAACCCGCCCCCGGCTTTGCGCGCATCTACATCCGCAACAGCAGCATCCTGTCGTGGCGCTCGATCTGTGTGTTGCCCTCGGGTTGGCCGCGCGCCTGGTGCGAGTTCGGCATGCCGTATCCCT
>CALESR010000085.1 GCA_937907485.1 uncultured Paracoccaceae bacterium | reverse complement strand
TCCTGCGTCAGGCTCTGCGCGCCGATCCGCCGGAAACTGTCGCGCGCCTCGGCGGTCAGCCCGGCCTGCAGGCTGACCTCGGCATGGAACATCAGGCAAAAGGTCAGGAAGGCCGACGTCCCCTCGGTCTGCGCGATGCCCCGCGCGGCGATCGGATGGCCCGCCTCGATCTGGCCCTCGCCCATCAGCCCGATGCCGTGGAACAGGTCGGCATAGCCCGCCCACATCGGCAGCGCATGGTCCTGCGCCAGCGCACGCAATCGCCCGGCGGCGGCGCGCACCAGATCATGCCGCCCGCGCATCGCCGGCAGCACGCAACCGATGAACAGCGTCACATTGCACAGATCATGCGCCTGCCCGCTGGCACCGGCCAGCGCCTCGGCGCGCTGGGCCCAATGTTCGGCGGCGGCGTCATCCTCGGCCAGCACGGCCACTTCGGTCATCCCCACCGCCGACATCACCGCATGGTTCGAGGTGCCGAACCGGTCCAGCCCGGCGCCATGTAGCGCGGGATCATGCAGGGCAAAGAACGCCGTCAATTCGCGCCGCGCCTCGTCGATGCGCCCGGCAAACAGCAGCGAGGTGCCCCAGGCCCGATGGCCCAGCAGACGCTCGACCGCCGAGCCCTCGGCGGTCATCCCCCGGATCTGCCGCGCCACGTCGAGCGAGGCGGCATATTGCCCGCTGGCGCCCATGAAGATCCATTTCGACACCAGCAGCGGCAGCAACTGGTCGGTGCTTTTCAACGCCGCACCCAAGGCCTCGACCTTTGGCATCTCGGCGCGCACCGCCGGGGCGTTGAACCCGTGCGAGGCGATCAGCGCCGCCACCAGATTCAGCCGCACCCCCAGTTCGAGTCGCTCCAGATCGGGCGCGTCGCGCACAGCGGCCAGATCGTCGAGCGCGCGGCGAAACAGCCCGGTCGCCTCGGAATAGGCCGAGCGCCGCGCCGCCATCGTCCCGGCCCGGTCCCACTGCGCCGCGGCCTGCACCCCGTCGCCCGCGCGTGACAGGTGATGCGCCAGCACCTGCGGCAGGGCGGCGGAAATCTCGGGAAACTGGGTCTGCATCGAGGCGGCGATGCGCGCATGCAGCGCCACGCGGTCGCGCCGCAACAGGGTCAGATAGGCCGCGTCCTGCAACAGCATGTGCCGAAACCCGACCGCCGGGCCAAAGGCGCTGTGACCGACCTGCAGCACCCCGGCCTCGATCAGCGCCTCGATGCCACGGCGGACCTCGGCCTCGGGCAGATCGGCCAGCGCGTACAGAAAGGCCACCGGAAACTCGTTGCCGATCACCGCGCCCAGTTGCGCCAACCGCCGCCCCGCCGCCAGCCGGTCCAGCCGCGCCAGCAGCGAATCGGCCAGCGTTGCGGGCAGCGCCTGCGCATCGGGGGTCCGGCCGTCGGCCATCGCCTCCAGCATATAGCGCGTCAGTTCCTCGGCAAAGACCGGGCTGCCGTCACACCGTGCGGCGATTTCCGCCACCTGCGTCTCGCTGACCGCCACGGCGGGCGCGCTGACACGGGCCACGGCGCGGATCAGTTGGCCGAACTCGGCCTCGCGCAGCCGGTCCAGCGGCACCACCATCGCCCCGGCCTGCAGGCACCAACCGGGCAAGGGTCCGGGGCGCATGGTGCAGATCAGATGCGCGCCGACCGATTCGAAACCGGCGCCGATGCGGGCCAGAACCTCGCTGGTTGACGGGTCGATCCATTGCAGATCCTCGACGATCACCGCACCCGCCGTCGCCGCAACCGCCGTGAACAGCGCGCTCAGCAGCGCGATCAGCTCAACCCGGATGCCCATCGCCGCGCGTGGGTCGGCGGGGGCGGCCACGGAATCCGACATCAGCCCGGCCAGAAGCTCGGTCGCCCGCGCGCCGCCCAGCCCATGATCGGCCAGAAACCCCGCAACAGCGGTCGGATCGGCACCCAGCGCCGGTCCCAGCCGCCGCCCGATATGGCGGCGCAGCGGGTGAAACGGCGTGCCCGCGTGATAGGGCGTGCCCTGCAACACCACCTGTCGGGCCGGATCGAACCCGGCGGCGATCAGCGCCTCGCGCGCCAGCCGCGACTTGCCCATGCCGGGCTCTCCGGTAATCACCGAGACCCGGCCCTGCCCGCTGCGCGCTGCGGCGGCCTGCTCGGCCAGCCGCCGCATCTCGCCCTCGCGCCCGACAAACCCGGTGCCACGATTGGCCGCGCGCAGCGCGTCAAAGCGGCTGTCGGTGTCGGCATGACCAAGGATGCGCCACGCCCTCAATCCGCCGCTGACGCCCTTCAACGCCAGAACCCCGGCATCCTCGCAGCGAAACAGATGGCCCAGCCGCTCGCGCGTCGCCTGCGAGACCAGAATGCCGCCCGGCTCGGTCGCGGCCTGCAGACGGGCGGCCAGATTGGGGATCTCGCCAACCACCGGGTCCTCGGTCGCCGACAGGCCCTGACCGGGGCGGCCGACCACCGTCATCCCGGTGGCGATGCCGATCCGCACCTGCGGCAGATGCCCGGCGACCGGCTCGACCGCCCGCAACCGCTGCAGGATCTCCAGCCCCGCCGCAACGGCGTTTTCGGCGGTGTGCTCCTCGGTGCGGGTCAGGCCAAAGAACACCACGATCCCGTCACCCAGAAACCGCGCGACATGGCCGTCATAGGGCCGCAGCGCCTCGGCCACCAACGCACGAAACCGGGCGATCAGGTCGCGGTATTCCTCTGGGTCCAGCACGGTCGACAGATGCGTCGACCCGACCAGATCGCAAAACAGCGCCGTGACGATGCGCTGCTCGGCCAAGGCCTTGGCGACAGCGGGCGGGCCGGGCGCGCGCTGGGCCGCCGCCGCCGTCAGGATGCGCCGCCGATGCCCCACCGATGCCACGCCCGCCAGCGCCAGATCCTCGACCGTCAGGTCGGCCAGCAGGTCCAGCGTGATGTCCTGCGCCCGCAGGACCGGGCCATACTGCCCCAGCCCCAGCGTTTCGAGCCATCCTTGCAGGGCGTCCAACGGTTCCGTCTCAGCCTCCCA
>CALESR010000084.1 GCA_937907485.1 uncultured Paracoccaceae bacterium | reverse complement strand
GGCCAGTTCCCCCTCGTCGGCGCCGTTCACCAGATCGGCGGCCGAAGGGCCCTCCTGGCTCATGCGCATGTCCAGCGGACCGTCGCGGGTAAAGGAAAAGCCGCGCTCGGCCTGATCGAGTTGCATGGAACTGACGCCGAGATCCAGCACCACGCCGTCCAGCGCCTCGCCCGCCAGCGTATCGAGGTCGGAAAACGTTCCGCCTACCACTCGCAGCCGGTCGCCGTAAGGCTGGCCCCACTCTGCCGCCATCGCCAGCGCCAGCGGATCGCGGTCGATGCCGATCACCCGGTCAGCCCCCGCCGCCAGCAGGCCACGCGCATAGCCCCCGGCCCCCAGTGTGCCATCCAGCCAGACGCCGGTGACCGGCGCCACAGCCGACAGGATCGGCCCCAGCAGGACGGGAATATGCGGCGCGTCAGAGGGTGAGGGAGTCATGGTCCCTCCGTCAGGTCACGGGCAGTTTGGGCAACAGCGAGGTCGGGTTGAAACCGGGGCCTTTGGACCGCAGGAAGGCGTTCGCGCGGTCGGCCTCGATCTCGGCGTAGGTCTCGGGTTTCCAGATCTTGAAATGGTCGTTGCCGGCGATGAAGAACACCTTGTCGTCCAGCCCCAGCTTGGTGCGCAGCTTGGCGGGCAGCACGATGCGACCGTCCTCGCCCAGTTGCATGTTCATCGTGCAGCCGTGAAAGATGGTTTCCAGCAGGTCGCGCTCATCCGTGCCCTCGTCCATCAACTCGATGCGCGCCTCGATCTTCTCGATGGCTTCGAGCGTGTAGCACTTCAGATGCGTCTGGTCCTCGGTGCCATAGACGATGGCAAAGGTCGGGCGATCCCCCGGCTGGCCCCGATTGTCGCCCGCCACGATCACAGACCGAAAATCGACCGGGATGGAGACGCGCCCCTTCCCGTCGATGCTCTGCGTGTCGTTGCCGCGAAACCTGAGGGTCACGGTATGCGCCTTCTTCCTTCCCCTCGCGGGGGTCTTGAATGACAACGGCGACCCCGGGGCTGCCATCCCGGGGTCGCCGCCCTCGTCCCACCTTGTGGGAGATCCTTCGTCCGCAAACAGATCCTGGGGGGGATGGATCTCTGCCCGCTTGCGTCGAGGATTCTTGTTTTAGTAGAGCTTGCCTGTATGCTAACTGCCGTCCGGTTCGGGGAGGTTTGTCCGTCCCTCATTCCGTGCCACAAGGAATGCCATGGTATTTCTTGGGTCGCAATGGGAAAAGTTGGGAAATTCGCAAATCGCGGAGGGCCCCTTGGCCCAGATGCTGCGAGGGTCCGGCGAGAAAATCAACATCTTGGGATGTCTGACAATCGCCACACCACATCAAGCGAACGCACAGGGCCCAAACGCCCGATTCGGCACCCCGGCGGCCTGATTTCGTGGCATTCAAGCAACAGGCAACTGCGAATTACGCAAGAATCGCGGCTATTCGCGGAAAAATCAACACACCAGCGCGTGAATCGCACCACAGCGGCAGCTTCCCGCCGCCCGCCCGCGCCGCCCTTGGCCCAGAAAATCCCAGCGACCGCCGGGAAATGGCTGGATCAGGCCGCCACAGCGCCCGCCACGGGGCCGCGATCAGGCGCCATTCCCGGCCAGACCTCGCCGATCCCGTGCCAATCCCAACTATTCCCAGATCGCCCTCAGGCCAGTTGCGCCATCAAGTCGCGCGCCATCTGACGGTAGGGTTCGGCCAGCGCCGAGTCCGTTGCGGCCACCGGCACACCGCCGTCACCCGACAGCCGCACCTCGACCGCCAGCGGCAGGGACCCGAGGAACGGCAGGCCCAGCTTCTCGGCCTCGCGCCGCACGCCGCCCTCGCCAAAGATATGCGCCTCGTGGCCGCAGTTCGGGCAGATATAGGTCGCCATGTTCTCGACAAGGCCCAGAACCGGCGTTTTCAGCGTGGCAAAGGCGTTCAAGGCGCGGCGGGCATCCAGCAGCGCCACATCCTGCGGCGTGCTGACCACGATCGCGCCGGTCACCGGGAACTTCTGGCACAGGGTCATCTGCACGTCCCCCGTCCCCGGCGGCATGTCGATCACCAACGCATCCAACTCGCCCCAGGCCACCTGCGTCATCAACTGCTGCAACGCACCCATCAGCATCGGGCCGCGCCAGATCAGCGCCTGATCCTCGGGCAGCATCAACCCGACCGAGATCATCCGCACACCAAATGCCACCGGCGGGATGATCGTCTTGCCATCGGGCGAGGCCGGGCGCTTGCTGACGCCCATCATGCGCGGCTGGCTGGGGCCATAGATATCGGCATCCACCAGCCCGACCCGCCAGCCCTCGCGCGCCAGCGAGACCGCCAGATTGACCGCGACGGTCGATTTTCCCACCCCGCCCTTGCCCGAGCCGACAGCGATGATCCGCTTGACCCCCGGCACCTCGGACGGGCCGGGCGTCGGATGCCGGCCGATCTGCAGCGAGGGCGGCTCGCCGCTCGGCTTTTTGACCGCCGGTCCATGCGCGGTCATCGCCACGGCCACCTTGTCGACCCCCGGCATCGCCGCGACCGCCCGCTCGGCCGCTTGCCGCACCGGCTCCAGCGCCCGTGCCTCGTCCGGGGTCGCTGCCTCCAGCACGAATCGCACCGCGCCGCCCTCGATCACCAGCGCGCGCACCAGATCGCGGCTGACCGGATCACCGCCCTGCGGCAGGGCAAGACGCGACAAGACGGCCAGAACGGCCTCGCGCGTGGGCGCCGGGGAATGGGACATGACAGAAACTCCGATGCGAAAAGGATCGCTGCTAACCTGCGCGTCTTTGCGCCCAAGACAAGGGCAAAGCCCGAATTCCCGGCTGTAACCTGCCGAAATCGGGAGGAAAACCTGCAATCAGAATTTGTCTTTCCGATTAAATTTTCACCGAACCCCCTGAAAATGAGGCCAAGTTTACGCAACGTCGCCATTCCGTCGCTGCATGGCAGCATTGCGGTTGCCGGGTATTGTGCAGTCGCAGCATTAGGCCCATGTTTGCGTCAACGGGGAACGAGACGATCCAGAACGCCCCAGAGATGACCAAAGGAACGAACACCATGGCTTACGCCACCGCCCACAGCTCGCGCACCATCGGCCTTCTGTCGCCGATCGCCGATCTCTTCGCCGGCCTCTCGGCCGCCTGGGCCCGCTCGCGGGTTTATACCCGCACCTATAACGAGTTGAACTCGCTGACGACCCGCGAGCTCAACGATCTGGGCATCAGCCGCAGCATGATCTCGCGCCTCGCACATGAGGCTGCTTACGGCCGCGACGCCTGACGCACCGGGCCGACGGCCCCATCGAATTCCGCGGCCCCAAAGGCCCGGAGACCAGACGACGGCCCTCCCTCCTCCCTGGGCCGATCGTGCCAGGAACCGCCGCTTCCTCCTCCCTGCGGCCTGTTCCGACCAGTCGCTTAGGCCCCTCCTCCTCCCTGGGCCGAGAGCACTCAGCGCGGTTGCCCCCCCTCCTCCCTGGGCAACCGCGCCTCGAATTCCGGGGCCCCTGACGGCCCCAAAGGTTGCGGATGCCGGTCCTCCCCCGGTGTCTGTCATGGGCGCGGCGACCGACCTCCTCCCCGGTCGTCGCGCCTCACAAGACGCGCGGGTTCGACCTCCTCCCCGAACCTCCGCCGATAGCGCGGCTGCCCTCCTCCCTCGGCAGCCGCTCTTTTTCATTGTGTTGATGCTGTGCGAAAAGCCACGCATCGAGGGTCGCCATCCCCAGTGACACATCCGTGCATCGGCCCCACTGGCGGCGCGCCTTAACCTCGTGTTACACTTTTCCAACCAAACTGACGGCGGCGGCCAACCTGTGCCGCCCTGCAACCGGAGCCATCGCATGTGCCGCTGGGCCGCCTATATCGGAGCGCCGATTTTCCTTGAGGATGTCGTCAGCCGCCCCGGCCACTCGCTGATCCACCAAAGCCACTGCGCCACGCAATGCTCCTCGGCGATCAACGCTGACGGTTTCGGCATCGCTTGGTATGGTGACCGGGCGGAACCGGGGCTTTACCGCGACATCCTGCCCGCCTGGTCCGACCCCAACCTGCGCTCGATCACCGCGCAGGTGAAATCGCCGCTGTTCCTTGCCCATGTGCGCGCCTCGACGGGCACCGCCACCAGCCGCAACAATTGCCACCCCTTTGCCGTTGGCCGCTGGAGCTTCATGCACAATGGCCAGATCGGCGGCTATGACGCCTTTCGCCGCGACGCCGACATGCTGATCCCCGACAGCCTGTATTCTCAACGCAAGGGCGCCACCGACAGCGAGGCGCTGTTCCTCGTCGCCCTAGCCGAGGGGTTGCACGACGATCCGCAAGGCGCGCTGGAACGCGCCACCGCGCGGATGGGCGCGCTCAGCCGGGCCAAGGGCAGCACGCCCCACATCCGCCTGACCGCCGCCTTCAGCGATGGGCAGACACTGTATGCTGTGCGCTATGCCTCCGACGAGGCCGCGCCGTCGCTCTGGCACCGCTGGAGCGACGGGCGCGGGGGCCGCGCCGTGGTTTCGGAACCGCTCGAGTCCGATGAAACCGGGTGGGAGGTGATCCCGCAGGGCTCATTCTGCATCTTCCGCGGCGAATCCGTGGAAATCCGCCCCTTCGCGCCCGAGGCTCTGGCGCAGGCGGCCTGACCCGCTGCAGGGGCACCGTGCCCGGCTTGACACCGGCGCGCCTGCAAACCAGCCTGACCGCATGGACCACAGCCGCTTTCTCGCCAGCCTGCCGCCGCAGACCCGCGCCGACCTGACCGCCCGCCACCCATGGCAGGGGCTGGCGCATCTGGCTGGCCATCTGGGCGCATTGGCGCTGACCGGCACGCTGATTGCGGCGCAGGTGCCGGTCTGGCCGCTGCTGCTGCCGATCCACGGGGTGTTGTTGGTGTTCCTGTTCACGCTGGAACACGAATGCACCCACCGCACGCCCTTTGCCAGCGACGCGCTGTGCGACGCGGTCGGCCATGCCTGCGGCGCGCTGCTGCTGAACCCGTTCCTGTGGTTTCGCTATTTTCACCTTGCACATCATCGGCTTACCAACCAACCCGGCGACCCCGAACTGGACTCGCCAAAGCCGGAAACCCGCGTGCAATGGCTCTGGCATGTCAGCGGCTTGCCGCTGTGGTGGGGGGCGTTGACGCTGCTGGCCCGGCTGGCAACCGGCACCGAGCGCCCCGCCTATCTGCCCGACCGCGCCCGCCGTCGGGCACAAATCGAGGCCCGGATCCTGCTCGCCCTCTATGCCCTCGCCGCACTCAGCCTGTTCGCATCGCCGCTTGTGCTCTGGCTTTGGGTGGTGCCCGCGGTGCTGGGTCAGCCGGTCCTGCGGCTTTACCTGCTGGCCGAGCATGGCGATTGCCCGCAGGTCGCCGACATGTTCGCCAACAGCCGCACCACCTTTACCACCGCTGCCCTGCGCTTTATCGCCTGGAACATGCCCTTTCACGCCGAGCACCACACCCATCCCGGCGTGCCCTTTGACCGGCTGCCCGCGCTGCACGCCCTGATGCGCGCGCACCTGCAGGTCACCGCCGACGGCTATCTGGCGTTTTCGCGCGCCTATCTGGCCCGGCGGCGTTGAGGGGGCTTGCGCCCGGGCGTCAAGACGGGCATGACGGGAACAAGTGGGGAACGCCGGATGAGTGAACGCAGCCTGTCGTCGATGGCCCTTGCGGGTGCCACCGCCTCGCACGCGGGGCGGTATCTGGACGGGCTGAACCCGGCCCAACGCGCCGCGGTCGAGGCGCTCGACGGCCCGGTGCTGATGCTGGCCGGGGCGGGCACCGGCAAGACCCGTGCATTGACCGCCCGCATCGCGCATCTGATCGCCACTGGCAAGGCCCGGCCAAACGAAATCCTCGCCGTCACCTTTACCAACAAGGCCGCGCGCGAGATGAAGCACCGCATCGGTGCCTTGCTGGGCGACGCGGTCGAGGGCATGCCTTGGCTGGGCACCTTTCACTCGATTGGGGTGAAATTCCTGCGCCGCCACGCCGAACTGGTCGGGCTGAAACCGAATTTCACCATTCTGGACACCGACGATCAGCTGCGCCTGCTCAAGCAGTTGATCCAGGGCTTCAACATGGATGAAAAGCGCTGGCCTGCCCGCGCGTTGGCCGGGGTGATCGACGGCTGGAAGAACCGCGCGTGGCGCCCCGAGGCCGTGCCGGGGGCCGAGGCCGGGGCCTTCAACAACCGCGGAACCGAACTTTACGCCGCCTATCAGGAGCGTCTGCGCACGCTGAATGCCTGCGATTTCGGCGACCTTCTGCTGCATGTGGTGACGATTTTCCAAAAACACCCCGATGTGCTGGCACAATACCAGCGCTGGCTGCGGTTTCTGCTGGTGGACGAATATCAGGACACCAACGTCGCGCAATATCTGCTCCTGCGCCTGCTGGCGCAGTCACACCAGAACATCTGCTGCGTCGGTGATGACGATCAGTCGATCTATGGCTGGCGCGGCGCCGAGGTCGGCAACATCCTGCGCTTTGAGCGTGATTTCCCCGGCGCGACGGTGATCCGGCTGGAGCAGAACTATCGCTCGACCCCGCATATTCTGGCAGCGGCCTCGGGCGTGATCGCCGCCAATCAGGGGCGGCTGGGCAAGACGCTGTGGACCGAGGCCGAAGGCGGCGAAAAACTCCGGCTGATCGGCCATTGGGACGGCGAGGACGAGGCGCGCTGGATCGGCGACGAGATCGAGGC
>CALESR010000083.1 GCA_937907485.1 uncultured Paracoccaceae bacterium | reverse complement strand
GACAGCTTCCGCTTTGCCTGGATCGTCGATTTCCCGATGTACGAGAAGACCGACGAGGGCAAGATCGACTTTTCGCACAACCCGTTCTCGATGCCCAAGGGCGGGCTTGAGGCGCTGATGGGCGATCCCTTGGCGGTCTATGCCAACCAGTATGACCTGGCCTGCAACGGGTACGAGCTGATCTCGGGCGGCATCCGCAACCACAAGCCGGAAATCATGTTCAAGGCGTTCGAGCTGGCGGGTTATCCGAAATCCGAGGTGGAAAAACGCTTTGGCGGCATGGTCAAGGCCTTTACCTATGGCGCACCGCCGCATGGAGGTTGTGCGGCGGGGATCGACCGGATCGTCATGCTGCTGGCCGATACGGCCAACATCCGCGAGGTCATCATGTTCCCGATGAACCAGCGGGCAGAAGACCTGATGATGGGTGCGCCGAGCGAGCCGACCAACGAGCAGTTACGCGAGTTGCGGCTGCGCGTGGTGCCGGTGGAGAAGTAAGTAGCGAGGGGGCCAGCAGCCCCCTCGCGCTGCCCCGCCAAGGGGCCTACGGCCCCCCCCTGCCGCACCATGGGCGCGGCGTTCTCGGCTGAAACGCTCCAGTGGAGCGTTTCCGAGACGCATCGAACCCCGTGAGCATCCAGAGCACGATGAGCTGGCGTAGGGTGCGTGCTTGCACGCACCGTCGGGTGCGGTGTTGGGCGTCAGGCCCGGCGCATGGCGATGATCCAGAGCGCCGCCAGCCCAAAGGACAGGATGGCGTTCCACGAAGCCATCGACAGGCTCAGCATTTCCCATGCGACATCGGTGCAGCGCACCACAGGCGCGGCCATGATCTGGTTGAGCAGGTCCTGCGGGCTGAGTTGGGTGATGTCGCCACCGCCCGAGCAGGACGTCGGACCCTGCCACCAGGCGCGTTCGACCCCGGTGTGATAGATGCCGAGGCCACCCGCCACCACCGCCGACAGCGCGCCGAGCCCCATCAGCCATGCGCTGGGCAGGAACCAGACGCAGATGCCGATGATGAAGGCGGCCAGATGCGGCCAGCGCTGCAGGATGCAGAGTTCGCAGGGCGCGAGGCCGATGACGTATTGAAAGAACAGCGCGCCGGCCAGCAGTGCTGCCGAACCCAGACCCGCCAGGAATGCCAGGGACCAGTCTCTCACAGATACCTCGTTGCGAAAAAGCCGCCGAGCAGGAGCACGACGAACAGGATGGTGATCAAGCCCAGTCGGCGCTCGATGAAATCACGAATGGGGGCGCCGTAACGACAGAGCAGCCATGCGACCAGAAAGAAACGACCGGCGCGGGCGACGATCGAGGTGATGACAAAGGTCGCCAGCGGCATGGCGGTAAATCCCGACATGATGGTGATGACCTTGTAGGGAAAGGGCGTGAGCCCGGCGATCAGCACCGCCCAGAAACCGACGCCGTTGAACCGGACGGCGAATTCGGCCATCGCATCCTCTTTGCCCAGAGCGGCGAGGATCGGCTGGCCGATCTGCTCATACGCCAGCGCGCCGATGGCATAGCCCAGCAGGCCGCCCAGCACCGAGGAAACCGCCGCGACCCCGGCGATCAGGAAGGCGCGGCGTGGCGCGGCGATGATCATCGGGATCATCAGCGCGTCCGGCGGAATTGGAAACACCGAGCTTTCGATGAAGGCGATGATGGCCAGCGCCCAGAGCGCACGCGGATGCGCCGCGAGCGACATGGTCCAGTCATAGAGAGATCTGAGCATGGGGACTCCGGTTCCGCTGCAGCGTGGGCTTGCCCGAGGTGCGGGCGCGCGTCAAGCGGATCGCGGCTTCGTGACCCGTTGACCGCGTCGCCTTGTCGCGATACTTGGGCACCGTGCCCGAGTGGCGGAACGGTAGACGCAGGGGACTCAAAATCCTCCGCCCTAACGGGTGTGCGAGTTCGAATCTCGCCTCGGGCACCAGTTTTCCGAAAATTGTTTTATTATCAAGTGCATGTCGAGGATTTGGAGCATCAACCCTCTCATTGCCCTGCTCGGTAGATCAGAACGAAGGGCGTGTTGCGGACCCCGAACATCGCGCAGCGCCACGTCGGCCTTGGTTGGAACTGCAACGCGCCCCGGCGCGCGATTCTCTCGCCAGTTGGTAAAACACTCCAGCGTTCTGCCCTCCGCATGCGAACCGCACAGCGCTGGCGAGCAATTCAGCATGGTGTGGGGGCCTTCGAGAGACAAAAGGACGGCATGACCCTGCTCCGACGTTTGCGGCTCGGTGCCCAGCAATCGACGCACGGCATTGCACGTCGAACGCACATACCGCGGGTCGCTGGCCGCTGTGGCCAATCGGAACACCATCGAAACGAACGGCAGGCGCAGTCCTTCGGTTGAATCATGCCCGACGCGGTTGTGTGATCGCGCAAGGGCCTGTTGTCGAAGCGCCGTCGCGCCCTGTCAGAGGTCAAACCGTCCTTCGCGCAGTGCATTGCCGTCTTCTTGCGCGATCAAGGCGTCATAGCGCGCCAGCAGGGCCGGGTAATCCCCCTGCGTCGAGCGCGGGCTCTGGCGATCATACTGGTGGTCCCCATGCGCGCCGCGCCGGTTGCCGAGGCTGTGCGACTCGAGCGCTTGACGCGCGGCGGCGTCCAGTTCGAGGCCAAAGCCGCGATAAATCGCCTGAACAGCCGACACCGGATCCTGCACGAAATCCCGATACAAGACATGCCGGATTCGCCCCGGATGCCGCCGGTTCGCCATCACGGCATGGGCGATCGAGGCCTCGGTCATGCGCAGGATTGCGGCGTATTCGCGGGCCTCGTCGAGATGCGCGACTGCCATCGTCCGGGTCGCGCGGCCGAGGCTGAGATAGCTCGACGTCTGCTCGTCCAGATCGCGGTGCGTCATGACCACCATGGCCTCGGGCAGGGCGGTCAGCAGCGCATCCAGCCCGTCGATGTGATCGGGCGCCTTCATCACCAGCCGTTTGCCGGGGGCGTGCGACTGCATCAGCCGCAGCCAGTCGACATAGTCGCGATACTTCTCGGTCTTGTCGGCGGTGTTCAGCCAGTCCTGAAAACCGTAAACCGGCGCGAGGTTCCAAAACAGCCGACAGCGCAGGCTTGACGCCGTCAGGTGCATGCATTCCTCGGCGACATCGGCGCGCATCCGGTGGATCGCATCCAGCCCCGGCGTCAGCGAATGGCGCAGGGTCAGCGTCGCTTCGACCTCGGCCAGACGGGCAGCGGGCGTGTCGGTCGCCGTGCGGTCCAGCGGCAGCATCAAGCGCCAGAACGGCACCCCGGCGTGGCGCGGATCGGCGGCCAGCAGCCGGTGCAGCGCGGTGGTGCCGGTGCGCGGCAGGCCGGTCACGATGATCGGCGCCTGCAGCGGCGTTTGCAGTTCCGGTGCATCGCGTCGACGCAGGTCATTGAGCAACAGCCGGTTGACCAGCGATGAGCGCATCGCGTTGAACATCAGCATGCGGCCCAGAGGGTTGAGTCCGGCCTCGGTGTCGGACGAGGCGCAGAGCAGGGCCAGCGGCTCGTCGAGATCGGTGCCGAAGTCGGTCAGCCCGCCCACTTGGGCCGAGGCGGCGGCCTTGACCATCGCCGGGTCAAAGGTCTTTGGCACCGCCGCCAGAACCGGGCCCAATTGCGGGGCGATGGACAGCACGCGGGCGAGCAGGTCAGACATGAAACACTCCGGACTTCAGGCGTAGAATTGGGCGGGATATTGCGCGAACCGTGCGCGCACCTGATCGGCGCTCAGACCGAAATCGCTGATCTGATAGCGGTGCGTGCCGTATTTGTGCTGCTGGTTCTCGCGCGTGTGGCGGGCCACGGTTTCCGCTGTCGCTGTGTCCCAGTCGAGGCCAAAGTGCCGGAAGACGCGCTCGACACTGCCCAGCGGATCGACCAGCATATCCTTGTATTTATGATCATAAATCCGCGTCGGCAGGCTGGGGCGGTCGTTCAGGTGCATCTGCATCGAACGCGCGCCGGTTTCCAGCCACAGCCCGGCCAGGCGGTCGATGCGCCGCTCGCGCACGCCCAGCGAATGCACCAGATCAGAGAGCGAGACATAGGACGGGATCGCCTCGACCGGGTCGCGGTGGGTCATCACCACCATCGCATCGGGGATCTGGCGCAAAAGGGCAGGCAACCCGTCCATGTGCTCGGGGCTTTTCATCACCAGTCGCTTGCCCGGCTCGCGCGCCTGCATGATGCGCAAGAGGTCGGCATAGTCGCGGTATTTGGCGTCGCGGTCGGCCTCGGTCAGGAAATACTCGACATAGGCCGGAACCGGCAGCACCTCGATCAGCGTGCGCGCCTCAAAGGTCAGACCCATCATCCACAGGCATTCCTCCAAGGTGTTTTCCCGGATGAAGTGCACGGCGTCCAGATGCGGGGTAAAGATCTTGCGCGGCAGCAGCAGGCCCTTGGCGAATTTGACCCGCGCGGCAACGCTGGCGCGTTTGCCAAAGGGGACGGGCGACATCAACTCCCACCATTCGACCCCGCGATGGCCGGGCGCCGCGGCCAGCATCCGGTGCAGCGCGGTGGTGCCAGTGCGGGCCAGCCCGGTGACAATGATCGGCGCCTGCAGCGGCGTGCGCAATTCCGGAGCATCGCGGTTGCGCATCTCTTGCAGCGCCAGCCGGTTGGCGAGGAAGTTCACCATCAGGTCGCGCGCCAGCACCACGCCATAGGCGTTCAGCCCGGATTCGGTGTTCAGGCTGTCGCACAGCACCTGCAGACCCCGACGATAGCCGGCATCGCCAAAGTCGCTGAGGCCGGTCTGCTTGCGCGCCGCCGCCTCCAGCGTATCGGGGTCCAGCCGACGCGGCACCGCGCCCAGCGACTGCGCCGCCGACAGCAGGCCAACCAGCCCGCGAAACGCCAAGGGTTGTTTCATCATCGTCCTTTCAAGGGCGCGGTTTGCGCCTTACCAGTCGCGCTGCGCGGCGGTTTCCGCGAGGTTGACGAAACTGCCCGGCGCCTGCGGCCCCGGCACGATATGCAACGCATCGATGCGGCCGGGATAGCGGAACGGCCCGCGCCCCCGGCATTCGGCCGAAACCTTGGTGCGCCGGTCAAGACCGACATCCAGCCCCTCGCCGTTCAGCTTCAGGATGGTGGGCGACATGTTCAGCACGCCGTCGCGCGGCGTCTGCCCGGCGCCGTCCAAGGTGATCGTCGCCTCGCCGCGCATCTTGCCCGCTGCCTTGTGGTCGAGGCGCAGATGCCACTCCCCCGGCACGATCGGCAGACGCAGGTCACGCTTGACCAGAAAGCCGCCGTTGTAATGCACCACCAGCTCGCCCTGTTTCACAAAGGCGCAGAACCCGCGCAGGCTGTCACCCAGTGCGAACAGCACGCCCTCATCACCCTCGCCATGGGCGAAACCGCAGGTCATCACGAAATCGCGGTCCGAGATCAGCGGGCTGACCATCAGCGCCTGCGCGGTTTCGACGCCCTGATAAAAGACATGCGGTCGACTGATGCGCGCCAATTGGTGGGGGTCATGCGACAGCGCCTTCATCAGGGTGCGGTTGTCCAGCGGATAGGCATAGTTGGCAAAGGCGGCACTGTCGTATTTCTCGATCAACTCGCGCGCCAGATCCGGGTGATCGGCGATCACGTTGCGCATCTCGGTCGGGTCGGTTTCAAGGTCGAACATCAACCAGTTGTCGAGATCGGCCTTGGTGCCCGGCGTCTGCAGCGAGGCGATCTTCCAGCGGCCTGCGCGATAGCCGCGGTTGCCTTCCAACTCGTAATACTGCTCGTGCCGCCGGGTTTGCGCCGCCCCGTCGAACAGCATCGGCAAAAAGCTGACGCCATCGGGTGTGCGGGTGCGGTAACCGTTGAACTGGCGCGGATACCCGGCGCCCAACAGGTCCAGCAGCGTCGGCATCACATCGGTCACATGCACCCAGTCACGCCGGACCGCACCCCTGTCGGTGATGCGCTGCGGCCAATGGGCGATCAGCGGCACCACGATGCCGCCGTTCATCGGTGTGCGCTTGAAGAACCGGAACGGAGTATTCCCGGCATTGCCCCAGCCCTTTGGATAGGCGGGCGAGGAGTTGACCGCCCCCAGATCGCCGCTGTCCAGCATCCGCCGTGCCAGCGCCGGGTCTTCGTTGTTGAGCACGCGCTTCTCCGCAAAATTTGCCGCGCCGTCGTCGCCGCCGATCGACGAGGCCCCGTTGTCCGAGGTGATGAGGATCAGCGTATTGTCCAGAATGCCCATCTCGCGCAGGCAGTCGACTAGCCGTCCGACGTTCTGGTCGATATTGTCGATCAGCCCGGCATAGATCTCCATATAGGCGGCCATCACGTCGCGCTGGTCCTCGGGGATATCGTCCCATTTCGGCACGCCGGGGCTGGAGGGGGCCATCTGCCACGCGTCAGGCAGCAGGCCCAGCGCCTTTTGCCGGGCGAACCGCGCCTGCCGCAGCGCGTCCCAGCCCTCGGCATAGCGCCCCTTGTAGCGGGCGATATCCTCGGGCTTGGCGTGGTGCGGGGTGTGTGGGGCATTGGTGGCAAAGTACATCAGGAACGGCTTGTCCGGCGCCGCCGAGCGATGCGCCTTCATCCACGACACCGCCTTGTCGGCGAAATCGTCGGTGGAATAGTAACCCTCGCGGTAATCCTCGATGGTGGCCAGTTCGTTGCCTTCGATGATCTGACCGGGCGCGAAGTAGTTGGTTTCGGCGCCGAGGAAGCCATAGAACCGGTCAAACCCGCGTTGCAACGGCCACGACGACCGATCCGCCGCAGCCGAAACGTTGAAATCGGCGGTATTGTGCCATTTGCCCACCGCATAGGTCGAGTATCCGGTGTCGCGCAGCAACTCGGGAAAGGTCGGCGCGTCCTTGGAAATCTCGCCCGCCTGAAAGCCGGGGAATCCGGGGTTGTTGTGCGTCAGCCAACCCACGCCGACCGAATGCGGGTTCTTGCCGGTCATCAGGGCCGCGCGGGCCGGGGCGCACATCGGCACGGTGGTATACTGCGTAAAGCGCAGCCCTCCCTCCGCCAGAGCATCGATATTCGGCGTGGCAATCTCGGACCCATAACAGCCGACCTCGGCAAACCCCAGATCGTCGAGCAGGATCACCACGATGTTGGGCGCCCCCTCGGGCGCCTTCAGCGGTGCGCGCCACCAAGGCTGCGATTCGGCAAAGGTCCGACCGATACGCCCTTGCCATCCGGCACCGGGGTCGCCGTTTTTCAAAAGGCTCTCATCATGGGTGCCGGACATCTGCATTCTCCTTCAGCGTCGCCGCAGCCTGACAAGGGTGGCACGCTGGCGACTATCAAATCGCTGACAGTTCGATGCGATTGCTTGCGCGGCGCTTTGCGGCGAGGATGGCGCGAGAGGAGTCCCCGATGCAGTCCGAATCGCCGCCCAAAACCTGGACTGCCGAGCAGGTCCGCGCGCTGATGCGCGCCAACGAAGGATTCGACAGGGTCCCCTCGGTCGCCGCCATCGATCAATTGTTGGCCGCCGGGCGCATCACCAGCGCCCCGCGCGGCGCACAGATCACCAGCCGGTCCGACGAAGAGGCCAGCTTTCTCATCGTGCTCAAGGGCCGTGTGCGGATGAATTCGCATACCGCGGGCGGGCGCGAGTTTCTGGTGGCGTTTCTGGGCCCCGGCCAGCTTTACGGCATGCGCCCCTGCATCGACCGGCAGGCGCGGTCCTATGGCAGCTCGGCGGAAAGTGACGTCGAACTGCTGATCGTGCGGGCGCACCGGCTGCGCGAGCTTCTGGCCAGCAATCCCGAGCTCAACATGATCGCGTTGCAATTTCTCAGTCACCGGCTGGGCGTGGTGTCGCAGGCGGTCGAACAATTCGCCCTGTGGTCGCCCAGCCAGCAGCTGGCCTGGCGGCTGCTCAGCTTCCTGCGGGCGCCCGACCCGGCCTCGATCAACGGATTGCGACTGAACGTCTCGCAAGACAGCCTTGCGGGCATGATCGGACGCACCCGGCAGACTACGAACAAGTTATTGAAATCGCTGGAGTCACGCGGGATCATCGCGCTCGATTACGGGCAGGTGACGATCCTAGACATTGACGCCCTGCGCGCCTATCTGGACACCGAATCCGAGTGAACAGCGCCAATCGTCAATTGCGTGACAGTCGCCTGCCTCCTTTGCTGCCACAAAGGCGCAAAGAAAGAGGGGGACATTCGTGGCCATTGCCGATTTTGCCATTCCCGCATCCGCGCTGCACGGGGCCTTTCGTGCTCAGGGCGTGAATGCCGTAACCACCGTGCCCGACCTGATCCAGTTCGCGCTGCATGACGCGCTCAAGCGCGATCCCGAGGTCCGTTATATCGAATGCGCCGCGGAAAATCAGGCGCTGACCGTGGCGATGGGGCTGCACATCGGCGGCGAGGTGCCGCTGGTGATGATGCAGAATCAGGGCCTGTTCAACTGCCTGAACACCCTGCGTTCGGTCGGCATTGATGCGCGCATGCCGTTGGTGCTGTCGGTCGGCGCCTTTGGTCGCGAGTTTGCCAATCTGGGCAAACCACTGACCGACAGCGCGCGGGTCTGCACCGCGCGGGTCGAGCCGTTGATGCAGGCGCTGGGCGTGCCCTTGCTGCATCTGGAGACCCCAGACGACCTGCCAAAGATCGCCGAGGCCTATGCCACGGCCCGCAGCCGCCAGTGCGCCGTCGTGGTGCAGCTTGGCTTCTTCCCGTCCTGGACCTGAGGGGGACGCCATGCCGATGAACGTTTTCGAAGCCTGCTTTCTGATCAACAAGGCGCGTGGCGAGGCGCTGGTGGTCTCGACCATGTCCGCGATGTTCGCTGCGGCGGCCATTGCCCCAGGCCCGCACAACCTGTCCTCGGTGCCGCTGATGGGTGGGGCCTCGGGTCTGGGGCTGGGCCTCGCGTTGTCGCAGCCCGGCCGCAAGGTTCTGGTGCTCGACGGCGACGCCAGCCTGCTAATGGAACTGGGCACCATGGCCACCATTGGCCAGCAGGCCCCGGCCAACCTCGTGCATTTCGTCTTCAACAACGGCGTGCAATTCGCGGGTCTGGCCAATATGGCCCGGCCCGGCGGTGCGCAGTTCGATTTCGTCAAGATGGGCGAGGCCGCGGGCTATGTCTCGTCGCGCCGGATCGACAGCCTCCCTGAGTTGATGGCTGCCGCTCCCGCCCTGCTGGGCACCCCGGGGCCGCATTTCGTCGAACTGATGATCGCGCCGCAACCGCGCCTGCTGACCGAGATGCCGCAGCCGGAACTGCCCGACGCGCAGTTTCATCGCATGGGCGCCGAGGCCCGCGCGATGATGCAATTGCTCGGGGTCACGGCATGAGCCACATGGTCGACTACATCGTCGTTGGCGCGGGTTCGGCCGGGGCGGTTGTCGCCAACCGCCTCTCGGAAAACGGCAAATACACCGTCGCCCTGCTCGAGGCCGGCAATTCCGACCGCCGCTTCTGGGTGAACATGCCGTTGGGCGTCGGCAAGATGTTGCTGGACCCCTATTATTCTTGGCCCTACTGGACCGACGCAGAAACCTCGCTGGCCGGGCAAAAGATCTACTGGCCACGCGGCCGGATGCTGGGCGGCTCGTCCTCGCTGAACGGCATGATCTATGTGCGCGGCGAACCCGCGCGCTATGACGAATGGGCGGCGATGGGCAATCCCGGCTGGGGCTGGGCCGACATGCTGCCCTGGTTCAAGAAACTGGAGACCGCGCCCGAGGGCACCGACCCCGCCTATCGCGGCACCTCGGGGCCGATGCGCACCAGTTATGGCAGCTACCGCGATGTGGTCTCGCACAGCTTCATCGAGGCCTGTCAGGCACAGGGCATCCCCTTCAACGAGGATTACAACGGCGCGCGCGCCGATGGCGTCGCCTGGTTGCAGTTCAACATCCACAAGGGCAAGCGCTGGTCCACTGCCCGCGCCTATCTCGACCCGCTGGCAGGGCGCAGCAATGTGCAGATCCTGCTGGGCGCCGAATGCGACCGGGTGCTGTTCGACGGCACTCGCGCCACCGGCATCGAATACCGCCACAACGGTCAGTCCCTGACCCTGCGCGCCGGGCGCGAGGTTATCCTGTCGGCCGGGCCGATCATCAGCCCCAAGATTCTGGAGCTCTCGGGCATCGGTGCGCCCGACCTGCTGAAATCGCACGGTATCGAGGTGCGCCACGCGCTGCCCGGCGTGGGTGAACACCTGCAGGACCACCTGCAGACGCGGCTGAACTTCCGCATCAACAAGCCCTTGACGGTCAACGACTTGCTCAACACCAAGTGGCGCGGCGCGCGTGAGATGCTGCGCTATATGGCGACCGGACGCGGGCTGATGGCAACGCCCTCGGCCACCGTGCATGCCATGACCCGCTCGCATCAGGCCGCGCCCTATGCCGACCTCAAGCTGCAACTGACCATGTATTCCGCCCCCGACCGCTATCTCGACGCCAAGGGCGGATCGCTGACCGACCCCTTCTCGGGCATCGGGTTGGGGCAGTTCCACATCTATCCGCAAAGCCGGGGCAGCCTGCATATCCAGTCCGCCGACCCGCGCCAGCATCCAAGGATGAACGCCAACTACTTCAGCGCGCAGGGCGATATCGAAACGGCGCTGACCTCGATGAAGATGTTGCGCGCGATTGCCGCCCAGCCCGCGATGGCGCAGCACATCATCAGCGAGAGCCTGCCGGGCGCCGCCAAGGCCTCGGATGGCGAGTTGATCGCCTACATGAAAGAGACCGGCCAGACCTCGTGGCACCCGATCTCGACCTGCCGGATGGGCAACTCCCCGCTGGACGTTGTCGATGCGCGGCTGCGTGTCCACGGGTTGCAGGGGCTCCGGGTGATCGACAGTTCGATCATGCCCACGATGCCCGCCACCAACACCAATGTTCCCACCATCGCCATCGGCGAAAAAGGCGCGGACATGGTCCTCGCCGACGCGCTTTGAAGGAGCCTGCCATGACCCGCCCCTGGCACCAGCATTATGGAACCATTCCGCAGCATATCGACGCCGAAGCCGCAGGCACGGTGATCGACATCTTTGACAAGGCCGTTGCCGAGTATGGTGACCGGGTGGCGTTTCACTGCCTGTTCACCAACCTGCGCTATTCCGAGGTCGGTCGGCTCAGCCGCGACTTTGCAGCGTATCTGCAGACCCGGCTGGGCCTGAAAAAGGGCGACCGGGTGGCGGTGATGATGCCCAACCTGCTGTCCTTTCCGGTGGTCAGCTTTGGCATCCTGCGCGCGGGTCTGGTGCAGGTGAACGTGAACCCGCTCTATACTCCGCGCGAGTTGGCGCACCAGCTCAACGACTCCGGCGCCGAAACCATCGTGATCTTCTCGATGGCGACGCCGGTTCTGGCGGCGGTCATCGCGCAGACCGGGGTAAAGAACGTCATCACGCTGGGCCTCGACGATCTGAACGGGCTGCAACAGCCCAACCCGCCGGTGCACGAATCGCTGCGCGCCACCTCGGTGCCGTTGATCCGCGTGCTGCTGGAAGGCGCGCAGATGCCCTTTGACGCGCCCCGGATCGCGCAGGATGACCTGATCTTCCTGCAATACACCGGCGGCACCACCGGCCTGTCCAAGGGCGCAATGCTGACCCATGGCAACCTTTCCACCAATGTCGCGATGTTCGCCGCCTGGACCG
>CALESR010000082.1 GCA_937907485.1 uncultured Paracoccaceae bacterium | reverse complement strand
CAGTTCGGTGTCAAAGCCGGCAAAGCCGTTCTGCTGCGTGCCCAGCGGCAGGTTATGCAGCGCGAGCAGGTTTTCCATCTGGATCCATGAAGGCCAGCGGGTGGTGAAGCCGCAGGCGGCCGCGCCCGAATCGATGATCTGCTGCGAGAAGGCCTCGACCTCGGCCCAGGTGGCGGGCGGCGTCTCGGGGTCCAGACCCGCGGCGGCAAAGGCATCGCGGTTGTAATACAGGATCGGCGTCGACGAGTTGAACGGGAAGGACAGCATGTTGCCGTCCGGGTCGGTGTAATAGCCGACGACGGCAGGCAGATAGGCGGCGGGATCGAAGGGCACGTTGTTGTCGGCCATCAGCTGATAGAGCGGATAGATCGCACCCTCGGCGGCCATCATCGTGCCGGTGCCGACCTCGAACACCTGCACGATATGCGGCTGCTCACCGGCGCGGAAGGCGGCAATCGCGCCGTTCATCGCCTCG
The DNA here is from genome assembly GCA_937907485.1 of uncultured Paracoccaceae bacterium. GTDB lineage: Bacteria > Pseudomonadota > Alphaproteobacteria > Rhodobacterales > Rhodobacteraceae > Pararhodobacter. The sequence continues at coordinate 3,750 of CALESR010000082.1, read as the reverse complement.
GCATAGGTGCCGCGAAAGCTGGGTCGCACGGCATAGTCCGACTGGCTGGCGTTGAAGTTCGCCGCGATCTCGTCGATCAGCTCGCCCAGACGGCCACCCATCGCGTGCCACCACTGGATTTCGACCTGCGCCTGCGCGGCGGGCGCGGTCAGCGCCAGCGTCAGGGCCGTCATCATCGGAAGGCTGTGTTTCATCATCGGTTCCCCCAATTGGATTGGTCAGTCGTTCTGCGGACTGTGCCGCCCGGAACCCTGCGGTTCCGGTGCGCGAATAGCTGCACTTTGCTTCGTTATTCTTCGTTTGTGAAGCCCGCATGTCACTTCGCGCACGCAAGGGGTGAAATGGGCATAAAAAAACGGCCCCGAAGGGCCGCATTTTTCGCGCGAGGGTCAGGCGTCAGCCGTTATAGGCGCTGCCCGGCGATTCGACAAAACGCAGGCCGCGCGGGCCCCAGGTGTCCCAACCCAGCAGGGTGGACATCGTCACCGGGGCCAGACCGCGCGCCAGCAGACCCTGCAGCACCGCAGGCACCGCGCGCACCGTGGCGCCGTGGATGTCATGCGCCAGAATCACCGCACCGGGCCGCGCGCCGCGCAGCATGCGGTCGGCGACCACGTCGGAACCCGGCCGCCGCCAGTCCTGCGGATCGACGGACCAGACCACGGTGGGCAGGTTGCGCTGGTCGTGCAACATGCGCATCTGCCGCGGGCTGAACGAGCCATAGGGCGGCCGCATCGTCACCGGCACGGCGCCGACGGTCTGCCAGATGATCTCTTGCGTGCGGTCGATCTCGCGCAGGACGGTGCCGTCGCCGTGCTGGGACAACACGGGATGCGTCCAGGTGTGGTTGCCGATCTCATGCCCTTCGGCGACGATCCGGCGCAGGATCTCGGGATAGCGCCGGGCGTTCTGGCCGATGACATAAAAGGTCGCTCGCGCACGGTAATGCGCCAGCATGTCCAGCAGCACGGGCGTGTGCTGCGGATGCGGACCATCGTCGAAGGTCAGCGCGACCTGTTGGCGAACGGTGGACACGCTGGTCAGCGAGACCACCCCCGGGTCGCGCGTCAGACGCGGCACGGGCATGACGGGCACGGCAGGCACGGTTTGCGCACCAGCGGCAGAAGGCAATCCCGAGGACGCCGCACCGGCAAGGCACAGCGAACCCAGGCCGGACAACAAGGCCCGGCGATGTATGATGGTCACACTGTCCCCCGACAGTTGTGTTGGCAGCAGGGTCGAGTCCTAGAGACCGGCACCCCTCGCGGAAAGGTGATTCTGGACAAGGACTTGAACGCGCTGGCACTCTGCGGCTGGAAAACCACAATTGTGCCAGAATTCCACGATACGCCGGGCGCCCACTCGCGCGGGGCGTGTATCAGGGTCGGACGGCTGGGCGAATCACCGGGCGATCACAGCCGGTCGCGCAGCGAGAACCACAGCATCGCCGCCACCATCAGCGGCCAGCGCAGGCTGGCACCGCCGGGAAATGTCGGGCTGGGCAGCGCGGCCATGACGTCGAACCGCCCGGCCTGACCGCTGATCGCCTCGGCCATCAGCTTGCCTCCCAGCGTGCCCATCGCCACCCCGTGCCCGGAAAACCCCGCCGCGCTGAGCACATTGCCCGCCAGCCGGGCGAACACCGGCATCCGGTTGGCGGCAATGCCCAACGTGCCGCCCCAGGCGTGGGTGATCTCGATCCCTTTCAACTGGGGAAAGATCTCTTCCATCGGTTTGCGCACCTTGGCGGCGATGTCGGCGGGAAAGCGGTAACCATAGGATTCGCCGCCGCCGAACAGCAGCCGGTTGTCTTGCGAAAAGCGGAAGTAGTTGATGACGAACTTCGAATCCGCCACCGCGTGATCGGCGCTGATGATCCCGGCGCGTTCGGCGTCGCTCATCGGGCGGGTGGCGGCGATGAAGTTGTTGATCGGCATGACGCGTGCCGAAACCTCGGGCTCCAGCCGCCCGGCATAGCCGTTCATCGCCAGCACGACAAAGCGCGCGGTGATCGTCGCGCCCTCGGTCAGCACGCGGGCCGGGTCGGCCTTGGTCAGCGCGGTGACGCGCGAGCGCTCATGGATGCGCACCCCGGCGGCGGCACAGGCGCGCGCGAGGCCCAGCGCATAGCGCAGCGGATGCAGATGGCCGCTGCCCATGTCGATCTCGCCGCCGTAATAGGCGGGCGAGCCGACCAGCGCACGCATCTGCTCGCGGTCCAGCGGCGTCACCCGGTCATAGCCATAATCGCGCGCCAGCTTTTGCGCATAAGCGTGCATCTGCGGCACATAGCGGTCGCGGTGCGCGGCGTGGATGATGCCGTCGGCCCAGCCCGCATCAGGCGCATGGCGCGCCGCCAGATCGCGGGTCAGCGCGACCGACTCGAGCGACAGATCCCACAGCGCCCGCGCCGCCGTCTTGCCCACGGTCTTTTCCAGCCAGTCCTGATCCTGCCGCTGCCCGGTGCCCACCTGCCCGCCATTGCGCCCCGAGGCGCCAAAGCCGACGCGCTGCGCCTCCAGCAGCACCACGTCAAAGCCGCGCTCGGCCAGATGCAGCGCCGCCGACAACCCGGTGAACCCGCCGCCCACCACGCAGACATCGCAGCGCATCTCGCCCGCCGCCGCCGGGAACGGCGGCAACGGCGTGGCGGTTTGCGCATACCACGAGGGCGGATAGGCGCCCGGTCGGTCGTTGACGCTCAGCAGGTCCATGGCTCAGGCCTTTTGCAGCAGCCCTTCGGCCTTGATCTTGACATAGGCCTCATCCAGCGCCTTGGTCGCGCGCTCGATCAGGATGTCGATCTCGTCCGGGGTGATAACCAGCGGCGGCGAGATGATCATGCGGTCATAGACATGGCGCATGATGACATTGTTGGCAAAACACCGCTCGCGCGTGATGAAGCCCGCCGCGCCCTGCTCGCCGGCAAAGCGCGCGCGCTCGCCCTTGACCGGGGTCAGCGCCAGCGAGCCCATCAGGCCGACCAGTTTCGTCTCGCCGACCAGCGGGTGATCGGCCAGGGCGTGCCAGCGCTCGGCCAGATAGGGGTGGGCCACATCGCGGACATGCTCGACGATCTGCTCTTCTTCCAGAATGCGCAGGTTCTCCAGCGCGACGGCGGCGGCGACCGGATGGCCCGAATAGGTATAGCCATGCGCGAATTCCGAGCCGCCGATGGTGTTCGCCACCTCGTCGCAGACCACCGAGCCGCCGATCGGCGCATAGCCCGACGACAGGCCCTTGGCGATCGTCATGATATGCGGGCGGATGTTGAAGGTCTGGCAGCCGAACCAGTTGCCGGTGCGGCCAAAGCCGGTGATGACCTCGTCGGCGATCAGCAGGATGCCGTATTTGTCGACGATCCGCTGGATTTCCGGCCAATAGGTCGAGGGCGGCACGATCACCCCACCGGCGCCCTGAATCGGCTCGGCGATGAAGGCGGCCACCTTGTCGGCGCCCAGTTCGAGGATCTTGTCCTCCAGCGCGCGGGCCCGTTGCAGGCCAAAGGCCTCGGGCGTCATGTCGCCGCCTTCGGCATACCAGTGCGGCTGGTCGATATGCACGATGCCGGGGATCGGCAGGCCGCCCTGCTCGTGGATCGCCGTCATGCCGCCCAGACTGCCGCCGCCCATCGTGCTGCCGTGATAGCCATTCTTGCGCGCGATGACGATCGACCGCTCGGGCTGCCCCTTGAGCGCCCAATACTGCCGCACCATGCGCAGATTGGTGTCATTCGCCTCGGACCCCGAG
>CALESR010000081.1 GCA_937907485.1 uncultured Paracoccaceae bacterium | reverse complement strand
GGTTGGTCTCCATGAGAGCCTCCTTTCGGCGGCCCACCATGGCACAAGACGCCCCCGCGCGCCTTGATCCCGCGCAAGGGAACGGGTGCCCGGCGACGGCCCCCGTAGGGTGCGTGCTCGCACGCACCACCCCTCCCACACCCCCGACGACCGTGGGACAAGTGTTGCGAAACCCTTAACGGCGCCTGCAACCCGTTGAAAAGAAACGGCCCGGAAAATGTCCCACACGTGGGACACCCCCGGACCGCTGACGTTGAATGGAAAAAGGGGCCGGTCTCCCGGCCCCTTTCCTGAGGTCGTCAGGACCGCTTATTCGCCGCCAGCGATGCTGACCAGCGTGTGCCACTGGCCGCCACCGACCTGACTGATGAAGATGTCGTTGGCCCCCTGATGGTCGCCCTCGGCATAGTTGATATGCGTGCCCAAGAGCGCGTCATCCATGTCGATCGAATACATCCCCTGCAGGAAGCTCTCGGTCGTCAGCTCCGGACCCGCGGCCTCCAGCGCCATCACCAGCTGCTGCGCGGCGGTATAGCCCAGCATGGCAAAGCCGGTCGCCGGTTGGCCGGTGCGCTCCTGATACGCCGCCATGAAGGCAGCCGGAGCCTCTTCACTGGCGCGCGCATAGAGATCCTGCCAGCCCGACGCCGCATAGAGCCCGTCCGTCACGCCGCCCGGCACCATCGCCACGGCTTCGAGGAAGCCAGCCGAGGTGGTCAGGAACAGCGCGTCGGTCCAGCCCAGTTGCTTGGCGGTGCCGACCACGGTGATGCCCGCGCGCACGCCCAGCGCCTGCGTGATGATCTGGCACCCGGCGGCGCGCAGCCGCTGCACGGCCCCGACAAAGTCCTGCTCGTCCGGGCGGTGGGTGGTCTCGTCGACAAAGTTCAGACCCAGCGCCGCCGCGGTCTCGCGCGAGGCCAGCACGATTTCCTCGCCGAAATCGGTCGGCAGATACATCGAGCAGACATTGGTCGCGCCGGTGGTCTCGTGCAGATACTGGATGCCCGCCGCGACCTGATCGTAATAGCTCGAGAACGAGGTGAAGTTCATTCCCGGAGGCTCGGGCAGGATCGCGCGGGCAGCGGTCAGCGGGCTGATATTGGGAACGCCGCGCGCCTCCATCAGCGGGTAGTGCGCCAGATTGTGCGGCGTGCCGAGGTTGAGCAGCATGGCGAACACGCCGTCCCGCTCGATCAGCTTGTTATAGCCCTGGGTCGCGCGCGGCAGTTGATAGCCGTGATCCTCGACCAGATAGCGGATCTGACGGCCATGCACGCCGCCATTGGCGTTGACCATGTCGAAGTACATGTTCGCCCCGGCAACCGCCGGGGTCGACACGGCGGCAAACACGCCCGACAGGTCATGCACGCCGCCGATCAGGATTTCGGTGTCGGTGACGCCACGGGTCTGCGCCTGTGCGCCGACTGCCAGCGTCGCCACTGCGGCCGCGGCCAGCAGGGTTTTTGTCTGTTTCATGCTTTCCTCCCGGTTGTGGGCCATCGGCCCTGTTCAATACATAGCATCGATCAGCGCCTTGTGGCGCTTTTCGACGGTCGCGCGTTTCAACTTCATCGTGGCGGTCAGTTCTTCGTCCTCGGCCGTCAGCAGCACGTCGATCAGGCGGAAGTCCTTGATCTGCTCGACGCGGGCGAATTCGGCGTTGACCGCCTCGATCTCGCGCCGGATCAGATCCAGCACCGGCTGCGCGCGGCAGAGCGATTTGAAATCGCCAAAGGGCACCTTGTTGTCCTGAGCAAATTTCTCGACGTTTTCCTGGTCGATCATGACAAGGCAGGTCAGATACTTGCGCCGGTCACCGATCACCACGGCGTCGCTGATATAGTGGCTGAACTTCAGCCGGCTTTCGATCTCGGCCGGGGTGATGTTCTTGCCGCCGGCGGTGATGATGATGTCCTTCATCCGCCCGGTGATGGTGACAAAGCCGTCGTTGCCGACCCGCCCGACATCGCCGGTGCGCATCCAGCCGTCGTCGGTAAAGGCCTCGGCGGTCTTGTCGGGTTTGTTCAGATAGCCCGAAAAGATGTTCAGCCCCTTGACCTGAATCTCGCCGTCCGGGGCGATGCGCACCTTTGTCCCCGGCACCGGCTGACCGATCGAGCCCACGGCATTCGCGCTGGGCAGGTTGATCGTGCCGACGCCCGAGGTTTCCGACATGCCCCAGCCCTCATAGAGCGGCACACCGATGGCGTGATACCAGCGCAGCAGTTCCGGCGAGATCGGCGCGGCGCCGGTCAGGCCCTGAATCATCCGGTCCATGCCCAGAAGGCGGCGCAAATTGGCCAGCACCAGAAAGTCCCAGACCCGATAGCGCAGCGCCACGCTGGCGGGCACCGGGCGGCCCTCGATGGTGTAATCGGCGCGCGCCCGCCCGGCCTTGATCGCCTGACCAAAGGCCCAGCGCCCGATCAGCGTCGCCTCCTGAGCCATCACCGTGACGCGCGAATAGACCTTTTCCCACACGCGCGGCACCGCGACAAAGCCATGCGGCGACACCTCGCGCAGGTTGTCAAAGACGGTCTCCGGGCTTTCGGCAAAGTTGACCGTCGAGGACACCACCAGCGGCGTATAGAGTGACACGATGCGTTCGAGGATATGGCACAGCGGCAGGAAACACAGCTGCTCGGCGTGTTTCTGGAACGGCAGGCCGTAGAGACTGGTCTCCATCCCGGCGACGATGTTTTCCTGCGTCAGCATCACGCCCTTGGGCTGACCCGTGGTGCCCGAGGTATAGATGAGCACGGCGACGTCCTGCGGCTGAGCCTTGTCGATCTCGGCGTTGAACAGCGCTTCGTCGTCGTGACGGCGGCCCAGATCGTAAAGGTCACTCAGGAACAGGCAGCCGGGATGGGCGAAATCGTGCAGCCCTTCGGGGTCAAAGATGATGACCCGGTGCAGGCTGGGCATCTGGTCGGCCACCTCGAGGTATTTGTCGAGTTGCTCCTCGTTCTCGACGAACAGGAACCGCGAGCCGGAGTCATTCACCAGATAGGCAAGCTGGCTGGCCGAATCGGTCGTATAGACACCCGAGGACACCGCCCCCATGCATTGCGCCGCCATGTCGCAATACATCCATTCCTTGTTGTCCTCGGACAGGATGCTGATGACATCGCCGCGCTGCAGCCCCAGTGCGCGCAGCCCCATGCCGATCAGCCGGGCGCGGGTCAGATAGTCGGCCCAGCTATAGGCCTGCCAGATGCCCAGGTCCTTTTCGCGGTGCGCCACCGTCGCACCGTTCTCCACACAGCGGGCGCGCAGCAGGGCGGGCACCGTGGTGTGGCCGTCGATGCGCACCGGGCGTTGCCCCGCCTCGGCATTCACACGCACGCCCCTCAGCAGTTTTTCGCCGGTCATCGCCACGTCTTTCTCTTTTTCCAGCGCCGTTCGCCACGCTGGCCCTCGTTGGCGTGGCCCAGATAAAAGCTCTGGATATCCGGCGAGGCCGCCAGCGCCTCGGCCGAATCCGCCATCACGATGCGCCCCAGTTCCATCACATAGCCCCGGTCGGCCAGATCGAGCGCCACGGCGGCGTTCTGTTCGACGACCATCATCGTGACACCCTCATCGGTGTTCAGCCGCCGCAGGATGGTGAAGATCTCTTGCGTCAGCAGTGGCGACAGGCCGAGAGACGGCTCGTCCAGCAGCATGATCTTTGGCCGCAGCATCAGGCCCCGGCCAATCGCCAGCATCTGCTGCTGCCCGCCCGACATCGTGCCCGCCTCTTGCTTGCGCCGTTCGGCCAGAATGGGGAAATAGGAAAAGACCAGATCGCGGTCACGGGCGATTTCGGTCTTGTCATGGCGGGTATAGGCACCAAGGGCGAGGTTTTCCTCGACCGTCAGCAGCGGGAACACCTCGCGCCCCTCGGGCACCTGCACGA
>CALESR010000080.1 GCA_937907485.1 uncultured Paracoccaceae bacterium | reverse complement strand
GCCTGCAGGAAATCGACCGTGTTCTTGATATAGGCGGCAGAGTTGAAATCCAGCCGCGTGGTCCCCACCAGCCAGCCGCCCATGATGCCGATGGCGTCACCTGTGGCGACCAGCACCGGCATCGCCAGAGTCGCGGCCAGCACGCGCGGAACGGCAAGATATTTCAGCGGGTTGGTCGACAGGGTCACCAATGCGTCGATCTGTTCCGTCACCTTCATCGTGCCGATCTCGGCGGCGATGGAGGATGCGACCCGCGCGGCGACCATCAGGCCACCCAGCACCGGCCCCAGTTCCCGCGTCATGCCGATGGCGACGATGGAGGGCACCACGGATTCCGCGTTGAAGCGCGCGCCGCCGGCATAGATCTGCAGCGCCAGCGCGCCCCCGGTGAAGATCGCGGTCAGCCCGACAACGGGCAAAGAGAACCAGCCGATCTGCAAGAGGCACACGCCGAGTTCGCGCAGATAGAAGGGCGGGCGCAGGATATGGCCCAGAACCGACAGGGCGAACAGCACCACCCGGCCCAGGGCGGCAATGGCCTGCATCACCGGGCGTCCGATACCGCCGAGGGTGCCTGCGATCATGCCGGGCGTTCCTGATACCGCCGGGTATAGCGTGCGCCAAGTGCTGTCAGCAGCTCATAGCCGATGGTGCCCGCGATGTCGGCCAGCACGTCGATGGGCTGGTTCGGGCCAAGGATATCCAGGCTTTTCGGCACTTCCGCCAGATCGGTGATGTCGACCGTGATCATGTCCATCGAGACACGCCCGACCAGCGGGCAGGCGGTGTCGCCATCCCAAAGCTGCGCGCGGTTCGACAGCGTCCGCGGCAGCCCGTCGGCATAGCCCGCCGCGACTGTGGCGATGACCGAGGGCCGCTCTGCCACCCAGGCGAAACCATAGCCCACGGACTCTCCCGGTGCGACCTCGCGGGTCTGGATCACCGGCAAGGACAGCGTCACTGCCGGGATCGCCGCGTCATAGGGCCGCCCGCCATACAGACCGACGCCGGGGCGGGTCAGGTCGAAATGATAGCGCGGGCCCAGTTGAATGCCCCCGGTCGCCGCAAGGCTGCGGGGCAGGCCGGTGCCATCGGTCATGTCGTGGAACGCCTTGAGCTGCGCCTCGTTCAGCGGGTGATCCGGTTCATCCGCGCAGGCGAGGTGGCTCATCAGGAGTTCCGGCCCGGCATCGACCAGAATTGGTGCCACCGCCTGCCATTCCAGCAGCTCGACGCCAAGCCGGTTCATGCCGGTATCAAGCTGCACGCCGAACGGATGGCCGGGCAGCGATTCCAGGTGCCGGGTGATCTGGTCCAGGCTGTTCAGCATCGGCGTCAGGTCGAGATCGTGGATCATCTCGGTATCGCCCGCCATATGCCCGGACAGGACCGCGATCTGCGGCCCCGGTCCCAGCGCCTGACGCACGGCAGCGCCTTCCTCGGCAGCGGCGACGAAGAAACGCCGCGCGCCCGCCCCCGCCAGCGCGCGGACCACGCGGGTCACACCCAGCCCGTAGGCATCGGCCTTCACAACGGCGGCGGTCTGCACGCCGGGGCCGGACAGCCGGTCCAGCGCGCGCCAGTTTGCCGCAATGGCGTCGAGGTCGATGGTCAGGGTTCCAGTGGCCATGCGGCTGTTTTGACCGGGGCGGGGGCCGGGTCAAGGGAAAACCTGCGACAGGGCGGGCGCTTGCCCTTTCCCGCCCGCTGCGCGACGGTGTGGCGCTGGCAGGAGAGACCCGGGTGAGCGCACATTCCCACGACCATGGCGACGACGAGGATGCGGATCTTTACCTGACGATCCTCTGCTGGATCGGGTTGGCGTTGGCCACGCTGGATGCCTTTGTGCAGCCCCTGCCGCAGGGTCTGGTCTGGGCCGCGCTTGGCCTTTCGTATCTTGCGGGCGGAATACCGCCCCTGCGCACGGCCTTGACTGAGCTTTGGCATGACCGTCGCCTCGACATCGACCTTCTGATGGTCGTCGCGGCGATTGCGGCGGCGTCGGTCGGCGCGGCGCTGGAGGGGGCGGTGCTGCTGGCGCT
>CALESR010000079.1 GCA_937907485.1 uncultured Paracoccaceae bacterium | reverse complement strand
AGCCAACGTGCGGCGGCAAAGTTGAGTGCGGCGATATCATCGGGCCGCCGCCGCGCCAGTTCGCGGCGCAGAACATCGGCGAAAAGCGCGTGATAGCGAAACCATGTCTGGTCCCGATCCAGCGAGGTCAGAAACAGTTTCGCGGCCTCGACCCGGCCAATCATGACGGCGGCACCGCCCGTGCCGGTCAGCGCATCGGCCAAAGGCGCGGTGAATTGGCCAAGGACCGATGTCACCAGCAGGAAATCCAGCAGGTCGGCGTCCAGCTGCTCCAGCACCTCGTGCAACAGAAAATCGGCTACCGCCCCGTCCGTGCCGGAAAACCGGCTGAGAAAGTCTCCCCGTCCGGCCCGGTCCACCAGCGACAGCCCGGCGAGATGCAGCCCCGCGGCCCAGCCTTCGGTCCGGTGCTGGACAAGGGCGACTTCGGCGTCGGTCAAGCCCAGATCGCGGCCCTGATTGAGATATTCCTCAGCCTCGGCCAGAGTAAAGCGCAGGGTGTTGTCGTCCAGATGCACCATGTGGTCGCGCGCCCGCAGACCGCCCAACTGCACGACCGTCTGGCCGCGCGTGGCCAGCACCAGATGCAGTTGCGGCGGCGCATAGCCCAACAGCTCTTGGACGAAGGAGCCGATCTCGGGGGCGTCAAGACAGTGGAAATCGTCGATCACGAAGACCAGATCACGATCTCGTCGCGCCAGCGCATTGACGAGAGTTGAAAGGATGGTCTCGACCGGTGGGATGGGTGCTGTCTCGATCAGGGTCGGCAGATTTGCGGCAAGATCGGCGTCGGCGCGCTGCAGGGCGCCTATGAAATACGACAAGAACCGGTCGATGCGGTTGTCCGTGGGTTCGGCGGTAAACCAGGCCACAGTCTGGCCCCGCGCCCTGATCGCCGCCGCCCATTGCGCCAATATTGTGGTCTTGCCGAAACCGGCTGATGCCTCAAGCAGGGCCAAGCGCTTTCTCTCGGCCTGGCCGAGGGCCGCCAGCAACGCTGGCCGCTGCAGCGCGCCAGAGACGACGGTTGGTACAAGCAGTTTGGTTTCGATCAGCACAGCTTTGGTTCGCCTTGACTGGCCGACCCATCCTATGCCGCGCTATCCCCGCGCTGCAACGCCCACACGTCGCTTGCGGGCAGGTTCAGCCGTGAAGCGGGGCTACCCCCGCGCAAACCCCATCAGTTCGCGCGTGTAATGCTCTTCAGGGGCGGACATCACCCGGTCGGTCGCGCCCGCTTCAACCACCCTGCCCCGCTGCATCACCATGATCTGGTCCGAGATATGGGCCACGACCTTCAGGTTGTGCGTCACGAACAGAATCGACAGGCCATACTCGGCCTTGAGATCCATCAGCAGGTTCAGGATCTGCGCCTGGACCGAGACATCCAGCGCCGAGGTCGGTTCGTCCAGCACCAGAAGCCGGGGCGACAAGGCCAGGGCACGGGCGATGGCGACGCGCTGCGCCTGCCCGCCGGAAAGCGCGCGCGCGGTGCGGGACAGGAAATCGGGCGGCAGGCCGCAGCGCGACAGAAGCTCGGCCGAACGGTCCTGCATCGCCGAACCGGGGGTGTCGCCGCGGGCGAGCTGGGGTTCAGCCAGGATGCTGGCGATGGTCAGGCGCGGGCTCAGCGACAGGAACGGGTTCTGCGCCACCACCCCGATCCCCTGCCGGGCCTTGCGAAGCCCGTCGCCCCGCAGCGCCAGCCAGTCCTGCCCGTCCAGGGTGATGCGTCCGCTTTCCACCGGCACCAGTCGCAGGATCGCGCGCAACAGGCTGCTTTTGCCCGAGCCGGATTCCCCGACGACGCCAAGGGTTTCACCGGTTGGCAGTGTCAGGCTGACCCCGTTCACCGCAGGCTTCGGTCGCGCGGCAAACAGGCCACGCGCCGGATAACGCACGACCAGCCCTGCGACATCTAGGATCGGCGGGGTCATCTGTCCTGCTCCTGGTGGCAGCGCCAG
>CALESR010000078.1 GCA_937907485.1 uncultured Paracoccaceae bacterium | reverse complement strand
GGGGGCGGGCATGGTGGTGATCTTGCTGAACGGGCCGGGGAGTGTCGGCAAGACCGCGCTGGCGCGGGCCTTGCAGGATTTGGTCGCGCGGCCGGTGGTGCATGTCGAAATGGACCGGGTTCTGGCGATGCTGCCCGAGCGGTTTCAGGACGATCCGCAGCTGGTGGCCTATCACCCGGGGCCGCAGGGGGTGACGGTCGAGGTGGGGCCACGCGGCGCGGCGCTGTTGGCGACGATGCGGCGCTGGGTGGCGGATCTGGCGGCGGCGGGGTTCGATCTGGTCGTCGATGACGTCTGGCTGGCGGGGGAGCCTGCGGATTATGCCGCCCTGCTGGCGCCGTTCCGGGTGGTGCGGGTCGGGCTGCAGGCGCCCCTGGCGGTGCTGGAGGCGCGCGAGGCGGCGCGGGGGGACCGGCTGGCCGGGTTGGCGCGGGCGCAGGTGACGCGGGTGCATCACGGGCTGCGCTATGACCTGATGCTCGACATGGGCGCGTTGACGCCCGAGGCGGCGGCGCGGCAGATCGCCGTGCGGGCGGGGCTGGCATGAGGGCCTCGGTGACGCTGGACACGCCGACCGGGCGGTTCACGCTGGTCGAGGAGGACGGCGCGCTGGTCTCGGCGCGGTGGGGCGAGGGCGGCAGCGACGTCACGCCCTTGCTGGCCAGGGCGGCGGCGCAACTGGCCGAGTATTTCGCTGGCACGCGGCGGGCGTTCGACCTGCCGCTGCGGCTGGGCGGCAGCGCGGCGCAGCAGGCGGCCTGCGCGGCGATGCTGGAGATCCCCCTTGGCGAGACCGTGACTTATGGCCAGTTGGCGCGGCGGCTCAGGGTCTCGGCGCAGGCGGCGGGGCAGTTGTGTGGCGGCAATCCGTTGCCGCTGATCGTGCCCTGTCACCGGGTGCTGGGCGCCGCCGGGCTGGGGGGCTTTTCGGCCCCCGGCGGGGTTGAGACCAAGGTCTGGCTGTTGCGTCACGAGGGGGCCGGGGGGCTGCTGATCTGAGCCTTGGCACTGTCATGAAACTGTGATCTGACGGTCCGCATCTGTTCCTTGCGGGCGTGGATCATGGGCTTTGGCGTCTTTCTGGCGGTGATGCTGGCGGCTTTGCTGCATGCGGGCTGGAACGCGATCATCAAGACCGGACTGGACAAGCCCTCGGCGATGCTGGTGATGACGCTGGCCAATGCCGTGCTGGGCGGGGCGGTGGCGCTGGCGCTGCCGCTGCCCGCGGCGGGGGCCTGGCCCTGGTTGCTGCTGTCGGTGGCGATCCACACGGCCTATCAGTTGTTCCTCGGTCTGGCCTATGAGCAGGGCGACCTCAGCCGGGTCTATCCCATTGCGCGGGGGGCGGCGCCGGTGCTGGTGCTGGGCTTCAGCCTGCTGGCGCTGGACGAGGCGCTGGCCTGGGGCGAGTTGGCCGGGGTGCTGGTGCTGGGCGGGGGCATCGGGCTGATGGCGCACGGCGTGCTGACCCATGGCGAATCCCGGCGGTTGTTGCCCTATGCGCTGGGGGCGGCCTGTGCGACGGCGGGCTATACGCTGTCGGATGGCATGGGGGCGCGCGCCTCTGGGGCGCCGGTGGCCTATGTCGCCTGGCTGATGCTGCTGCTGGCGTTCAGCTATGCGCCGGTGGTGCTGGCGCTGCGCGGGCGGCGCATCCTGACGCGCGATCCGCGGGCCTGGGCGCTGGGCTCGGTGGCGGCGGCGGCCAGTTTCGGCGCTTATGCGATTGCCGTCTGGGCGATGACGCTGGCGCCGATCGCGCTGGTGGGCGCGCTGCGCGAGACCTCGATCCTGTTCGCGGTGCTGATCGGCTGGCTGTGGTTTGGCGAGAGGATGGACCGCGGCAAGGCGCTGGCGGCGCTGCTGATCGTGGTCGGCGTGGTGTTGACGCGGGTCTAGAGCGTCTCGCGGAACATCACCTGCTGCACGGCGCCCGCGACCAGCAGGTAAAGGCTGGTGGCGATCAGGGCCAGCGTCACCGGCGCCGGTTGCGAAAAATCGCAGACCGCCGCCCAGGCGGCAAGGCCGATCCAGCCCAGCGCCACCGGCAGGGTCAGCGCCCGCCAGCGCTGGGTGCGCACCGGATGCACGAACTTGACCCGCAGGAACATCGTCACCGACAGCGCGACCACCAGCCCCAGAATGACCCAGAAATCCGGCCTGGTGGCAAAGACCACCACCGCCACCATGTTCCAGCACGACGGAAAGCCCGAGAAGGAATAATCCGCCGTCTTCATCCGTGTGTCGGCGAAATACAGCACCGAGGCAAAGGTGATGACGATGATGGCGATCCAGCCGGTCCAGCCGGGCAGCAGGCCCGAGTTGAACAGCGCAAAGGCCGGGATGAACACATAGGTCAGATAGTCGATGATGAGGTCCAGCAGGATGCCGTCGATGATCGGCGCCTTGGTCTTGACGTCGTATTTGCGCGCCATCGGTCCGTCGATGCCATCGACGATCAGCGCCACCACCAGCCACAGGAACATCAGCGACCAGTTTTGCTCGACCGCGGCCAGCATCGCCAGCATGGCAAACACCGCCCCGGTGGCGGTGAACATGTGGACGGAATAGGCGCGAAACGTCTGGTACATGGGTCTATCTGGCCTGAATGTGGCCGCGAGGCAATCAGAAGTTTGCCCTTGGGCGCGGGTTCAGGTCAGCCGGTGGCCGCGCGGCGCCTCGGCGATGCAGGGGCAGGGCGGGGGGCCGTCCGCCGCCATCGCCGGGCTGGCCAGCGCGCCCAGCGCGTTGAGGCCCAGCACCAGCGCGATGCGGACAAGGACAAGGCTGCTGCGGTTCATATCGGCGTCCCCCGGGGTCTTTTGCGGCCCTGAGGCCGCCTTTGCCCTTGGGTCGTGCGGGGGCGCGCGCCGGTTCAATCACAGCGGCGTGTGGCCTCAGGTCGCGCGGGGGTGGCTGGCGCGGTAGACCTGCATCAGCCGCGCCGCATCGACGCCGGTATAGACCTGCGTGGTCGACAGGTTGGCGTGGCCCAGCAACTCCTGAATCGCCCGCAGGTCGCCGCCGCGGGCCAGCAGATGCGTGGCGAAGGAATGGCGCAGCGCGTGCGGCGTGGCGCTGGCCGGCAGCCCGAGGCGCAGCCGCACCCCCTCCATCGCGCGGGCGATCAGTCGCGGGTTCAAGGGGCCACCGCGCGCGCCGCGAAACAGGGCGGTGCCGGGCGCCTCGGGCCAGGGTGACAGGCGGCGATAGAGGGCGACAGCCTCGGCGGCGGCGGGGATCACCGGCACCAGCCGCTCCTTGCCGCCCTTGCCGGTGATGCGCAGGCTGGCGCCGGGGGTGCTGGCCAGGTCGCCGTCGCGGGCGTCTAGGCCCAGCGCCTCGGAAATCCGCAGCCCGCCACCATAGAGCAGCGTCGCCACGGCGGTATCGCGCGCGCGGATCCAGGCCTCGGCCTTGTCGTCGCTGATCGTCTCGGTGACGGCGCGGGCGGCGGCCTCGTCCAGCGGGCGGGGCAGCGGGCGCGGGTGGCGCGGGGCGCGCGCCGACAGGATGGCGGTGGGGTCAAAGCCGTCATCGCGCGAGGCCAGCCAGCGCGCGAACCCCTTGAGCGCCGACAAGGCCCGCGCCATCGAGCGCGCGCCCAGACCCCGGCCCCGCTCATGCGCCATCCAGGCGCGCAGATCGCGGGTTTCCACCGCGCGCAACTGCGCCATGCCCGCCGCGCCGCCATGGTGACGGCCCAGAAAGTCAAGAAACCCGGCCACATCGCCGCGATAGGCCTCGGTCGTATGGGCCGAGGCATTGCCCAGCGCCGCCAGATGCGACAGCCACAGCGCCAGCGCGTCGCGCAGCGCCGGGCTGATCGCGCCAGGCCCCGCCGTCATGCCAGCCAGCGCTGCAGGATGCGCTCGAAAGCCCCGGTGAAAAAGGAAATCAGATCGGTGCCCTGACCCGGCTTGAACCGATGCGGGTCTTCGGACCCCATCGCCAGCATGCCCGGCAGCCGCCCCTTGCCCAGATCGAGCCGCATCAGCGCCTCGGACCGCAGATCGGCCGCCACCTCGCCATAAGGCCCGCTGGAGGGCGGCGTGCCCTGCCGCAGCACGATGGGCCGCGACGGCACCGGGCGACCGGCGCTCATATAGGCCTCGACATAACCCGGCGGCCGCACGCGCAGCACCTGATCCAGCTTGCCCAGCCCGCCACCGGCGCCTTCGGGGCTTTCCAGCACCAGCCGGATCGCCTCGACCCGCAGGATATCCGCCACCTCGCCGCCCAGATCGAGGACGAAATCCTCGAACTTGCCCGCGTCGAGCAGTTTGAGCAGCGCGCGGTGCAACTGGTTGGTCGAGGACAGGTTCTCATAGGCGGCGGCGATGACGGCGCGGTGGGTGTCCTCCAGCCGCGCCAGCCGATGCTCCAGCCGCTCCATCGCCATGCCGCGCAGATCGACGACATTGCCGCCCATCGCCCGTTCCGAGGTCAGCACGAGGGCGCGCATCAGTTCGGGATCGTCGAGCACGAGGCCGGGATCGGCCAGCACCAGACGGCGCCAGTCGTCCTGCGGTGTCGCGTGGGTCGCGGGTCCGGTCACCGACATGTCATCCCCGATCTTGTGGCCCTTTGGCGGTCTTATACCAGATCAGAGAATTGTCTGCCCGGTCTTTTCCCAGTCCTTCATGAACTGCGCCAGACCGGCATCGGTCAAGGGGTGCTGCGCCAGTTTGCGGATCACCTCGGGCGGGGCGGTCATCACGTCGGCGCCGACCAGCGCGGCCTGCGTCACATGGTTCACCGTGCGGATCGAGGCCGCGAGGATCTGCGTCTCGAAGCCATAATTGTCATAGATCGTGCGGATATTGCCGATCAATTCCATGCCGTCGAGGTTGATGTCATCGAGCCGCCCGATGAAGGGGCTGATGAAGGTCGCACCCGCCTTGGCCGCCAGCAGCGCCTGATTGGCGCTGAAGCACAGGGTCACGTTGACCATTTTTCCTTCGTCCGACAAGACCTTGCAGGCTTTCAACCCGTCCCAGGTCAGCGGCAGCTTGACGGCGATGTTCGGCGCGATCTCGGCCAGCTTGCGGCCCTCGGCGATCATCGCATCGGCGTGCAGCGCCACGACCTCGGCCGACACCGGCCCCTCGACGAACGAGCAGATCTCGCGGGTGACCTCCAGAATGTCACGGCCGGATTTCAGGATCAGCGAGGGGTTGGTGGTCACGCCATCGACCATGCCAAGGGCGTGCAGGTCGCGGATCGCGGCCACATCGGCGGTATCGACAAAGAATTTCATCGGGGGCTCTATTGGTTGCGCAGGGGGTTCGGGCGCGTCATACCCTATTGCACCCCCGCCCGAAAGGACTTTTGCCCCGTGGATCAGCCTGAGGTCCAGTTCTTTGCCCCCGGTCAGCCGCTGGCGGTGCTGACCACGCAACCGCTGGACCGGCTGCTGGATTACCGCGCGCCCGAGGGCGGCACCGTCACCGGCGATTTTGTCGAGGTGCCGCTGGGTCCGCGCAGGGTGCTGGGCTGCGTCTGGGGTCCGGCCACCGGCGAGGTGCCGCTGGCCAAGCTGCGCGCCGTGCTGCGGGTGCTGGATGTGCCGCCGATGCGCGATGAGCTGCGCCTCTTTCTGGCCCGCGCCGCCGAATACACCCTGACGCCCTTGCCGCTGATGCTGTTTCTGGCCACCCGCGCGCCGGGGCTGTTTTCCGGTCCGGCGACGATCCGCGTCTTTCGCCCCGGCGAGGCCCCCGCCCGCATGACCGAGGCCCGCCAGCGCGTGCTCGACACCTTTACCGCCTATGGCGGTGCGGCGCTGACGCTGGGCGAGATCACCCGCGCCGCCGGGGTCAGTGGCCCGGTGGTGCACACGATGGCGGCGCAGGGCGCGCTGATCGAGGGCGAGGCGCCCAAGGACCAGCCCTATCCCCCCCTCGACCCGGCGCGCGACGGCAAGGCGCTGAACGAGGATCAGGCCGCCGCGGCCCAGGCCCTGCGCGACCGCGCGGGCGCCTTTGGCGTGACGCTGCTCAAAGGGGTGACGGGGTCCGGCAAGACCGAGGTCTATCTGGAGGCCGTCGCCGAATGCCTGCGGCAGGGGCGGCAGGCCTTGGTCTTGCTGCCGGAAATCGGCCTGACCGAGGGGTTCTTGGAGCGTGTCGAGGCCCGTTTCGGCGCGCGCCCCGGCGAATGGCATTCGGGCGCCACGATGACCGAACGCCGCCGCCTGTGGCGCATGGCGGGCGAGGGGCGCGTCGGGCTGGTGGTCGGCGCACGCTCGGCGCTGTTCCTGCCCTACCGCGATCTGGGGCTGATCGTCGTCGATGAGGAACACGATTCGTCGTATAAACAAGAGGAAGGCGTGCTTTACAACGCCCGCGACATGGCGGTTCTGCGCGCATCGCTGGCGGGGGCGCAGGTGGTGCTGGCCTCAGCCACGCCCAGCCTGGAAACCTGGGCCAATGCCGACTCGGGCAAGTATCAGCGCCTCGACCTGACCGCGCGCTTTGGCGTCGCCGACCTGCCGCAGATGCGCGCGCTGGATCTGCGGGCCGAAAAGCAGGCGCATGGCCGCTGGATCTGCGCCTCGCTGCAGGCCGAGGTCACCGCCCGGTTGGCGCTTGGCGAACAATCGCTGCTGTTCCTCAACCGCCGGGGCTATGCCCCGGTCACCACCTGCCGCGCCTGTGGCCATCAGATCCAGTGCGAACACTGCGACGCGCGCATGGTGGAACACCGCTTCCTCAACCGGCTGATGTGCCATCAATGCGGCGCCACCGCGCCGATCCCGCATGCCTGCCCGCAGTGCCACACCGAGGGCGCGATGCATCCCATCGGGCCGGGGGTGGAGCGGCTGGAGGAAGAGGTCCGCGCCCTCTGGCCCGAGGCGCGGGTGGCGGTGCTGTCGTCCGACCTCTTTCACTCGGCCCGCGCGCTGAAGGAGCAGATCGCCGCCATCGCCGCCAATGGCGCCGACATCATCGTCGGCACGCAACTGGTGGCCAAGGGGCACAACTTTCCCCATCTGACGTTGGTGGGGGTGATCGACGCCGATCTGGGCCTGCACGGCGGCGACCTGCGCGCCGCCGAGCGCACTTTTCAGCTGATCCGACAGGTGGCGGGCCGCGCCGGGCGGCATGAAAAACCGGGGCTGGCGCTGCTGCAGACCCACCAGCCCGACCATCCGGTGATTCAGGCGATCCTCAGTGGCGATGACGAGGGCTTCTGGCGCGCCGAAGCCGCCGAGCGGCAGGCGCTGGGCATGCCGCCCTATGGGCGGCTGGCCGGGATCATCCTGTCCTCGACCGTGCTGGAGCAGGCCTTTGCGGCGGGCAATACGCTGGCCGAACATACCGACCCGCTGCAACGGCTGGGCGCGATGGTCTTTGGCCCGGCGCCCGCCCCCATCGCGCGGGTGCGCGGCCGCCACCGGGTGCGCCTGCTGGTCAAGGCCCCACGCGGCGCCCCGCTGCAGGCGGCGATCCGCGCCTGGCTTGCGCCCCTGCGGCTGCCGGGCGATACCCGCATCGCGGTCGATATCGACCCGCAAAGCTTTTGGTGAGGGATCATGTGGGAAGACCGCTATCGCAGCACGGGTGAGTATCTGTTCGGCACCGACCCCGCGCAGTTTCTGACCGAAAACCCGTGGCTGCTGACCCAGGGCGCCAGCGCGCTCAGCGCCGCCGATGGCGAGGGGCGAAACGCTGTGCATCTGGCGCGCGCCGGGATGCAGGTTGCGTCCTTTGACCTCGCGCCCACCGCCGTTACCCGCGCCCAGGCCCTCGCCGCCCACGCCGGGGTGGCGCTGGAGACCAGCGTCTGCGCCTGGGAAGACTGGGACTGGTCGCGCCGTTTTGATCTGGTGATCGGCATCTTCATCCAGTTCGCCAGCCTCGACTGGCGGCCGCGCCAACTGGCGGATCTGGCCCGCGCCACCGCGCCGGGCGGCCGCATCGCCCTGCACGGCTATACGCCCGAGCAGGTGGCCCTTGGCACCGGCGGCCCGCGCGATCCGGCGCAGATGTGGACGCCCGAGATCCTGACCGCCGCCTTTCCCGGCTGGCAGATCGAGCGGCTGGCGACCTATGAGCGCGAGGTGCAGGAGGGGCGCGGCCATTCCGGCCGCTCGGCGCTGATCGACTTTGTGGCGCGCAAGGGGTGAGGGGGCAGGGGGCGCTGCCCCCGTCGCCGCCAGCGGCGACTCCCCCGGGATATTTTCAGAGC
>CALESR010000077.1 GCA_937907485.1 uncultured Paracoccaceae bacterium | reverse complement strand
TGGGCGAGAACATCTGGGGCCGTCCGAAGTCCCCGATCAACAAGCGCGAGTACGGCCCCGGCCAGCACGGCCAGCGCCGCAAGAACAAGCTGTCGGACTTCGGCACCCAGCTGCGCGCCAAGCAGAAGCTGAAGGGCTATTACGGCGACATGACCGAAAAGCAGTTCAAGAAAGTCTTTGCCGAAGCCGCCCGCGTCAAGGGCGACACCGGCGAGAACCTGATCGGCCTGCTCGAGCGTCGTCTGGACGCGGTGATCTATCGCGCGAAATTCGTGCCGACGATCTTTGCCGCCCGCCAGTTCGTCAACCACGGCCATATCACCGTGAACGGCGCCCGCGTGAACATCGCGTCCTACCGCGTCAAGGAAGGCGACGTGATCGCCGTCCGCGAGCGGTCGCGCCAACTGGCCATCGTGCTGGAATCGGCCCAACTGACCGAGCGCGACGTGCCCGACTATCTCGAAGTCGACCATTCGAAGATGACCGCCACCTTCGTGCGCGTCCCCGGTCTGGGCGATGTGCCCTATGCCGTGCAAATGGAACCGAACCTGGTCGTCGAATACTACGCCAAGAACTGATCCGGTCAGACCGGGTGCAATTGGGGCGGATTGGCGCAGGCCGATCCGCCCCTTTGCGTTGACCCTTGAAACTCCTGCGGCCGCACGGCATTTCAGGGCCATTGCCTGTCAGGAGCCGACAATGAGCCGCCCGAATTCCTTTGAATCGCGTTTTGAATCCGTCCTTTTCGCCAGCCGCTGGCTGATGGCACCGATGTATCTGGGCCTGGTCGCCGCGCTGGGCATGTTGCTGGTGATCTTCCTGCGCGACATCGCCTATTATGTGCCGCAAGTGCTGACCATGACCTCGGACCGGGTGATCCTGGTCGTGCTGACCTTGATCGACCTCACTCTGGCAGCGAACCTGCTGCTGATCGTGCTGTTCTCGGGGTATGAGAATTTCGTCTCGAAACTGGACCTGCAGAACGCCAGCGACCGCCCCTCTTGGATGGGCAAGGTCGATTTCGCCGGGCTGAAGATGAAGCTGATCGCCTCGATCGTGGCGATTTCCGGTATCCATCTGCTCAAGCGGTTCATGGAAATCGGCGACAGCGTGGCCGACGCCCGTTTTGGCGAGACCGAATTGTTCTGGTTGACGGTGATCCATGTGACCTTCGTGGTCTCGGGCCTGCTGATGGCGGCGATGGATTGGCTGGTCTCAAAGACCTCCAAGCACTGACCTCCGCCGATCCGGCATCTTCGCTCTGGCCAGCGGGCAGCGGCGGGGCTAGAAGGCCCTCGATCACTGGAGAGGCCCGATGACCGACGCCCCCCGCCCGCAGCCGGGCATCCTGGAAATCGCGCTCTATGTCAGCGGTGAAAGCACGCTGGCGGGGCACGCGGATGTGCTGAAACTGTCGTCGAACGAGAACCCCTATGGCCCCTCGCCGCGTGCACAGGCGGCCTTTGCGGCGGCGGCGGGGCAGTTGCATCGCTATCCCAACACCGACCACGCCGGACTGCGCCGGGCGATCGGCGCGGTGCATGGCCTTGACCCTGACCGCATCATCTGCGGCGTCGGCTCGGACGAGGTCTTGCAGTTCATCACTCAGGCCTATGCCGGGCCGGGGGATGAGGCGATCACCACCGAGCACGGGTTTTCGATGTATCCGATCCTTGCCCATGCGGTCGGCGCAACCCCTGTCGAGGTGCCCGAGACCGAGCGGCGGGTTGATGTGGACCGGATCCTCGCTGCCGTGACACCGCGCACGCGGCTGGTCTTCATCGCCAACCCGGCCAATCCGACCGGAACCATGGTGGCCGAGGGCGATCTGCGGCGGCTGGCGCAGACGCTGCCGGGTGGCGTGATCCTGGTGCTCGACGGAGCCTATGCCGAATTCGCCGAAGGGTTCGACGGCGGCGCCGCGATGGTGGATGACTTCCCCAATGTGGTGATGACCCGGACCTTCTCGAAAATTCACGGGTTGGGCGGGCTGCGCATCGGCTGGGGCTATGCCCGGCGCGAGATCATCGACGTGCTCAACCGGTTGCGCCAGCCGTTCAACCTGAGCCTCGCCCAGATGGATGCTGCCGAGGCGGCGATCCGCGACACCGATTTTACCCGCTTTTGCGCCACCGAAAACGCCCGCTGGCGCGAGTGGCTGCGCGGCGCGCTGGTGCAGATGGGTATCGGCTGCGACGAGAGCCACGCGAACTTCGTGCTGGCGCGCTTTGCCGACGAGGCCGAGGCGGGTGCCGCCGACCGTGCATTGCGCGAGGCGGGAATTCTGGTGCGCCGGGTCGCGGGCTATAAGTTGCCGCAGGCGCTGCGCATCACCATCGGCGACGAATCCGCCTGCCGCCGCATCGTCGATGTGCTGGCCCGTTTCAAGGGGGTGCGCTGATGGCGCCTATTTATCAACGGGTTGCGCTGATCGGCCTGGGGCTGATCGCCGGTTCCATGGCCCATGCAATGCGCCGTCACGGGTTGGCGGGGCATATCGCCGGTTACGCCCGCAGCGCGGAAACGCGCAAGGCGGCGGCCGAGATCGGCTTTGTCGACTCGGTGCATGACAGCGCTGCCGAGGCCGTGCAGGGCGCCGATCTGGTGGTGTTGGCCGTTCCGGTGGGCGCGATGGGCGCCGTCGCCGCCGAGATCGCGCCGCATCTGGCGCCGGGGGCGACGGTGACGGATGTCGGCTCGGTCAAGCAGGCGGTGATCGACGCCGTCGGCCCGCATCTGCCCGCCGGTGTCCATTTCATCCCCGGTCATCCGCTGGCCGGGACCGAACATTCCGGGCCCTATTCCGGCTTTGCCACGCTGTTTGAAAATCGCTGGTGGTTGCTGACGCCACAGGCGGATACCGACGCCGAGGCGCTGGCCCGGTTGCGCCGCCTCTGCGAGGGGATGGGGGCGAATGTTGATACGATGGACCCGCCGCATCATGATCTGGTGCTGGCGGTGGTGTCGCATACGCCGCACCTGATCGCCTATACGATGGTCGGCGTGGCGGACCATCTGCGCCGGGTCTCGCAGTCCGAAGTCATCAAGTATTCGGCCTCGGGCTTTCGCGATTTCACCCGGATTGCCGCCAGCGACCCCACGATGTGGCGCGACGTGTTCCTGACCAACAAGGACGCGACGCTGGACATTCTGGGCCGGTTCACCGAGGAGCTTTTTGTGCTGCAGCGCGCCATCCGCATGGGGGACGGGCAGCATCTGTTCGACTATTTCACCCGCACGCGCGCCATTCGTCGCGGGATCATCGAGGCCGGGCAGGACACCTCTGCGCCCGACTTCGGCCGCGCCAAACAGGGCTGACGGCGTGCGGGGCCGCGCGATCCTGCTGATCTTGCTGCTGCTTCCAGCGATGGTGCTGGCCGAGGCGCCGGTGACCTCGCTGTTTCCCCGCGCGCGGATGCAAGGGGCGCCGATCTCGATCAGCGCGGCAGCTCTGGCTGAGGCCGTCGCCGCGCAGGCCCCCGCGCCCAGCGAAGACTTGGCCCCGCGCGCGGCGCCGCCCCGCGCGCGGCGGGCCGCCAGCGCTGCCAGCGCGCCAGAGACTGGCACCGCATCCCTGCCCGAGGCCGTGGCGCGCA
>CALESR010000076.1 GCA_937907485.1 uncultured Paracoccaceae bacterium | reverse complement strand
TTCGGGCAGCCCTTTTGCACGGCGGAGACGTTTTCAGCGCCGAGATCGGCCTTGGCGACTCCCCCGTTCATCTTCATTGCGCGCACGGTGGCGACGATGACGGCGGCGGCGGGTTTCAGCCCGGCCTTGCGGCACTTGATGTCAAAGAACTTTTCCGCGCCAAGGTCGGCGCCAAAGCCGGCTTCGGTGACAACATATTCGCCAAGTTTCAGCGCAGTGGTGGTGGCGATGACCGAGTTGCAGCCATGCGCGATGTTGGCGAACGGGCCGCCGTGCACAAAGGCCGGGTTGTTTTCCAGCGTCTGCACAAGGTTCGGCTGCATCGCGTCCTTCAGAAGCACGGTCATCGCGCCATCGGCCTTGATGTCGCGGCAATAGATCGGCGTCTTGTCACGGGTATAGGCCACGACGATGTCGCCGAGGCGCTTTTGCAGGTCGGCCAGGTCCTTGGACAGGCACAGGATCGCCATGACCTCGGACGCCACGGTGATGTCGAACCCGGTCTGGCGCGGAAAGCCGTTCGACACGCCGCCGAGGCTGCACACCATGTCGCGCAGGGCGCGGTCGTTCATGTCCATGACCCGACGCCAAACGACACGGCGTTCGTCGATCTGCAGCGAGTTGCCCCAGTAGATGTGGTTGTCGATCATCGCCGACAACAAGTTGTGTGCTGACGTGATCGCGTGGAAGTCGCCCGTAAAGTGGAGGTTCATTTCCTCCATCGGCACGACCTGCGCGTAACCACCCCCGGCGGCGCCACCCTTCATGCCAAAGTTCGGCCCAAGGCTGGCTTCACGGATACAGACCACGGCTTTCTTGCCGATACGGTTCAGACCGTCACCCAGGCCCACGGTGGTGGTGGTCTTGCCTTCGCCCGCAGGCGTCGGGTTGATGGCTGTGACGAGGATCAGCTTGCCCGTCGGCCGGTCGGCCAGCGAGTTGATGAACGCTTGCCCGACCTTGGCCTTGTCATGGCCATAGGGCAACAGGTGCTCTGCCGGAATACCCAGTTTGGCGCCGATCTCCATGATCGGTTTTTTCTGGGCTTCGCGGGCGATCTGGATATCGGACTTGAAGGACATGGACGGCGTCTCCCTGCGCGGTCGTGGGCTTGCACAGACTTAGCCAGAGCGCCGGAATGTATACATGCCTTTTGCGACCGATCCGTGGCGTTTTCCGCCCTGCGCGGTTTCCGATAGGAACGCGGGGCCTCAGCGAAGGGAGTGCCCGCCTGCCCAGACCGGTTGATCCGGTACGAACAGCCGCAGCCGGTCACCGGGTTCAACGCGCCCCTCGGCCTCGACCCAGGCGGTGATGCCGCGGCGGCCTTTTGCTGCGGCCTTGAAACGCGCGCCAAAGCCGGGATGCGCGGCCTCGATCGGCCGGGCAGGCAGCGTGCAGGGGCGGTTTTCCATATCAACCACCAGACAGGCGCCGTTGTCAGCCAGCAGCCTCGACGAAGGCGGCAGGTGGCTGAGGTCCGCCAACCCGCGCAGCACCAGCGTAGCCCCGAGCAACGCAGGATCCAGCGCGGACAGACCCATTTCGGCGGCGATGGCGTCCAGTTCTTCGATGGACAGGATCGACAGTTGCCGCGTATTGCGGATCGGCGTACCGCGCGGGTAAAGCCCCATCACCCGCGAACAGGATGGTCGGGTCAGCCCACCATGCGATTCGCCCGATGGCCCGGCAAAGGTCAGATCAAGTGCCTCGCGGTGTCGAGAGGGCAAGGCGGCATCGCGGTCCTCGACCAGCCCGACCCAGGTTATGACGGCCTCGAAGGGCGTTGCGGCCAGTGCGGGCATCGGCATATCTCCCAAGAAAAACCCCCGGCACCGTCGCGCGGCACCGGGGGATTGGCAAGGATCAAACCGTCAGGCGCTGGGGGTCGGTTCCAACCCGTTGTCGTCCGGTCCACGACGCGATTTGGTCCGCGGGATCGAGGCGACCGACGTTGAACCGCCGGAATTGGCGCTGTCGTCCTCATCACGGCCAGGCCCTTCACCGCGCATGACACGGGCAATCTCCACCCCGGTCAAGGTCTCGTATTCCAACAGTCCCTCGGCGAGGTTCTTCAACTCGTCCGCATGTTCGGTCAGAATGCGCTTGGCGGTTTCGTAACCCTCATCGACGATCTTGCGCACTTCCTCGTCGATCTTCTCTTGCGTGGCCTGGCTGGCATTTGATCCACCCTGGTAATTGCCCAGATAGGATTGCTGCTCGTTGGCATAGTCGATATGGCCCAGCCGATCCGAGAACCCGAACTGCGTAACCATCGCCCGCGCGATCCGAGAGACTTGCTGGATGTCGCTGGAGGCGCCGGAAGTCACGTTCTCCTTGCCAAAGGTCAACTCCTCGGCGACCTTGCCGCCCATCGCCATCGCGATCTTGGACTTGTATTTGGTATAGGTCACCGACAACTGGTCTCGCTCCGGCAAGGACAGCACCAGACCCAGCGCACGGCCACGCGGAATGATCGTCGCCTTGTGGATCGGATCGTGCTGCGGGACGTGCAGACCGACGACGGCATGCCCGGCCTCGTGGTAAGCGGTCAGCTTTTTTTCGTCCTCGGACATGACCATGCTGCGACGCTCGGCGCCCATCATCACTTTGTCTTTGGCCGATTCGAAATCGTCCATGGTGACGAAGCGACGGTTCTTGCGCGCAGCGGTCAGCGCGGCCTCGTTGACAAGGTTCGCCAGATCAGCGCCCGAAAAGCCCGGCGTGCCGCGCGCGATGATGCGCAGATCGACGTTCGGCCCCAGCGGAACCTTGCGGGCATGGACGCCGAGGATCTTTTCGCGCCCCTTGATGTCCGGATTGGGCACCTGCACCTGACGGTCAAAGCGGCCGGGGCGCAGCAGCGCGGGGTCCAGAACATCGGGCCGGTTGGTGGCCGCGATGATGATGATGCCCTCGTTGGCCTCGAACCCGTCCATCTCGACCAGAAGCTGGTTCAGCGTCTGCTCGCGCTCGTCATTGCCACCGCCATAGCCGACGCCCCGCGAACGGCCCACAGCGTCGATTTCGTCGATAAAGACGATGCAGGGTGCGTTCTTTTTCGCCTGCTCGAACATGTCACGCACGCGGCTGGCGCCGACGCCGACGAACATCTCGACGAAATCCGAGCCCGAGATGGTGAAGAACGGCACGCCTGCCTCACCGGCAATCGCACGCGCCAGCAGGGTTTTCCCGGTGCCCGGAGGGCCGACCAGCAGCGCGCCTTTCGGGATCTTGCCGCCCAGACGGCTGAATTTCTGCGGCGTGCGCAGGAATTCGACGATCTCTTCCAGCTCTTCCTTGGCCTCGTCGATACCGGCGACATCGTCAAACGTCACGCGGCCGTGCTTTTCGGTCAACAGCTTGGCCTTGGATTTGCCAAAGCCCATCGCACCGCCTTTCCCACCACCCTGCATGCGGTTCATAAAGAAGATCCACACGCCAATCAGCAGCAGGAACGGCAACCAGACCGACAGTGCCGACATCAGGCCTGACCGCTCCTGCGCGCGGGCCTCGACCGAGACGTTGGCCTCGATCAGCCGGTCGGTGGGGTTCTCGCCCGAGGGGCGGATAGTTGTATAGGGCTGCCCGGCGCGGTCGGTGACGCGCAGCGTTTCGCCATCGATCACTACGCGGCTGACATCGCCCGCCTCGACCCGTTGCAAGAAATCCGAATAGCCGATGGTGCGCCCTGTCGTCGTGCTGGTGCCGTTGTTGAACAGCGTGAACAACACGATCATCAGAAAGAACAGGACGATCCAGAAGGCGAAGTTGCGTGCGTTGCCCACGGGGCTCTCCACAATCACGGCCACATGCGGACCAGTTGCCTCTAAGATAGTGATGCGACGGGTGACTTCAATGCGATAGTGACCCCGGCGTGACAATCGCGGCGAGAGGTCGCGCGTAAAGGGCCCATCCCTGCGGCCAGAAAGTCAGTGGCGAAGCGATCAGCGCGCCGTCGTGCCAGATGCCCGGCAGCCCGGCAAGTGCGGCGCGCGGCAGGCCAGTGCCACGCCAATGCGGATGCAGACCTGCCGCCGCCTGCCGACTCAGCGCCAACAGCCCCGCCTCGCCCAAGGGCCCGATCTGGCCAGCACCCGGGCCCCTTGCCTGCCAACGCCCATCCCAGGGGTCGCCACCCCGCACCGCCCGCGCCTCGCGCCAAAGCCGCAGGCTGGCGCCCTCAGGCGCCAACACACACCCGCCCAAGGTGCCGTGCGCCGCCGCAATTAGCCTCTCGACCTCGGCCAGCCGCGGGCGATGCGCGGCGCCCGAAAGATGCCCCAGCAGATGCGAAACCAGCCGCGCCCGCGTCTCACCCGGCAAGGCCAACGCAGCGCGGTCGATGAGCAACGTGCCACGCTCCTCGCGCACCATTGCCTCCAGCGCCGCCTGCGCCTGCTGCGCCAGAACCTCCTGCGCGCGCCGCATCCGCACGGCCGTTGCCGCCAGTCCCTGGGCGGTGATCCCCATTGCGGCCACGGCGCCCAGGGCTTGCCTCGCCCGCACCCGCAGATACTGCGGATCGGCGTTTGTCGGATCCTCGATCCAGCCGATGCCGCGAGCCACCAGTTCGGCCCGCAGTGCGGCGCGGCTCACATCCAGAAACGGGCGCAGCCATGTCATGCCCAGGGCCTCGCGCCGCGCCGCCATCCCGGCCAGCCCATCTACGCCCGACCCTCGCGCCAACCGCATCAGCACCGTCTCGGCCTGATCGTCGAGTGTGTGCGCCAAGATCACCGCATTCACCCGGCCCTGCGCCCATGCGGCGATCAGACCCAGCCGCGCCTCACGCGCTGCCGCCATCAGGTTGCCTCGGTGGCCGCTGTCCCAGCGCAGCGTCGCATGCGTC
>CALESR010000075.1 GCA_937907485.1 uncultured Paracoccaceae bacterium | reverse complement strand
AATGCATCACCAGAACGATGCCGGTGATGATCTGCAGCACCAGGCAGAAGGCCAGCACGATGCCCCAGATCCACCACCAGTTCAGGTTCTTGGGCGTGGGGATCATCAGCGTGTCATAGATCAGCCCGACGATCGGCAGGCGGCGGTGAAGCCACTTTTCGGCGCCGGTCTTGGGCTCGTAATGGTCGTGGGGAATTCCCGACATTCCTGGTCTCCCTTAGCCGAGCTGGATGGTGGTTTCGTCGACGAAGCGCACGACGGGGATCCACAGGTTTTGCGGTGCCGGTCCGCGACGGATGCGGCCCGAGGTGTCATAATGCGAGCCGTGGCACGGGCAGAACCAGCCGCCGAAATCGCCCGAGCCATTGCCCAGCGGCACGCAGCCCAGATGGGTGCAGACGCCGGTCATGATCAGCCATTCGCCGGCTTCGTCCAGCGAGCGGTTGGCGTCACTGGCGTCGCTTTCGGGCTTGTTGGGGTTCTGCGAGGCGGCGTCGGGCAGGTCAGCCAGCGCGACGGCGCGCGCATCGGCGATTTCCTCGGGCGTGCGGCGGCGGATGAACACCGGCTTGCCAAGGAAGTTGACCGTCAACTGGGTTCCGACCGAAACGCCGCTGACATCGACAAAGATCGACGAAAGGGCCTGCACATCGGCCGAAGGATTCATCTGATTGACCAGCGGCCAGACGGCGGCGCCAGTTGCAACGACGCCCGCGCCAGCGGTCGCGTAGTACAGAAAATCCCGGCGAGTGCCTGCGTTGTCTTCTGCGTGGGACACGAGCATGCTCCAATTTTTACGTCTTGGGTCCGGTGGAATGGCCGGAACGAGCCGCAGTCTCCTGCCGCTTCCAAGGCGGGTGTTTAACGGCGATTTGAACGTCAGTCCAGCCGCCACAGGCGGGAAAATTGCCGCAGCGGCACGATGGAGTGCGCTCAGGCCGCGCGGATCAGGCCAAGGGCCAGCGTCAGGGCGAATCCGGCAAAGAAGAGGCCGACGCACAGGTTGATGACCGGCGCGGCGCGCAGAAAGCCGCGGGCGGCGGCCGGGGTCGAGAAGGCCACCGCATACCCGGAATGGATCGTGCCGGCGACGAGGCAAGCGCCGACGCACAGCACGGCGATATCGCCCGCCCCGGCGCGCGCCACCGGAAAGACGGCGGTCATGGTCAGCCAGGTCGTCAACGCCTTGGGGTTCATCAGCATGATGGTCATCGCCCGCGCCATGCCGTCGCGCAGCCGCGCGCCCTTGCGGGCGGCGGGCGAGGGCGGCGGCGTGCGTCGTTGCAGCCCGGCGAGACCGGCACGCAGATACCGCGAGGCGAACCAGACCAGCAGCCCCACGGCCAGCAGGGTCATCGCCGTGCGCGCCAGCGGCACCGCCGCCAGCAGCGCCGCCACGCCCAGAATCATCCCCAGACACCAGCCGGTGATCGCCAGTGCGGTTCCCAGCGCCGCCCCCAGCGCCGCGCGCCGCCCCGACCCGATCGCCAGCGCGATGGTGTTCAGCACATTCGGCCCCGGCGTCAGCACGTTGAGCGCCAGAAAGGTCCATGCCGTGACGAAATCACCGGCGGGCAGGGTGGTCAGCGACATGATGCCCGCGATGGCTCAGGCGGCGGGCGGCAGAGTGGCCTGCATCGACGGCCGGCGGGCGAAATCGGCCTCCCACCTTGCCAGCGCCGGACGACCGGCGCGCCAGTCGCGCGCGGCATGCCGCAAGTCCAGATAGGCCAGCGCGCAGCCCACCGCCACCGGCCCCATCGTCACCGGCCCCTCCAGATGCGCCATCCAGCGCGATTCGAGCGCATCGAGGCTGCGGGCGATCTTGGCCCATTGCCCTTCGAGCCACGCGGCCGAGCGTTGCGCCTCGGTCCGCAGCACCACCTCATAGCGCATCAGGATCGCCGCATCGAGGATGCCGTCGGCCGTGGACTCGAGCGTCATCACCTCCCACAGCGCCGGACCGGCGGGATAGAACGCCCGCCCCTTGGGGCTGAGCGAGGCGAGATACTGGCAAATCACCCGGCTGTCATAGAGCGTGCAGCCATCCGCGCGCTCCAGCGCCGGGATCTTGCCCAGCGGGTTGGCGGCAATCGGCATGGTCTGCGGATCGACCGGGGTTCCCGTCGACTCGGACAGGGTGACGCTGTCCAGCATCCCGGTCTCGTGCAAAAGAACCATCACCTTGCGCACATAGGGCGAGGTGGGCGAGTGGTGCAGGGTCATCATGATGGGCGGCTCCGTCGCTGTGCGGGCGAAACTTAACAGGTTCAGGGGCGCTGTCCATGCCCGCCGTTGGGGCAAAATCCGCGCCGGACGGTGCGGTCAAGGGCTCAGGGGTGCTTGCCGCGCGGGGGGCGGTCGCATTAACTGCGGCCATGGCCCGAAGCACGCGCAGAAAACCAAAACCCCGCCTGATGGACCGGATCGCCGCAGCGACCCGGCGCCTGTTGCGCTGGCTGGGTCTGGGGCTGCTGGGGCTGGCGGCGCTGATGGTGGCCTGGGTCGCGCTATATAAGTTCGTCGATCCGCCGGGCGGGCTCTACATGTGGTCGGAATCGCGCCGCCTGGGCGGTGTGACCCGCGAATGGGTGGATTTCGACGCCATCGCCCCCGCAATGGCACGGTCAGTCGTCGCCGCCGAGGATGTGAATTTCTGTCGCCACTGGGGCTTTGACATCGAGGCGATCCGCGAGGCGATGGCCGAGGGCGGCACCCGTGGCGCCTCGACGATCACCCAGCAGGTCGTCAAGAACGTCTTTCTCTGGCACGGCCGCACGATGCTGCGCAAGGCGCTGGAGGCGGTGCTGACGCCGCTGGTCGAACTGCTGTGGTCCAAGCAGCGCATTCTGGAAGTCTATCTGAACGTCGCCGAATTCGACGAGGGGATCTTTGGCGTGCAGGCCGCCGCGCGGCGCTATTTCAGCCGCGAGGCGGCGGACCTGAGCGCGCAGCAGGCCGGCCTGCTGGCGGCGATGCTGCCTGCGCCGCAGACCCGCGACGCCGCAAGGCCCGACGATTTCACCCGCCGCCGGGCCTCGGCCATCGCCGATGGCGCCGCGACTATTGCCCGCGACGACCGCGGCGCCTGTTTCGGCGGTTGAATTTCTTCTGCCCGGGGTGCAAAGGAGGGACGTATCCCTCAGTGACTTGGCCATGCAGATCACGCCCTCGCTGCTCTATCACACGCCGCTGTCGCCGTTCTGCCGCAAGGTCAGGCTGGTGCTGGCGGAAAAACGGTTGCCGTTCACCCTGAAGGACGAACGCTATTGGGAAGGCGGCACCGAACTGTTGCGGATGAACCCGGCGGGCAAGGTGCCGATCCTGCGCTATGAGGGGCGGTTCCTGTCGGAAAGTCAGGCGATCTGCGAATTCCTCGACGAGGTGCACCCGACCCCGGCGCTGATGCCCGACGACCCGGCGGGCCGCTATGAGGTGCGCCGCCTCTGCGCGTGGTTCGACGACAAGTTCCACGCCGAGGTGACGGCGAACCTGCTGCACGAGCGGGTGAACAAGAAGATCATGGGCCGTGGCTATCCGGATTCGGAACGGATCAAGGCCGGCTCGACGCGGATCAAGTATCACCTCGACTATCTGGCCTGGCTGCTGGAGCACCGGCGCTGGCTGGCGGGCAACATGATGACGCTGGCCGATTTTACCGCGGCGGCGCATCTGTCGTGCCTCGACTATATCAATGACGTGGATTGGGAGCGGGCCCTGCCGGTCAAGGCCTGGTATCAGACGATCAAGTCGCGCCCGGCGTTTCGCGCGCTGCTGACCGATCAGGTGCCGGGATTCCCGCCGCCGCGTCGCTATGCCGATCTGGATTTCTGAGCGG
>CALESR010000074.1 GCA_937907485.1 uncultured Paracoccaceae bacterium | reverse complement strand
GGTCAGGGTCAGGGTCAGGGTCAGGGTCAGGGTCAGGGTCAGGGTCAGGGCGCCGGGCAGGGCCAAGGCCAAGGCCAAGGCCAAGGCCAAGGTCAGGGCGCCGGCCAGGGCAGGGGCCAAGGTCAGGGACAAGGTCAAGGTCAGGGCGCAGGCCAAGGCCGGGGTCAAGGTGGTGGCCATGGTCAGGGCGGGCCGGGGATGCAGATCCACGCCTCGATGACGGCCGCCTATGCCGACAGTGACAACGACGGCGTCATCACGCAGGCCGAATGGGCCGATGCCACGACCCGGCTCTTCACCGAACTGGACCGCAGCGGCGACGGCATCCTTGATCGCGCGGATTTCGGCCACAACGGCTGAGCCAGACAACGACCCGCGGCAGTGTCGCGGGTCGTTTTCGCGCCCCCATCGGTCGGGGGCATTTGACCGCGCGCTGCCTTTTGCTGCAATGACAAGGCAAACGTCTGTCAGCGGAGAGTCGCGCGATGAAAACCCATGTGAAAGCCCTTGTTGTCGGCGGCGGTGCGGTCGGCACCGGCATCGCCTATCACCTCGCCAAGGCGGGCTGGGACACCATGCTGGTCGAGCGTGACGAGTTGACCGCAGGGTCCACCTGGCACGCCGCCGGTCTGCTGCCCCTGTTCAACATGGGCTATGCGACGACGCATATCCACAAATACTCGGTTGATTTCTACAAGGGGCTCGAGGCCGAAACCGGCCTCAACGCCGGGTTCTATGTCGTCGGCAACCTGCGCATGGCCCAGCGGCAGGAACGCATGGATGAATACATGCTGTATTCCTCGGTCGCCGAAACCGCCGGGGTGTATCATGAGTTCCTCACGCCCCAGCAGATCAAGGACCGCTGGCCGCTGGTGCGCACCGAGGATCTGGTCGGCGCGCTCTATCACCCGCAGGACGGCTATATCAATCCGGCCGACGTGACGCAGGCGATGGCCAAGGGCGCGCGGCAACTCGGCTGCACCATCGAGCGCAAGATTCAGGTCAACGGCTATCGCTGGACCGGCTCGGAATGGGTGGTGTCCTGCGAGCGCATGGTCGAGGTCGGCGGGCGGCTGGTCCCCTCGGGCGAGCAATTCACCATCACGGCCGAGCATGTGGTGACCGCGACGGGCAACCACGCCCAACGCACCGCGCGCCTCTTGGGCATCAAGATCCCGGCGATTCCGGTGGAACATCAGTATATCGTCACCGAGCCCGACCCCGCGCTGGTCGAATGGCGCAAGACCAACGAACAACACCCGGTCCTGCGCGACGCCGACGCGAAATGGTATGTGCGCGAGGAACGCGGCGGCTGGATTCTGGGGCCCTATGAGCGCAATGCCCCCGCGCGCTTCCTCTATGACGTGCCGGAAACCTTCCGCGCCGACCTGTTCCCGCTCGATCTCGAACGGATCGAGGCCGAATACATGTCGATGATCCACCGCCTGCCGTCGTCGGAATCGGTGGGGCTGAAGGACGATTACAACGGCCCGATCTGCTATACCCCCGATGGCAACCCGCTGGTCGGCCCGGCGCCCGGTCTGCGCAACATGTGGCTGGCCGAAGGGTTCTCCTTTGGCATCACCGCCGCCGGTGGCACTGGCTACTACCTCGCGCAACTGATGACGCAGGGCGAGGCCGAGATCGACATGGCCAGCCTCGACCCAAAGCGCTACGGCAACTGGATGACCACCGAATACGCGGCGCGCAAGAACGAGGAATGCTATGAGCATGTCTTCATCCTGCACCACCCGGACGAGGAACGCGAAGCCTGCCGCCCGCTGCGCACCGCCCCCGCCTATGACCGCCAACTGGCGCTGGGCGCGCAGATGGGTCAGGTCAACGGCTGGGAGCGGCCGAATTATTACGGGCCGGTTGGGGCGCCTGCCGATTTCGACCACAACTCGCGGTCTTTCCGCCGCGGCGCCTGGTGGCCCTTTGCCGTGGACGAGGCGAAAGCCGTGCGCGAGACCTGCGGCATCATCGACGCCGCCGCCTTTACCAAACATCTGGTGCGCGGGCCGGGGGCGACGGCCTTCCTCGACCATTTCACCACCAACAAACTGCCGAAAGTCGGGCGCATCAACCTGACCTATGCCCTGACCGAGCACGGCACCACCCGCACCGAATACACCATCGTCCGGCTGAAGGACGACGAATACTACCTGATCTCGGCCGGGGCCTGGACGGCCTATGACTATGATTTCCTGCAAAAATGCGCCGATGACTGGATGGCCGAGGGCAAGGGCCACATCGACATCCACGACATCACCACGCAATGGGGGGTCTATGCGCTGGCCGGTCCGAACGCCCGCGCCATTCTGGCCGAGATCATCAAGGATGCCGACCCTTCGACCGCGCTGTCCAACAAGCGCTTCCCCTGGCTCAGCATGCGCGACATCGAACTGGGCATGTGCCCGGTGCGCGCCATCCGCGTCGCCTATACGGGCGAGCTGGGTTGGGAACTGCACTATCCCATCGAATTCGGCCGCTACCTCTGGGATCTGCTGCTGAAAGCTGGCGAGAAACACGGGCTGAAGCCCGTCGGCGCCCGCGCGCAGAACTGGCTGCGGCAGGAAAAATCCTATCGCGCCTTTGGCAACGAACTGGGCCGCGATGCGACGCCGCTCGAGGCCGCGCTCGACCGCTTTGTCGATCTGGACAAGGACTTCCGCGGCAAGGCCAGGATGCTGGAAACCGGCATTCGCTCGAAATGCGTGACGCTGCTGATCGACGGCCCGTCCGACAGCGACCCCTGGGGCAAGGAGGCGCTGCTGCACAACGGCGTCAAGGTGGGCCGCCTGACCTCGGGCGGCTGGTCGGTCGCCTTTGGCAAGCAGATCGGCATGGGCTATGTCCGCCCCGATCTGGCGCAGGTCGGCCAGCGCCTGACGCTGCGCATGCTGCGGCAGGACTGGGTGGCCACCGTGGTCGAGGACAGCCCCTATGACCCCACCAACGCGGTCATCCGCAAGGATGGCTGAGCGTTGACCGGCTGACTCGCGCTGCCTGTCGTCACCGCACCTTGCGGAGTGTGCGGTGATGATCCTGCGTGCCTTGATCGCCAGTCTGGTGATCTGGATTGCCCGGATGGCGGTGGCGATCCCGTTCCTCGATGACAACGGGCGGCTGTCCGTGGTGCTCGACGACGGACATTTGCCCGGCGCGGTCGAGGTGTTCTTTACCGGGCTGATGGTGGTCTATACCGCCGGTGCGGCGCTGGCCGGGTTCTGGCTGCTGCGCCGGGTCGCGCCCGCGCAGGCCGTCGCGGCGGGGGTCAGCGTGGCGCTGGGGCTGGTGGCCGGCTTTGTCATCCTCGATGCGCTGCTTGAGGTCTTCGTGGCGCAGCGCGGGCTGGCGTTGCATCTGCGCAATGTGGTGATCGACTATGCCCCGCTGGCGATCATCCCGCCAATCATGGGCGCCCTGCGCGCGCAAAAGGCCTGATCGCCCATAGGGCCTGCAGGGTGGGGCTCAACCCCACCCCACCACCCGCGCGACACGCAGCGCGCGCCCCACCAGCAAGCCCGACAGCACCCCGGCCAGCAGGCCA
>CALESR010000073.1 GCA_937907485.1 uncultured Paracoccaceae bacterium | reverse complement strand
GCTGGTATCACATCCGTGACGAGGCCGGCCGCGTGCTGCGCTTTGGCCAGCCGCCGGCGGCGCTGGACGCGCTCTTTGCCAATCTCGACGTCATGGTCTGGGCCGATTTCGTCCAGCCGGGCGAGGGCGGGCTGCCGGTGGCGCAGGTCCGGCGCGAGGACAGCCCGGTCGGCCGCGTCTGGGTGGTCACCGGCGGCGGGCCGACGCTGCGGCCCTTCTCCTTTGGCCTGATGGTGCTGAATTCCTATTTCATCGCCATCGCCGCGCTGATGACCCTGCTGACGGTGGTGGCGCTGCCCTTCATCATCCGGCGCGCCCTGCGCGGCGTCACCGCCGCCGCCGCCGAGGCCGGGGCGATCGACGTCAACCAGCGCGGCGCACGGCTGAGCGGCGACAACCTGCCGGTCGAGATCCTGCAACTGGTCGGCGCGATGAACACCGCGCTTTCCCGGCTGGACGAGGGGTTCGCGCGCCGCCAGCGCTTCCTCTCCGACGCTGCGCATGAATTGCGCACGCCGATTGCCGTGCTGGCGACCCGGGTGCAACTGCTGCCGCCGGGGTCCGACCGCGACCGGCTGTCGCTGGATGTCGCGCGGCTGGCGACGCTGGCCGACCAGTTGCTCGACCTGCAGCGGCTGGATCAGGACACCACCCGCCTGCAGCGCTGCGATCTGGTGGATCTCGCGGGCGAGGTGGCCGCCGATCTGGCGCCGCTGGCGATTGCCTCGGGCAATCAGATCGGCTTTGACGCGCCGGGCCAGCCGGTCCCGGTGATGGTGGACCGCCACGCGCTGGTGCGGGTGGTGTCGAACCTGATCCAGAATGCGATCACCCATGCGGCGGGCGGCTCGATCGAGGTCAGCGTCGAGGCCGACGGCACGGGGCCCGCCGTGCTGCGGGTGCGTGACACCGGGCCGGGCATCCCGCCCGAGGCGCGCTCGCGGCTGTTCGAACCCTTCTATCGGCTGTCGGGCGCCGGGCAGGGCACCGGCCTCGGCCTGCATCTGGCCAGCGAGGCCGTGTTGCGCATGGGCGGCAGCATCCACATCGCCGACGCGCCGGGCGGCGGGGCCGAGTTCATCGTGCGCCTGCCGATGGCGCGGGGCTGACCGCCGGGCGACGGCTGCAATCCTCAGGCAAGGTTGCCTCTGTAGACACCAGCGCAACGGCGCGTCGTCGCGCCCAAAGATGAGAGTAGAATGCCCCAACGCCTCGCCCCCCGTCGGCCGATCCTCGCGCTGATCGCCAGCCTCGCCCTGTTCGCCCTGCCCGCCCTCGCGCAGGACGCCGCGCGTCCGATGATCCTGCACCCGTCCGAACTCTACCGGGTCGAGCCCGCGCGCCTGACCCAGAGCCTGCGCTTTTCCGGCACGGTCGAACCCTCGCGGCAGGTCGACCTGTCGGCGCAGGTGGGTGGCCTTGCCGAACGGGTGCTGGTGCAGGTGGGCGAGCGGGTGGACGAAGGTCAGGTGCTGATCGAAATCGCCACCGCCGACCTGCAACTGCAACTCGAAGCGCAGCAGGCCGGTCTGGCCTCGACGCGGGTGCAACTGGATTCGGCGCGCGCGGCACTGGCGCGGGCGAATTCGCTGTCGGCCAGTGGCGTCGCCTCGCGCACCACGCTCGACAATGCGCAAAGTCAGGTGGACGTTCTGGCGGCCTCGATCCAGTCGCTGGAAATCCAGGTCCGGCTGGCGCAGAGCAACCTCAACCGCGCGACGATCCGCGCGCCCTTTGCCGGGGTGGTTTCGGCGCGCTCGGTCGAAGAGGGGCAACTGGTCGGTGCCGGGGCGCGGGTGATTTCCCTCGTCGATCTCTCCACCGTCACGGTCGAGGCCGTGGCGCCGATCATCGACACGCTTGATCTGGCGGTCGGTCAGACGGCGCTGCTGGACCTGCCCGGCGAGGCGCGCGGCCCGATGCGCGCCGAGGTCGAGCGCATCAACCCGGTTGCTGAAACCGGCACGCGCTCGCTGCGGTTCTACCTGTCGCTGCCCAACCCGGAAGGGCTGCTGCGCGGTGGCGCCTTTGTCACCGGGCTGATCGAATTGCGCGTCGCCGAGGGTGCGCTGGCCGTGCCGCGCGACGCGGTGCAGGGCGGGGCTCTGGTGATGGTGCTGCGTGACGGCGTCGCGGTGGCGCAGCCGGTCGAACTGGGGCCGGAATGGTCCTCGGGCGCGCTGGTGCAGATCCTTGGCGGGCTGACAGCGGGCGAGACGGTGGTGGCGATGCCGCTGCGCGGTCTGGCCCCCGGCGCCGCCGTGACGATCGCGGAGTAAGCCGATGTTCCTGACCCGCATCTCGGTCCTGCAGCCGGTCTTTGCCGTCATGGTGATGATCGCCATCACTGTCTTTGGCGTGAGTGCCTATCGCACGCTGCCCATCGACCAGTTCCCGAATGTCGATTTTCCCGTCGTCGCCATCCTGACCCCCTGGCCCGGCGCCTCGCCCGAGTCGGTGGAATCCGAGATCACCGAGGTGATCGAAACCGCCGTGAACACGCTGGCCGGGGTCGATACCATTTCCTCGACCTCGCAAGACAGCCATTCGACCGTGGTGATGATGTTCGACCTCGACAGCGACAGCATCGTCGCCGCGCAAGAGGTCCGCGACCGCATCGCCGCCGTGATCTCGCAATTGCCCTCGGATGCAGAGGCGCCGACCGTGGTGCGCTTCAACCCCACCTCGGAACCGGTGATCTCGCTGGCGATTTCCGCGCCCGACCGCAGCCTGACCGAATTGACCGATCTGGCCGATGACATCGTGGTGCCCGCGCTGACGGCCATCGACGGGGTCGGCAGCGCCGATATCGTCGGCGCCGTGACCGATGAGGTCGAGGTGCTGATCGACCCGGACCGCCTGCGCGCCTTCGGGCTGGGGGTGTCGGATGTGGTCAACGCGCTGCAAAGCGACAACCTGACGCTGCCGACCGGCTCGGTCATCAACGGGCTGGTGGTGCAGTCGGTGCAACTCAACACCGAGGTGTCCACGCTGGAAGAGCTGCGCGCCATGGTCATCACCCGCCAAGGCGGCGCGGCCATCACGCTGGACGATCTGGCGACCGTGCGCTGGGGCACCTCCGAGGCCGAGGGCATGGCGTTCTTCAACGGTGTCACCGCGCTGGCGATCAACGTGGTCAAGATCGAGGGCGGCAATACCGTGCAGGTCGCCCATGCGGTGCTGGCCGCGGTTGACCGCCTGCGGGCGACCGGCGCGCTGGGCGGGGCGGAAATCTCGCTCTTGCGCAACTCGGCCGCGCCCATCGAGGCCAGCTTTGAAACCGTGCAGGCCACGCTGATCGAGGGCGGCCTGCTGGCCACGGCCATCGTGTTTCTCTTCCTCAACTCGTGGCGCTCGACCGTCATCACCGGCCTGACGCTGCCGGTGTCGATCCTCGGCACGCTGGCGGTGATCGCCATGCTGGGCTTCACGCTGAACACCATGACGATGCTGGCGCTGATCCTGTCGATCGGCATCATCATCGACGACGCCATCGTCGTGCGCGAGAACATCACCCGCCATCTGCACATGGGCAAAACCCATGTGCAGGCGGCGCTCGAAGGCACCTATGAGATCGGCTTTGCCGTGCTGGCGACCTCGCTGTCGATTGTCGCGGTCTTCATGCCGCTGGCCTTCATGGACGGCATCGTCGGCAAGTTCTTTCTGCAGTTCGGCGTCACTGTTTCGGTGGCGGTGCTGGTGTCGCTCTTCGTCAGCTTCACGCTCGACCCCATGCTGTCCTCGGTCTGGTATGACCCCGCCGCGCAGCCCGGCGTCCGGCGCGGCGCCTTTGGCCGTCTGGTCGCCCGCTTCGACCACGGGTTCGAGGCCCTCGCCCGCGTCTATCGCCGGGTGCTGGGCTGGTGCCTGCGCTGGCGGCTGACCACCCTCGCCGGGGCGCTGGCGCTGTTTGTCGGCAGTTTCTTCCTGATCCCGCTGATGGGGGCCGAATTCCTGCCCGCCCGCGACGAAAGCCGCATTCAGGTCAATATCGACACGCCCGCGGGCTCGTCACAGGACTATACCGCCATCAAGGCCGAACAGGTCACCGCCATCCTGCGCGCCATGCCCGAGGTTGAAAGCGTCTATACCACGGTCGCCGCCGCGCCGCGCTCGGGCGACAACGAGGCGACGATCATCGTCAATCTGGTGCGCCCGCGCGAGCGCAGCCTGTCGGCGGTGCAGATGGGCCCCGTGGTGCGGCAGGCGCTGGCCGTGGTGCCGGGGGTCGAGCTGCAGGTGCTGACCGCCATCGGCGTCGGCCCGGACGAGGCGCCGATCACCATCAAGGTGCGCGGCGCCAATCCGGCGGCGCTGGCGGCCTCGGCCCGCGCGATCCGTGACATGCTGGCCGCAGTTCCCGGCACCATCGAGGCCCGTCTGGGCACCGCCGACGCCCAGCCGATGCTGGATTTCGTGCTGGACCGGCAGGTTTCGACCGATCTGGGCGTCAATGCGCAGGCCGTCGGGGCGGCGCTGCGCGTGCTGATCGCCGGCCAGGAGGTCAGCGAACTGACCCAGCGCGACGGCACCAGTGCGCCGATCCTGCTGCGCCTGCCCGAATCCCTGCGCAACAACGCGCGCGAGGGGCTGGCCTTTCTGCCAGTGGCGCAGACCCGCGGCGCCGATCCGCGCAGCGTGGCGCTGGGCGAGATCGCCGAACTGCGCCAGACCACCGGCCCGGCCAAGATCGAGCGCGAGAACCTGACCCGCGTCATCACCGTCACCGCCAATGTCGAAGGCCGCGTGCTGGGCGACATCGTCACCGACATCACGGCGGGGCTGGACGCGATGAGCCTGCCGCCGGGGATCACCTATCAGTTCGGCGGCGATGCCGAGATGCTGGCCGAAACCTCGGCCAACATGGCGGCAGCCTTGGCGCTGGCGGTGGTGTTCATCTATCTGGTGATCGCCAGCCAGTTCGGCAGCTTCGTGCAGCCCGTCGCCATCATGATCGCCCTGCCGCTGTCGCTGATAGGCGTGCTGGTCGGCCTGCTGGCCTGGGGCTCGACGCTGAACATGTATTCGATGATCGGCTTCGTCATGCTGATGGGTCTGGTGGTCAAGAACGCCATCCTGCTCGTCGACAACGCCAACCACCACATGCTCGACGGCATGGCGGTGCGCCCGGCGCTGATCGAGGCCGGGACGACGCGCTTTCGCCCGATCATCATGACCACGCTGGCGATGATCTTCGGCATGTTGCCGCTGGCACTGACCATCCACGAAGGGTCCGAGCAGAACGCCTCGATGGCGCATGCGGTGATCGGCGGGCTGATCTCGTCAACCCTGCTGACGCTGGTGGTGGTGCCGGTGATGCTGACCTATGTCGATTGGCTGTCCACGCGGGTCAAACGCTTCATGACCCGCAACCGGCCCGCCGACGCGCATTGAGTCTCAGCCGGGCGCCCGCACCCAGCCCAGGATCTCGTCAAAGGCCCGCCCGGTGCGGGCCTCGGCGCGCAGTACCACCTCGGCGGCGGCGCGGGCATCCTCGCCCGCGTCATGGTGGTGGAATCGCAGGTCCAACTGCCGCTTCAGATGCGCCAGCCCGTGCCCGCCGTTGCTGGTGAACTCGGGCCAGGCGCGCCGCGCGATCAGCACCGAATCGCCCCAGCGCCACGGCGGCGCCTCGCGGCCCAGCGCCTCGCAGGCCCCGGCCACGGCGCGGCGGTCGAAACTGCTGTGCTGGATCACCGGCTGCGACGCCAGCAACGGCTCCAGCCAGGCCAGCACCTGCTCGAACCCCGGCGCGCCGCGCACCTGATCGGGGCCGATGCCGTGCAACTGGATGTTGAAGGGCGAAAACGCGCAGCGCGGGTCGATCACGCTGGACCAGGTGACGATCCGCGCCTCATCCGTGACAGCGGCGAGGCCGATCTGGCAGATGCTGGCCGACGAGCCATTCGCGGTTTCCACATCCAGCGCGACAAAGCGGAACCGGCCCTGCGGCAGCCCGGCGGGGCCCTTTTGCCGAGTTGTCATGCCGCGCTCCCCGTTGATGTCGCGCAGATTAGCCGCGCCGCCCGGCGCTGGGCAAGCCCGCGCTGCCTTGCCAGCGGCCCGTGCCTCGATTACTGCGGCGCTCTTTGGCCCGGACCCAGACATGCACCGCTTGGCAATCGACTTTGGCACCTCGAATTCGGCTGCGGCGCTGGCGCATGCGGGCGGCGTCTACCGCATTCCGGTCGAGCGCGGCGCCGACACCCTGCCGACAGCGGTGTTCTTTCCCGCAGGCGGCGGCGCAATGCGCCTTGGTGCCGCCGCTGCCGAGGCGCTGATCGCCGGTGACGAGGGCCGCTACATGCGGGCGCTCAAATCGGTGCTGGGCCTGCCCCTGCTGCACGAATCCCGGCTGATCGGCGGCAAGCGGCGCACGCTGGCCGAGGTCATCACCGCCTTTCTGGCCGAGGTCCGCATCCGGTCTCAGGCGGCGACCGGCCTGACCTTTCGCCGCGCGCTGTCGGGCCGTCCGGTGCATTTCCACACCCGCGACACCGCCCGCGACGCGCAGGCCGAGGCCGATCTGCGCGCCTGCTACCTCGCAGCCGGGTTCGACGCGGTGGATTTCCTGCCCGAGCCTGAGGCCGCCGCGCTGGCCGCCCACCGCCCCGGCGCCGGGCTGGGGCTGATCGTCGACATCGGCGGCGGCACCTCGGATTTCTCGCTGTTTCGCAGCACAGACAGGCGGCCGAAGATCCTGTGCAGCCACGGCATCCGGCTGGGCGGCACCGATTTCGATCAGGCGGTCAGCCTGACCCATGCGATGCCGCTGCTGGGCCTTGGCGGGCAGTTGCGCCGCCCGATGGGGCCCGGTCTGCTGCCGGTGCCGCGCGCGCCCTTTGTCGAGTTGGCGACCTGGGCCAAGATCCCGTTTCTCTATGCCCCCGATGCGCGGCGGCAGGCGGCTGAGATGGTGAAACTGGCGGTCGAACCCGCCGTGATGGCGCGGTTTCGCACGGTGCTGGACGAGGAACTGGGCCACGGCCTCGCCTTTGCCGTCGAGCGCGGCAAGATCGCCGCCAACCGCGACGGCGGCCTTGGCCTGATCGACATGGCCGAGATCGAAGCCGGGCTGATGGCACAGGTGACGCCCGCCAGTCTGGATGCCGCACTGGCCCAGCACACCGACAGCCTGCGCGCCGCCGCGGCCGAGACGCTGGCCCTCGCCGGGGTCGGCCCTGAGGCGGTTGGCGAGGTCGTGCTGGTCGGCGGCTCCAGCCTGATGCATCTGGTGCGCGACGCGATGCAGGGCCTGATGCCGCAGGCCACGGTGCGCTCGGCGGATGCCTTTACCGCCGTGGTCGACGGGCTGGCGCTGGCCGCCGCCGACTGACCCTCAGACCCCCACCGCGCACAGCCCGGCACGCTCGCACGGCGTGCCTTCCAGTTGCAGGGTGACATGGCCGATGCCAAAGTCCGCCTCCAGCGCGTCGGTCAGCCGGTCCAGAAACCCGTCCGCATCGCTGCCTTGCCAGACCAGATGCGCCGCCAGCGCGGTGCGCGTGGTGGACAGCGCCCAGATGTGCAGATCATGCACGCCACTGACCCCCGGCTGCGCGCCCAGCCACGTCGCCACCGCTTGGCGGTCGATCGCCTCGGGCACGCCGTCCATCTCCAGCCGCAAGGATTGGCGCAGCAATCCCCAGGCCGTCCAGGCGATCAGCCCGCTGAC
This sequence comes from uncultured Paracoccaceae bacterium, assembly GCA_937907485.1. Lineage (GTDB taxonomy): Bacteria > Pseudomonadota > Alphaproteobacteria > Rhodobacterales > Rhodobacteraceae > Pararhodobacter. The sequence continues at coordinate 13,838 of CALESR010000073.1, read as the reverse complement.
GCCCATCGCCACCGCCGGGTCCAGCCAATGCCAGCCGGTCCACAGGATACCCGCCGCCGCCAGCACCACCGCCAGCGACACCGCCGCATCCGCAGCCATGTGCAGATAGGCACCCCGCGCGTTCAGATCGCCCTTTTGCGCCGCGCGGAACAGCAGCGCCGTGCCCGCGTTCACCCCGATGCCGACCAGCGCCACCAGCAGGATCGTCAGGCCGGGCACCTCGACCGTGTCGGAAAACCGCTGCGCCGCCTCCCAGATCACCAGAACCACACCGACCAGAATCGCCACCGCGTTCAGCATCGCCGCCAGAATCGTCGCCCGGCCATAGCCAAAGGTATAGGTCGCGGTGCCCACCCGCCCGGCCAGCACCACGGCGCCCCATGCGATCAGCAGCCCGGCCACATCGGTCAGGTTGTGCGCCGCATCGGCCAGCAGCGCCAACGAGCCAGTGAGCGCGCCGAACCCGGCCTCGATCAGCACATAGCCGGTGTTCAGCGCCACCGCCCAGCGAAAGGCCGGGCTCAGGTCGGCGGGCGGGGCGTGCGAATGGTCATGCGGCATGGCGGGGCCTTGGCGTCAGGGACAGCGCCCAGCCTCGCAGACCCTTGGCCGCAGGGCAACGCCTAGCCCGCGCGAAACCCCGCCATCGCCGCGCGCAACTGCGCCTCGGTCTGCGCGCCGATACCGACCAGCGGCAACCGCAGTCCGTCGCCCATCACCCCGTCCAGCGCCAACGCCCGCTTGACCGGCGCGGGCGAGGTTTCCGCGAACATCGCCTCGGTCAGCGGCGCCAGACGCTCGTGCAGCGCCAGGGCGCCCGCGGTGTCACCCGTCACCCACGCCCGGTGCAGCGCCACGCAGGCCTCGGGCGCATAGTTCGACACGACCGAGGTCAACCCCACCGCCCCCAGCGCATAAAACGCCAGCGCCAGCCCGTCATCGCCCGAATGCACCACAAACCCCGGCCCGCAGGCCAGCCTGAGCGCGGTTACGCGGGTCGCATCGCCACCGGCCTCCTTGATGCCGATGATGTTGGCATGGGCCCGCGCCAGCACGGCGGCAGTCTCAGGCGCAATCGCCACCACCGCACGGCCCGGCACCGAGTAAAGCATGACATCACACCGCACCGCCTGCGCCACGGCGGCGAAATGCGCGATCAGCCCGGCCTGCGTCGGCTTGTTGTAATAGGGCGTCACCACCAGCACACCATCGGCCCCGGCGGCCTCGGCCCGCAGCGCGGCGCGCACCGCCTTGGCGGTGTCATTCGCGCCCGCCCCGGCCAGCACCACCGCCCGCCCCGCCACCCGCTGCACGGTGCGCGCGATCAGCGCCTGCGCCTCGTCCTCGGTCAGCGTGGCGGCCTCGCCGGTGGTGCCGACGGGGACTAGCCCGGCGATCCCCGCCGCCAGTTGCCGGTCGATCAGCGCGTCAAAGGCGGGCCAGTCGATGCCGCCATCGGGCAAGAAGGGGGTGACCAGCGCGGTGAACACGCCGTTGTATCGGGTCATGGTGGGCTTCCTTTCAGTCGATCACGACATGGGTTTCCGACATCTCGCGCATCGTGATGCGCACCCCCTCGCGGCCAAGGCCCGAGGTCTTGATGCCGCCAAAGGGAACGTGTTCCGCCCGGAAATCCGGGCCTTCGTTGACCATCAGCCCGCCGACCTGCAACCGCTGGCCAACCCGCCGGATCGCCGCATGGTCATTGGTGAAAATCCCCGCCTGCAGGCCGTAAGCCGAGGCGTTGACCTCATCCACCGCCGCGTCCAGATCGGTGAACCCGCGCATCGCCAGCACCGGGCCAAAGGTCTCGGTGGCGATCAGGGGCGCCTCCAGCGGCATGCGGTCCAGCACCGTCGGCGCGACCAGCGCACCCTGCCGCATGCCACCTGCCAGCAGCCGCGCGCCCATCGCCTGACTGGCGGCGATGCGCTCGCAGACCATCTCGGCCCCTGCGAGGTCGATCACCGGGCCCATCTGGGTTTGCGGGTCCGCCGGGTCGCCGTGCCGCAGCGCCGACACCTTGGCCAGCAAGACCTCGGTAAACCGCGCCTGCACCGCCTCATGCACATAGAGCTTCTTCACCGCCGCGCAGGATTGCCCGGCGATTTCATAGCGGTGGCCAACCGCGGTGGCGGCAGCGGCCTCCAGATCGGCATCTGGCAGCACGAACAAGGGGTCATTGCCGCCCAACTCCATCAGGCAGCGCACTAGCCCCGAGGCGCGTTTCAGCGCCAGCCCGGCCACCGGCCCGCCGGTAAAGCTGAGCAGATCAATCGGCGCGCGCGCCAGCGCCAGCGCGGGCTCGGCCCCGCCATGCAGAACCTGCACCAGACCCGGCGGAAACCCCGCCTCGGCGCACAGTCGCACCAGATGGTCGGCGGCAAGCGGCGCCTTGGGCGAAGGTTTCACCACCACCGCATTGCCCGCGCCAATCGCCGGGCCGAGTTTGTGACACAGCAGGTTCAAGGGATAGTTGAACGGCGTGATCGCCGCCACCACGCCCACCGGCTTCAGCGTCACCACGGCCTGCCGGTCGGCGCCGCCCGCGACGATGGCGCAGTGCAGCACCTCGCCGTCCAGAAACGTCGCCGCGTCGCCCGCCAGTCGCAGGGTGTTCTGCGCCCGGCGCACCTCGCCCCGCGCCTCGGTGATCGTCTTGCCGACCTCGGCGCAGATCATCTGCGCCAAGGATTCCGCGTCGCGGGCGATCAGCGCCGCCAGCGCGTTCAGCAGCGCGCGGCGCTGCGCCGGGGTGCTGGCGCGAAACCCGGCCGCCGCGGTGCGGGCGCGCTGGACCGTGGCAAAGACCGCCTCGGGCGTGGCCTGCGCCACCTCGCCCACCAGTGCGCCGTCAAAGGGATTGCGCACCAACAGGGCATCGGGCGTCAGCAGGGCAGGGGCGGTGAAGGTCATGTCAGTCTCCAGTATCGGCGGCGGGAACCGCCAGCAGGTCGGCAATGGACAAGGGGCGCAGCGGCAGACGCGGGCGGCCCAGATCGCGGGTCTTGGCGAAATGCGCCACCCATTCGCCGCAGACCCGGCCCTGACAGGCACCCATGCCAAAGCGCCCGGTCAGCCGCAGATCGCGCCCGGTGGGGGACTCGCCCAGCGCGGCCAGATCGGCGCGACTGCGGGATTCGCAGCGGCACAGGATGGTGTCTGGCGGCAGCGCATCCAGCGCGGCGCCCTCGTCGCGGGCATAAATCCTCGCCAGCCGGGCCTGCGCCGCACGCTGGCGGATCAGCGCGGCAGGCTCAGGCGGGACCGGACGCCCGGCCAGCAAGGCCAGCATCGCCTGCCCGGCGCGGGTGCCGTCCAGCATCGCCGCGCGCGCCCCCAAGGCCTCGCGCCCGTCACCGGCGCGCAGCAGCGGGATCGGGCAGGGGCCGCCCAGCCCCGAAACATTCGGCGCAATCCCGTCGTGCAGCCCGATCAGATCAGCGGCAAACCGGCGCGGGCCCTTTGGTGTGTCCACCATCGCCTCCAGCCCCGGCACAATCTCGACCAGCCGTGACCCGGTCAGCACCGGCACCCCCAGCAGCCGCAGACGATAGCGCGCCGCCTCGGCCAGATAGGCCAGCGGAAGACCCAGCGCACCGGCGCCAAAGGGCCGCGCGGCCTCGATGATCGCCACCGGCGGGCGGCCCAGCGCCGCCAGTTCCGCCCCGACCGCCAGCAACAGCGGCCCCGAGCCCGCCAGCACCACCCGGCCCTGCGGCGCCTCGCCACTGGTTTTCAGCCCGGTCTGGATCGCCCCTGCCGTCAGCACGCCGGGCAGCGTCCAGCCCGGACGCGGCAGCACCCGCTCACGCGCGCCCAAGGCCACGATCACCCCGCGCGGCTGCAACAGCCGGTTGCGCGCGCCGGTCAGCAGCACCGCGCCGGTCGCATCGACCCCGGCAAAGCGCGTCTCAAACGCCGTTTCGATGCGCGACGCCTGCGCCGTCGCCCGCGCCGTCAGCGCGGCCCAGCGGCGGCGGTGTTCGGGCAGGCCAAGGGGCGCAACACCCGGCAGCGGCGCGCGGTGAACGGCGCCCCCCGGCGTTCTGGCCTGATCGACCAGCAGCACGCGCTGCCCACCCTCGGCCAGCGCCACCGCGGCGGCCATCCCGGCAGGACCGGCCCCCACAACGATCACCCGATCATCCGGCATCGCGGGCCTCCAGCGGTTGCACCAAGGCGCCCGCGCGGCAGAGGGCCAGACAGGCCTCGGTCACGCGGCCATCAACCCGCACGAGGCAGCCCTGACACTGGCCAATGCCGCAAAACGGACCAAAGTCGCGGACTCCGGACCGCAACAGCGCCGAGGCCACGGTTTCTCCGGCGCGGAACGGCACGGCCGCGCCCTTCCAGTCAAAGGCCCCGCTCATTGCGCCACCTCGCGGGCGGCGGGCTCGAACCGCGCGGGCGACAGCGCCGCCAGATCGCGCTCCACCCCCTCGGCAGGACTGTCGCCCAAGGCCATCGCCGCCACCTCGCGGCCCATCAGCGCCGACAGACAGATGCCATCGCCCTCGAATCCGGTGGCCAGCAGCACCCGGTCGAACCCCGGCAGCGCGCCGACGATCGGCAACCCGTCCGCCACCGCCGCGCGAATGCCGACAAAGGCGCGGATCACCCGGCGTTCGGCCAGCGCGGGCCAGACGGCGGCGGCGCGGCGCACCAGCCGCAAGATGGTGTCGAAGTCCATCCGCGCGGGATCGCCATGCTCGACCCGGCTCGATCCGATCAGCACCTGCCCGGTCACCAGCGGGTCGATGACCACCGGCGGCTCGGGCAGGCGCGAGGGGTCGGCGGTCTTGGCGATCAGATACGAGGCCGCGGTCAGCGCCCCCTCCAGCGCGCCGGGCGCTCCGCGGTCGGTGATGATGAGCTGCCCGGCCAAAGGGCGCACCGGCAGGCCGGGGAACAGCGCGGGCGTGCTGGTGCCCAGCGCGGCAATCACCCGCCCGGCGCGCAGCGACCGGCCATCGGCCAGCGCCAGCGTCACCCCCTTGTCGTCGGGCTCGATCGCCGCAACGGCTGCGGGCCAGAGCCGGGCGATGCGCGGATCGGCCAGCAGCGCCCGCACGGCGGAATAGCCGGTCATGTGGCCCTCGCCGCGGATCTCGACCAGCCGGCGCACCAGAACCCCGGCGCCGGGCAGCAGCGCGGCGCCACCATCGCGACCGCTGCGCACCGGACCGTCCAGCGCGTCCAGCTTGGCGATCAGCGCATCCAGCGCGACCAACTCGGCCTCGGTGGTGGCGAAATACCACGCCGGGCGCGGGTGGAAATGGCCCCGCAGCGGCCCGTCCTGCGCCAGCGTCCGCGTATACAGCAGCGACTGCGTTGCCAGCCGCGCCAGCACGCCGGGCTTTTTCGACGCCACCGACACCGCGCCGTCCGACGCGCCCGAGGCCGCCGCCGCCGGGCCGCTGGCGTCGATCACCACCACCCGTGCCCCGCGCCGGGCGAGGTGCCATGCGCAGGAGGCGCCGACAATTCCGGCCCCCAGCACGGCGACATCAAACTCTGCACTCACGGTTGCGACCCCTGACAGCGGCCGACTGCCGCGCTGCGTGAACGGTAGCCGCAGCATGCCAACCCTTCGATGCAAAATAACAGCGCGAACCTGCAAACGATTTTGCATTGTCAGGCCACTTCGCTGCATATTGGCCAGAATAGCACCGCCGAACCCACCGTTACATGCAACATTCTTTGCATGTCGCCGTGGCAATCTTGTATTGAACGGCACCCGGAAAGCGGTTGCTCTGGCGGTGACCGCCGCTGCATGCAGTGTCGGCATCATCAAGACGCCGCCCGCCCATGGGGCGCGGCCCAACCCGGAGGGAATGAACGTGTCGATCCTGAAGACAATGATGCAAGGGCTGGCCGCCGCCGCGATGGCGCTGACGCTGGGCCAGGCGGCGGTTGCGCAAAGCACCGTCGATGAAATCCGCACCCGCGGCGTGCTGCGCGTTGCCGGCATTCCGACCGAGGCGCCCTATTTCGTGCGCGACATCCGCACCGGCGAATGGACCGGCTTTGTCGTCGAGATGGCCGCCGACATGGCCAGCGTGCTGGGCGTCGAACTCGAGATGGTCGAATCCTCCTGGGCCAACTCGATCCTCGACGTGCAGTCGGGCCGCGTCGATCTGGCCTTTGCGCTGACCGCGCTGCCGACCCGCGCGCTGTCGGTCAGCTTCTCCGAGCCGACCTATTACAACAGCTTCGTCATCGTCTCGCCCAACGAGGCGCTGGCCACCGCGACCTGGGCCGACCTGAACAGCCCGAACTATACCATCGCCGTCGATACCGGCTCGGCGCAGGACAACATCGCGCGGCAGTATCTGCCCAACGCCAATATCCTGCGCTTTGCCACCCGGGACGAGGCGGTGATCGCCGTCGCCACCGGCCGCGCCGATGCGATCATCAATACCGTGCTGAACGGCATGGTGATGCGCGAACGCAACCCGGCCATCGGCAATGTCTATGTGCCCGAGCCCCGGCTGTCCTCGCCCTCGGTGATCGGCATCAACCATGCCGCTGACGACGTGTTCAAGGATTTCGTCTCGGCCTGGGCCAACTTCAACCGCCGGATGGGCAACAACCAGACCTGGATCGTCAACGGCCTGGCGCCGTTCGGCGTGTCGCTCGACGAACTGCCGGCCGGTTTCGACTTCAACGGCTGACCCTGACGGGGCCGGGCACCACGCCCGGCCCCTTTTTGCCCAGAGCTAAGGATAACCCCATGTATGATTGGGATTTCTACACGGTCCTTCTGTCTTATGACCTGTTCCTCTGGGGCGTCTGGAAGACCTTTCAATACACACTCGGCTCGATCCTGATCGGCTCGGCGGTGGGCCTGCTGGCCTGTTTTGCCCGGCTGTCGCGCCACGCGCCGCTGCGCCTGCTGGCGCGCAGCTATCAGGAACTGTTCCGCTGCACGCCGCTGCTGGTGCAGATCCTCTGGGCCTATTACGCGCTGCCGATGATCCTCGGCTTCACGATTTCCAACAGCACTGCCGGGCTGATGATCCTGTCGCTCTATGTCGGCTCGTTCTATGCCGAGATCTTCCGCGGCGGCATCCTCGCCGTCGACAAGGGGCAGACCGAGGCCGCGCAGGCGGTGGGCATGTCGGGGGTGCAGGTGATGGTCAACATCGTGCTGCCGCAGGCGATCAAGAAAATGCTGCCCGCCTTCATCAACCAGTCGGTGATTCAGGTCAAGAACACCTCGCTGCTCTATGCGATCTCGGTGGCCGAACTGACCTACATGACCTCGATGGTCAACAGCGCGACCTATCGCCCGCTCGAGGCCTATACCCTGACCGCGGTGCTCTATTTCGCCCTGCTGTTCCCGCTGACGCAGGTGGCGGACCATTTTGAACGCCGCATGCGGCGCAGTGATTGAGGACCGGGCGATGACCTCCGCACCCCCCCTGATGGCCCTGACCGGCCTGCGCAAATCCTTTGGCAAGCTGGAGGTGCTGCGCGGCATTGACCTCAGCGTTCAACCCGGCGAGGTGCTGGGCGTGATCGGCCCCTCGGGCTCGGGCAAATCGACGCTGATCCGCTGCATGAACATGCTGGAAACCCCCAGCGGCGGCACGCTGAGCTTTCGCGGCCAGCCGGTCAGCACCCGGTTTCGCACCCGCGCCGGGCAGATCGGCGTTGGTGAATTGCGCCGTCATGTCGGCATGGTGTTCCAGCATTTCAACCTGTTCCCGCATCTGACGGTGCTGCAGAACGTCACCCGCGGCCCGATCGTGGTGAACAAGGAAGACCGCGCGCAGGCCGAGGGCTATGCCACCGAACTGCTGGCGCAGGTCGGTCTGGCCGACAAGCGCGACGCCTTTCCCTCGCATCTGTCGGGTGGCCAGAAACAGCGCGTGGCGATTGCCCGCGCGCTGGCGATGCGCCCGGCGCTGCTGCTGCTCGACGAGGTGACCTCGGCGCTCGACCCCGAACTGGTGGGCGAGGTGCTGGGCGTGATCCGCGGCCTTGCCGACAAGGGCATGACGATGGTTCTGGTCACGCATGAGATGGGCTTTGCCGCCGATGTCGCCAGCCGGGTGATCTTCATGGAAAGCGGCGCGATTGCCGAAGAGGGCTCGCCCGACGCCATCCTGCGCAACCCGCGTTCGGACCGGCTGCGCGCCTTCCTGTCGCGCTTTCACGGTTGAGGGCACATCATGCGGGTGATCGTCTATGGCACCGGGCGCATGGCGCGAACCATCGCCGGGGTGATGGCCGCCGATGCGCGGTTCCAGACCCTGCTGGTCTCACCCGATCCTGAGGCCGCCGCCCCCGGCGGCATGACGCAGGCGGTCGATCTGCGGGCCGGGGTGACGACGTCGGACCTCGGGCATCTTCTGGCGGGCACCGATGCGGTCATCATGGCGGGCGATTCCTGGGCGGGCACCGCCGACATTGCCCGCATGGCGCGGCAATGGCGCTGTCACTACCTCGACGTGACGGAAAACCCCGCCTCGACCGAGGCCATCGCGGCGATTGCCGAAGGCGCGCCGCAGGGCTTTGCCCCCGGCTGCGGGCTGGCGCCGGGCTATGTCACCGCGCTGGTGGCCGACCATCTGCGCGGCCTTGGCCCCAGCGGACGCATCACCGCGCATGTCGGCGTCTTGCCCGCACGGCGCACGAACCGGCTGGGATACGGCAATATCTGGGGCGTCGATGGCCTGCTGGTCGAATACAGCCAGCCCTGTCTGGCGATCCGCGACGGCCAGTGCACCCGCCTGCCGCCGCTGACGGAACTGGAAACCCTCACCCTCGGCGGCGAGGCGTTCGAGAGTTTCACCACTGCCGGCAGCCTCGATGCGCTGGTCGCGCAGTCACAGGGGCAAGTTGACGCGCTGGTGTTCAAGACGCTGCGCTATCCCGGCCACCTCGATTACATGCGCCTGCTCATGGATGACCTCGGTCTGGCGAAAAACCGCCACCTGCTGCGCTCGCTCCTGATGAACGGCCTGCCGCTGGTCGAGGAGGACCGCGTCCTCATCGCCCTCGACGTCCAGCGCAGCCCCGACGCGCCGCTGCAGCGCTTTCAGCAGGTGATCCCGGCGCAGCAGGACGCCGCCGGGACCTGGCACAGCGCCGGCTTGACCGCCCCGGCCGCGCATGTCTGCGCGATGGCCGACCTGATGTGCCACGGGCAGATTTCGCAAACCGGGCTGCTGGCGCCGGGCAGCGTGCCGCTTGCGCTCTTGCGGCAAAGCCGGTTCTTTGATTGTCTGCATTCGACGGCAATGATGCCGGTGATCGAGGTCTGACCCTCCATGCCCAGACCCCCGGACAGCGGCGCGACCCCGGGCACCGAGGTCGACGAGTCCCGCGCCAAGATCGACATCCTGCTGCTGCAGACCTTTCATCTGGTGGCGCGCACCGGCTCGTTTTCCGCCGCCGCGCGCGAATTGAACCTCAGCTATCAGACCGCCGCCAACCATGTCAGGCGGCTGGAACAGATGTATGGCGCGCGGCTGCTGGACACCGAAAAGGGCCTGCGGCAGGTCACGCTGACACCCCAGGGCAAGGCGCTGCACCAGACGCTGGGCGAGGAACTCGACACCATCCTCTCACGCATCCGCATCTTGCTGCGCGATGCACGCTCGGTCCTGCGGGTCGGGGTGCCGCAGGCGCTGTTCCACCATTTCTTCCCGGAAATCGTGCAGCGCTTTCGCGAAACCTCGCCGGATATCGAACTGGCCTTCTTTGAACGCGACACCCTGCTGGAACAGATGATGCTGGACGGCGCGCTCGATGCCGCGGTGGGCGAGCGGGTGTTCAACAACCCCGCCGTCACCTCGCGGCAGATCGGCGCCTACCGGCTGGCGCTGATCCATCCGCGCAGCTGGTCCGAGCGCGCGCTGACCGAGGCCGATGTGGCCCAACTGCGCGAGCGGCCCTTCATCACCTATGAACCCAACCAGACCACCCGCACGCTGGCGATGGGCTTTCTGACCCGCGCGATGCAGGCGGCGCCGCGCGTGACCACGACGGCCTCGGGCAGCACCTCGGTCACGCAACTGGTGGCGCGCGGGCTGGGCTATGCGATCGTGCCGGAATGGGCGGTCGGGCCGCGCGACCCGCTGATCGCGCGCGTGGTGCTGCAAGGCATCGAACCCCTGCGCGTGCAGTTCGCCCAGGCCGCGTTCTTGGAACACAACCCGCATGTGCGCCAGCTTTTCGCCCTGTGCCGCGAGGTGATGACCGAGGCCTTCTCGACCGCGCCGCAGGATGAGGGCTAGGCCTTCAGGCCCCGGCCTCCAGCAACCGCAGGAACGCCTGCGCGGCGTGCGACAGATGGCGCTCCGGGTGGCGCAGCAGACGGAACGCGCGCGGGGCAGGGGGCAGGGCCAGCCCCACCAGCCGCCCCTCGCCCAGATCGGCGCCGACCACCAGTTGCGACAGCAGCGACGCGCCGCCCCCGGCCAACACCGCCTGCCGCACCGCCTCGTTGGTCGGCAGTTCCAGCAGCCGCGCGGCCGCTGGCGCCGCCACGCCCAGGGCCGCCAGCGCCGCATCCATATGCGCCCGCGTGCCCGACCCCCGCTCGCGCATCACCCAGTCGCCCTGCGCCAAGGCCCCGGCATCGGGCGTGGCCCCGGCCCAGGGATGCCCCGGCGCCACCACCAGATGCAGCGCGTCGCCACCGACCGGCCGGTCGATCAGCGCCGCCACCGGCTCGCCACCCTCGATAAAGCCCAGATCGGCGCGATGCCCGGCGACCTCGGCCACCACCTCGCGCGAATTGCCCGCCGTCAGGCTCAGCGCGATTCCCGGAAACGCCCGGCGAAACCGCACGATCATCGGCGGCAGCCACCACGAGGCCAGCGTCTGGCTGGCGGCGATGCTCAGGCTGCCCTGCGTCAGGTCGGCCATGTCGTGCAACACCTGCCGCGCCGCTTCGGCCCGCGCCAGCACCGCCCGCGCCTCGGGCAGCAGGCGCTGCCCGGCCTCGGTCAACCGCAGACCCCGGCCAATGCGGTCGAACAGCGCGATGCCGTGGCGGGCCTCCAGCGCGGCAATCGCCGACGAGGCCGCCGATTGCGTCAGGTTCAACGCCTCGGCCGCGCGGGTCAGATGCTCGCGCTCGGCGACGGCGACAAAGAGGCGGAGTTGTTCGAGGGTCATGCCAACAGGCTAAAGCCCGCGCGTGGCGATGACCAGCAGCAGCGCGACCCCGGCGATGAAAACCGCCGCCAGCGCGGCCAGCGCCAGCGGTCGCAGCCCCTTGGCCCGCAGCCGCGCCAGATCGGTCTGCAGCCCCATCGCCACCATGCCCATCGCCAGCAGCGCCTGCGCCAGCGGCTGCGCGCCGCTGCGCAGCGCCTCGGGCAACCCGCCGGTCGAGGCCAGCCCGACCATCGCCGCGAACCCCAGCACGAACCACGGGAAATCGGCGTGGCCCTGCCGCCCGGCCCGCCGCGCCAGCACCAGCACCACCGGCACCAGCAGCGCCACCCGCGTCAGCTTGGCGATACTGGCAAAGGCCAGCGCCGCCGCGCCCCCCGCCGCCCCGGCAGCAACCACCTGCGCCACCTCATGGATCGACGCCCCGGCCCACAGCCCATAGTCGCGCGGTGACAGCGCCGCGCCCAACACCGGCAACAGCAGCATCGACGCTGTGCCAAACACGGTGACGGCGGCGACGGCATAGGCGACGTCCTCGTCCTCGGCGCCGACCACCGAATTGGCCGCCAGCACCGCCGAGGCGCCACAAATCCCGGTGCCGGTGGCGATCAGCGTCGTCAGACCGGGCGAGACCCGCAGCCAACGCCCGGCAAACTCGGTGAAAACCAGCGTCGAGACCAGCGCACCGCCCAGCACCAGCAGACCGCCGACACCGATCTGCGCCACCTCGGCCAGCGTCAGTTGCAGGCCCAGCAGCACCACGCCCAGCCTGAGCAACCGCCGCAGCACCAGCCGCAGGCCGGGCTCGATCCCCTTCGCCAGCCCCAGCGTATTGCGCCACAGCGCCCCCAGCACCACCGCCAGAATCATCGGGCTCAGCGCGGTGATCCCGGCAAAGGCCCGCAGCGCAAAGGCCAGCGCCGCCAGCAGCGCGATCAGCACAAGGCCGGGCACAACAGCACGGACAGCGGGAAAGGGGGGTAACATCAGGCGCTCCACATTCGGGTCGCGCAGGCATCGCACGGGGCAATCCATAACTCAAACAGGTCTTATCGGACGGAATGTTCGATAAATTCAATGAATGGCTCGAAACCAGACGGGCGCCCCCTTGGGGACGCCCGTTTGCACCTCACTCGCGCGGCGTCTCGCCCTCAGCGGCGGGCGCCTCGGTGGCCTCGTCCTCGACCGTCGTGGCCGAGCGATAGCGGAAGGTCTTGCGCATCGGTCGCGGCTTGCCCTTTTCGGCGAGGAATTCCACGAGGTTGAAGGGTTTCTTCGGGGTCGAAATGCCCATCATGCGTTCCTTTCTGAACGGGGGAGCCATTGGCGGTGCCGGATGCAGGACGCATGCCGCGCCAAACCGTCAGGGGGCCTTGGGCCATGGTCGCGTCAAAGCCCATGGCATCCCCCTGCACAGACCGCGCGGCCAGACCGGCGGTTTCCTGACCCCTAGACCGATCCGCGTGCAGAAGCGAGAGCGCATTTGCGCAAATGGTGCAATGCCCTGAAAATCGGGGAAATTTGGTTTCCCGCAGCCCGTGACCGGCAGGGCCCGCAGGCCAGACGCCCCTCCCACCGGCGCAGACCCTGATCTCGGCATTCGTGCCGCGCCCCCTCTCTCAGCCCGCCGCCGACCGGGTTCGCAACCGGGGTGCGATATTCCAATTGGTTATCAGTAACCCCGAATCGTTAGTATCGCGGCAAGCGCGCCGGGCCTAGCCTGCCGAGCGGGAGCCAAGGCTCCGTGAACGGGAGGAACCTGACATGACCATTTCGCGCCCCCTGCGCAGCCTGATGCTCTGCGCGGCCCTGATTGCTCCGGCACCGGCCTTTGCCGGGCCGAACCTGACCATCACCCTCGACACCCCCGCAAGCCATGTGCGCAACCTCTATGTCGCGCGTTTTGCCGAGGCGCTGACCCAGCGTTCGGGCGGCGAGTTGACGGTCGAGATCTTCGATTCGGGCCAACTCTACTCCAGCCGCGATTCCGCCCGCGCCGTGGCGCGCGGCGATGTCGGCATGGCCATCGAATCCACCGCGCCGCTCAGCCGGGTCGAGCAGAACCTCGTCGTCTTCGAATTCCCGATGTTCTCGGGCCAGACGCCCGAGGTGATGCACACCGTCGTCGATGGCCCGCTGGGCCAGCGTCTGGCCGAGATGCTGGGCGAGCGCATGGGCGTGGTCGCACTGACCGGCTGGTATATGCTGGGCGAGATCAACACCTATTCCACCGTGGCCCCGCTGACCTCGCTGGACAGCCTGCGCGGGTTGCAGGTCCGCCATCCGGGCGGCGTCGGCGCAGTGGCCTATCTGGAGGCGACCGGCGCCAACCCGGTGTCGATGCCCTTCACCGATGTGCCGCTGGCGCTGCAACAGGGGACGGTTGATGCCGTCGTCTCGTCGAACGTGTCGATCGTGTCGGCCTCGCTGCAGGACTCGGGGCTGCGTCATGCCTATCTGAACCGGATGCTGGTGGCGTATTACATGCCCATCGTCAGCCGCGCCTATTGGGACCAGCTGTCACCCGAGCAGCAGCAGTTGTTCCGCGACACCTGGGCTGAGTTCGTCGGCCCCCAGCGCGCCGCCGCGCAAGAGCAACAGGCGGCCGCGCGGATCACGCTGGAAGCCGCCGGCATGACCTTTGTCGATCAACCCGCCGAAGAAGCGGCGATGCAGCGCGAGCGTCTGCAACCTGCGCAGGA
>CALESR010000072.1 GCA_937907485.1 uncultured Paracoccaceae bacterium | reverse complement strand
AGACGTCGTTGTTGGTCAGGATCGCGCCCAGAAGCTGCTGCTCGGCCTCGACGTTGTGCGGCAAGACCTCGGCGCTCTCGGCCTCGGCGGCGGGCAGGGGGCGAAGCGTGGCAATCTCGGTCATCGGGCTGTCCGTGCTGGGGGCGGTGTGTCAGTCTATCGCATTCCGGGCCGGAATTGGCAAATTGTATAGGCCTGTGGACAAGGCCGGATTTCCGGCCTGCGGCGGGGGACTGGATGCAACATCTTTGTGCAAGGCCTTGTTAAGGCGTTGGATTATAATGTCTGACATTAAATGCCAGTCATTTCCGCGCCACGTCCACTTGCCTCGAATGCGTGATAACCCGGCTGCGCCCCGGCGCCGGTGGTCAGGCCTGGGGCGCCCAGCCGCGCGGCGCCCGCAGGAAGCGTTCAACCTCATCCAGCGTTTCGCTGTCGAAATCGCCACCGCGCCGCGCCTCGGCCAGCACGTCCCACCAGGTACACAGACTGTGCAGCGTCACGCCGTGCTCGGCCAGCCCCGGCACGGTTTCAGGAAAGATGTCGTAATAGAAGATCACCGCCGTATGCGCGCAGCTCGCCCCGGTCTCGCGGATCGCATCGACGAACGACAGTTTCGAGCCACCGTCAGTGGTCAGATCCTCGACCAGCAAGACGCGCTGGCCTTCGGTCATCACGCCTTCGATGCGGGCATTTCGCCCGTAACCCTTTGGTTTCTTGCGCACATAGGTCATCGGCAGCGCCATGCGCTCGGCCACCAGCGCGGCAAAGGGGATGCCGGCCGTCTCGCCCCCGGCGATGTTGTCAAAGGCCTCGAACCCGGCGGCGCCCATCACCTTGGCGACCAGAAAATCCATCAGCGTCGCGCGGATGCGCGGAAACGAGATCAGCTTGCGGCAGTCGATATAGGTCGGCGCCTTGTTGCCCGAGGCATGGGTGAAGGGCTCGCGCGCGTTGAAATGCACCGCCTGAATGTCGAGCAGCATGCGCGCGGTCAGGCGGGCCATCACGGCCGGGTCGATATGCGTCGTCGGGATCATGGCGGGGCCTCCTGCGCTGTCGGTGCGGGCATAGCAACCCGGCGCCGCCGTGACAACCACTCCCCTTGACAGCGGGCCGCGCCGAGAGTTTCGTCGCCTGAGCCAAGGAGGCCGCGATGCCCGATGTCTTCACCCTCTCTGTCCCCGATATGTCCTGCGGCCATTGCCGCGCCTCGATCGAAGCCGCGCTGAAACCCGCAGGCGGCGTGCCGGTGAATTTCGACATGGCGGCCCGCCGGGTCACCATCGCCGGCCCGATGCTGCCCGCCGCTGCGGTGGCCCTGCTCGATGAGATCGGCTTTCCGGCCGAGCCTGTCTGACGCAGCGCAGGGGCCGGGCCGAGGAATCTAGGGCAAGGCACCCAGCAGCAGGGGCTGCAATTCGCGCAGCAATTTCAGGCGCATGGCGCTTGAAAAGTCCTCGAACCCGTCGGCGATCATGACAAAGGCCGCTGGCCCTTGCAGGATATTGGCCTCGAACCAGAAGCTGAGCCCGTCAATCGCCCCGTCATGGTCCAGCGGCAGATTGCCGCCAATCGCGAGGGCATTGACCGTGACACCCGGCAATTCGGCGCTGTCCGGCCCGTCGTTCGAGACCCCGTCACCCACCAGATCAACGGTTTGGCGGTCGCATTCGGGCGCCCGGCCCAGCAAGCGGCCCCCCGCCTGCAGCGCCGCGCCGACACCGGTGCGCCCGGACCAACGCCCCAACGGGTCACCCGTCGGGCGGGGAAAGCTGGCCACCGTGTCGGCGAATCGCGCGAGATCCGCCGCGCTGTCGATCAACGCCCAGTCGGCGGCAATCGCCTGCTCGCGCGCGCCCGCCCAGACATAGGCCGCCAGCGCCACCGGCGCCCCGGCCAGCACTGCGCGCCGCACCTCGGCATCGCGCAGCGCCTCGGCGGTGCCCTGCATCATCAGGCGGTATTCGCGCGCATCGACCGAGGCCGAAACGTCAAAGGCCAGCACCAGCGCCAGACGGCAATCGGCCAGCGCCGGAGCCGCGATCAGCGTCAGAAGCGTGGCCAGCCGCCACACCGCAGGCTTACCAATGCCCGGTGCTGGGCATCGAAAGCCAAGGCTCGACCGGCGTCAGCGCCGCGCCTGCTTGCAGCAACTCGATCGACACATTGTCGGGCGAGCGCACAAAGGCCATGCGCCCGTCGCGCGGCGGCCGGTTGATGACCACCCCGTTCGCCATCAGATGCGCGCAGGTCGCGTGGATATCGGCAACCTCATAGGCCAGATGGCCGAAATGCCGCCCGTCCGAAGGCAACCCGTCATCGCCATCCCAGTTGTACGTCAGTTCGACCGGACACTCCGGCTGCCCCACAGGCGCCATGAACACCAGCGTGAATCGCCCTTGAGCGTTTTCATACCTCCGCGTTTCGACCAGCCCCAGCAGCCGATAGAACGCCATCGAGATGTCCAGATCCTTAACGCGGACCATCGTGTGCAGATATTTCATAGGTGACTCCTTTTGCGCACCAAGATAACCCCGAAGCGACACCCGGCAAGCGAGGATTTCCCATGACCCTGACCCCCGAGCAGCAGATCGAGATCGAGGCCCAGCGCGCCAGTCCGCGCCTGACCCTGCGTGCGGTGTCCGAGGGCATGGAGCGCCACCTCTACACCGCGCAGCCGGTGCTGGACCACGGATTCGTGCGCGCGATCGACTATATGGGCGACGACGCGGCCATCGTGCAGGCGGCGCGGGTCAGCTATGGCGCGGGCACCAGGCATGTGCAGAATGACGAGGGGCTGATCCGCTATCTGATGCGGCACTGGCATTCGACGCCCTTCGAGATGTGCGAAGTGAAACTGCATGTGAAATTGCCGGTGTTCGTCGCCCGGCAGTGGATCCGCCATCGCACGGCCAATGTGAATGAATACTCGGCGCGCTATTCGATTCTGGACCGGGAATTCTATATCCCCGAGCCCGCGCAATTGGCGGCGCAATCGACGGTGAACAATCAGGGCAGGGGGGCGGTGCTGGAGGGGCCCGAGGCCGCCCGGGTGCTGGCGCTGCTGAAATCCGACGCGTCGCAGATGTATGACCACTATGAGGAGATGCTGTCGCAGGATGGCCAGCAGGGGCTGGCGCGCGAATTGGCGCGGATGAACCTGCCGATGAATATCTATACCCAGTGGTATTGGAAAACCGACCTGCACAACCTGTTCCATTTCCTGCGGCTGCGGGCGGATGCGCATGCGCAATATGAAATCCGCGTCTATGCCGAGGCGATTGCCCGCATGGTCGCCGATTGGGTGCCGCTGGCCTATGCAGCCTTCGAGGATTACCGGATGGGGGGTGAAACCCTGTCAGCCAAGGCGGTCTCCGTGCTGAAACGGCGGCTGAAGGGCGAGACGGTGACGCGCGAGAGTTCAGGGATGAGCGCCGGGGAATGGCGGGAGTTCGAGGGGGTTTGGGGGTGAGGGAGCTTTGTGTAAATTTGCGTTTTCCACAATCTGAGGTCGCGAGATGACTGGCGCTTTAGACGCGGAAAAGGAGAAGCGCCGCATCGCGTTCGACATAGCTTACGGACAACTTGTTAGCCAGAAGCAAGACCTCAGGTTCTTTCGAAGCGCGGCTGCTTTTTCATCGGCCTCTGCCGGGCTCATCTGCAATTTTATGTTTCAAATTTTTGGGGAGAGAGCTTTTAATTTAGGAGATGACTCTGAGCTGATATCTGGGATTTCTATTGGTGGTTTAATAATCGTGTTGATAATTACTGCATCGCTCGCCTTTTCTGCCTTGGTTGTTATCCGTTTCCAAAATTGCACGTTCGAACTCAATCCGAGATGGATATTGTCCTACGATTCTGCTCATGAAAATTCATCATTGCTAGAAGGGCTTGCCCTTGACGCTGACAAATACTTCGACGAAAATGAAAAGGCAATTCAAGTTGCGGCGAGTGACCTAAGATATGCGGTAGTGCTGTCGTGGGCGCAGATCCCATTCTGGCTATTGGCAGCCTATTAAATGGAGATGAAAATGGCAAAGAGCACCACCTCAGGATCAAGCAATACTGGCGGCAAAGGAAACGGCGACTCAGTACAGAAAGGTGGTGCCGGTGCAAACCAAAACAGTGGCAATGGCAAGCCAACAAACAATCCCGGCTCAGGAAAAACAACTTCTCGCGAGCAGAAGAAATAAATTCCCTTGTAGCTTTGCAAGTGCTTTGCAAGCCCTCCCCACTGTTTCCCCATCGGAAACAATCGCTTAACCGTGATCCCCTGACCGATCTGCCCCTCCATTCCCCCTTGCCAACTGCCCCCCCGCCGGGTCATTCTCGCGCCAAGTCTAACCCCGAAAGGCCCTCACCCATGCGCCTGATCCTCGCTGCTGCTCTTCTGGCCCTGCCCACTGCCGCCGCCGCGCATAATCACCGCGCCGCCGCCGAACCCGTCAGCATCCGCATCGCCTGTTTTCGCGGGCCTTGGCAGGAAATCATCTGGGACCGGCCCGAGGTGTCGTTCACCGATGGTCTGGTTGCCGCCGGGTATTCGCAGTCCGACGCGCTGGCCATCGGCACCCGGATCTGCCGCGACCCTGAGGGCGTGAACAATCACCAGCATCTTGTCGATACCCTGCGCCAAATCCTGCGCACCGAACCGCGGCGCTGACGACCGGATTGCTGGCCAAGGACCCACGCCGAGGCCAGTGCCACCGCGCAGTGCTGTCGGGGAGGTCGGCCAAGCGGCTGATCTGACAGGAAAATTCATGGGAGTGAGGCGGTGTCGCGCATCGGGCTGCGCGGTCGATGGCCGCGCCCGGGCGCCCGTCGATGTGGCCGTGACGCAAGCGACAGGCTGCCCCCCACAACCCCCCTTGCACCCTCGACGAATCCCCGCTAAATCCCCCTCCACGTTGACCATCCAAGCGCGGAGAGGTGCCGGAGCGGTCGAACGGGGCGGTCTCGAAAACCGTTGTGGGTGAGAGCCCACCCAGGGTTCGAATCCCTGTCTCTCCGCCATTGGCTATTGAAATCATTGATTGATTTCTGGATTTCCAAACGTCAAGCGACAGTAAGCCCCATATTGAAGAACGCTTGGCTTAGCGCCAGCGCGACCTTGCGCGCCTCGGCCGCCAGATCGGAACTCTCTCGGCGGTGAGACTTGGCTGACCTTGATCTGCCGCCATCACGCCAGCGGCCATTCGCCGGGTCAGCGGGGGCGCCGCCGCCTGCGCCGTGCCTCGGGCAGACGTGCCAGCCGGTCACCGCGGGGCCTTTGGCGAGGTGCAGGCCGGGGCCTTGATCGGGGCGCAAGGGCGAAGAAACCGAGTCGGCACCGCATCGAGGTGCAACTCCATCGCAGCCCGCGCGGATAAGAGCGCAAACCACTTGATCTGGCTGCAAGTTCAGGCGACATTTGCGTCAAGCGGCAGGCCACTTGGGCAATGTCGGCTGGGAGCGATGACATGAGGCTTGTTCTGATCGCCGCTGTAGCCGTCTTGTTTGGGGCGCCGCCGGCCGAGGCTGCAAACGAGATCGTTATTTGCGAAACCTTTAACCGCCTCGTCGCCGAGAACATGGGCGTGCCACTTGGTCAAGTTCAGGCGTCCACAGGGACTGCAGCCTACTGTGACTGCCTGGCCACTGCTTATCCCGAAGCTTTGGCGAACGCTTGGAGCCGGCGGGCATTCTCCGGCGCCAATAATCAAGGGCAGCAGGCTACCGCCGACGATGAGAGGCGCGGGATTGCGGCGATGATGGCGTCAATGGTGCCAATGATGTGTCCGAACTGAGCGGAAGATTTGCGACAGATGCTGTCTCACGATTGCGGGCCAGGGCCGTCGGTCTGGGGGCGTGTTGGGCGTGGGTGCACAGTGAACGCGCACCCTATGGCGTCACCCCACCCGCGCCGCCACCCGGATCGCGTGGCTAGCATCGGTCGCCACGCCCGGCATCGTCCGGTCGTAGCAGGCGCGGATCACGGCGGCGATTTCGGGGCGCAGCACGGCGATGCCGTGGGCGAGGGCTAGAGGCGGGGTTTGCGCGCTTGATCCAAGTAAGCTGGCCTATTCCTACTTGACGTCAAGCGGCAGGCCACCTGGGGAATGTCGGCCAAGATCGGCACCTATGCCAAGCTGGTGGACGAGCGAAGCGACACCGCCCACGCCAATGGGAACATCTTCTTCAACTCCGAAGAAGAGCTTGCGCGCAAGGTGCACGACGTGCTGCGCACGGTCGGCGAAATCCAGCGTCACAGCGCCCGGCCATTGACGCGGGTTACAAGGCCTTCCTGATGGCGTCTCAAGAGCCCGAGACACGCCAACACACCGACGATGCAGAGCAGATCGAAGAGGTGCTGGTGAAAGAGCTTTACATGTCAGCCAGCGACATAGCCTTTTGCCGGGACCATGACTTCGGCGGGCTGGCAGGCGACCCGTTCTGCGTCAACTGCTGAGTCTCCGAAGG
>CALESR010000071.1 GCA_937907485.1 uncultured Paracoccaceae bacterium | reverse complement strand
GCTTTGAGGCAATCACCGACATATGGCCTCTGGCCGGGGCTCGGGCGATCGAACAGGGCAATCCGATGCAGATGGCCCTGCGCGACCTGATGGCGATGCGCAACCACGGATCGGCCGGGCTGGAGATGGCGGCTGGCGCCTATATGAAACACCTGTTCGATCTGCCGGCACCTCCTCCAGCCGAGCCGATCGATATGGCGACCCTCGCGTTTTACAAATGAGGGTCGTCCGGACGGGCGCGGGGCGCGCGCCCGTTCAACCTTACTCTCCGGAAGGGCCGCCATGCTGACCACGACACTTGCCGCGCATATCCTTGAAACCCCGTTCGAGCAGTTTTCGGCTCAGGATGTCGAATGCGCCAAGCTGCGCCTCATCGACATGCTGGGCTGCATCGTGGGTGGCGGCCGGGCACCGGGGACAGATGCGCTGGTCGGTCTGCTTGCCTCGTGGGGTGGCATGGGACTGGCCGGGGTTCCCGGCCAGTCGCTGCGCCTCCCGGTGCATCACGCGGCATTCCTGTCCAGCCTTCTGGGGCGCGCCTTTGATTTCGAAGTGACCGGCCCTGAGGCCGAAGGGATCCACGCCGGCAAGATGGTCGGGCATGTCCCATCCACCACCGAACCCGCCGCCCTGGCGCTGACCGAGGCCACGGGCGCCAGCGGGCGCGAACTGCTGGCGGCGGTCATCCTGGGTGGCGACGTGGCGGCGCGGTTTGCCGTGGCCAACACCTTCGATTTCGACCGAAATTTCGAGGTCTGCGGCACGGCCAATGCCTTTGGCGCGCTGGCCGTGGCGGCGCGGTTGATGAGACTGGACCAGGCACAAACCGTCAACGCCTTTGGTATCTTGCTGCACATGGTGGGGGGATCCTTTCAATCCCTCTGGGACGGGGTCGACGCGTTCCGCCTCCCCGGCGCACTGGCGGCACAGAACGGCATTCTGGCTGCGCAGATGTCACGCGCCGGGTTTGGCGGCGTGCGTGACCCATTGACCTCGCCGCAAGGCTATTTCGCGCTGTTCGGCAATGACCCCCACCCTGAGAATTTGCGAACCGATCTTGGAAAGGTTTTCTACGTCAAAGGGATGCATAAACTGCACCCGTCGTGCTATGGCAACCACAACCCCATTGAAAGTGCACTGGAGATCGTGCGCCAATGCGACTTTTCCGCACAGGATATCGCTGCGGTGACGCTGGATGTGCCCGCCCGCCGCATTCGCCACTTTCTGAACCAACCGATGCGCGCAGCCGATGCGCAGCCGCGGGCCCTGTTCAGCATCCCTTATGGCGTGGCCAATGTTCTGCTGCGCAAGTCGGTGGAACTGGACCACTATATCGCACCGGCGATTCATGATCCTGAGGTGATGGTGCTTTCAGAAAGGGTGGTGCTGGTGCCCTCGGACCGGGTCAGCGGCACGCATCAAGGGCTGTTGTCTGTCACACTGACCGATGGAACGATTTTGCAGGCCGAACGCCTGATGCCCAAGGGCTGGGCCGAGAACCCGGTAGGCCGCCCCGAGGTCGAGGCGAAATTCTGGCGCAACATCGGTTTTGCTGGCTCGGTATCGGCGGATCAGGCACAGCGCGCGCTCGATGTGATCGACCGGCTGGAAACCTTGGACAACGCCACCGCGTTGACGGATTGCCTGACGCTTTAGCGCCCGGTAGTGCGGGCTTCGCGCAGCAACCAGGATTCGAACCGACGAATGCGTGGGCTGGTTTCGGGCTGCTGCAGATAGGTCAGGAAATAACGCCTCTCGCTGTCATAGTTCATACCCGGCACAATCACCAGCGCGCCTGACTTCAGTTCCCGTTCGATCAGGCAGAGCGGCATAAGGCCATACCCATAGCCAGCGATCGCGGCTTCGGCCAGAAGCGGCAGTTGGTAGTAATGCGTGGCGCGGGCCAGAGCGTCGGCGGACAAGCCGTGTCGTGCCAGGAATTCCACCCAGGGATCACGGGCCACGGCGGAATAGGTCAGCAAAGGGCGTGAAACCAAGTCGTCCACGTCCTCGACGGCCCCTAGACGCGCGTGCAGCGAAGGCGCACAGACCACGGCCAATTCCCCTCCGATGCCCAGATCGACGGCCTCATGGCCTGACCAGTCGCCGAGACCATACCGGATGGTGACGTAGTTGGCGGGATTGACACCGCGCACCTCGTGCTCGGTTGCGACGATGTCGATTCGAAGGCCCGGATTGGCCCGGTTGAACGAGGCCAGCCGCGGGATCAGCCAGCGAGATGCAAAACCGGAATTGACCACCACCGACAACGATTCCTCGGAAACGCGGGCGCGCAGGTTGCGGCTGGCGATGGCAATGGTGGAGAGCGCTGCGTTGACCTCCTCGAAATAGCGTTGCCCGGCGGGAGTCAGCGTCAGAAACCGCCCTTTGCGCTCGAACAGGGGAACCTCCAGATCTTGCTCCAGTGCCTGCACCATCCGACTGACAGCGCCCTGCGTGACGTTAAGCTCCTCGGCTGCTGCGGTGAAACTGCCGCGACCCGCTGCGACAGCGAAGTAATGGACGGCTTTCAACGACGGAAGGCGGGCCATTTGGTCCTCTCTCAGGGCACTGAACCCGGCGTAGACGCTGCCCCGGCCGGGCGGGTCTGACAAGATGGTCAATCAGGCAAGGGCGCGAAAATCACCGTCGAACCAGATCAATGGCCCGCCCGAAGCGAATTCGCGCGTCGCGACAACGTCACAGACAAAGGCAAAATGGGTGCTTTCCTCATAGACGCGAAACACACGGCAATCGAAACATTGCAGCGCATCAGCGAGCGCCGGGGCTCCGGTGAACACCTGCGTCCAATCGCCATGGTCAAAGCGGCGCTCGGACGGGATCTGCGGGTCCATTCCTGCAAAGATGCGGGCAAGATCGCGATGGCTGTGGCCCAGTAGGTTGACGCAAAGCGCGCCGCTGCGCATCAGCGCCGCGGCCGTCCGGCTGGATTTGTTCACGAACGTCACCAGCCGGGGCGGATCAACGGTGACGGAACAAACCGCCGTGGCGGTCAGGCCGACTCGCTCACCACCTAGTGTTGTGGTGACAATGGTGACGCCCGAGGCCAGCTTGCGCAGTCCTGTGCGGTGCTCAAGCGGGTTGACCAGTGACAGCGTGCTGAAATCGGCCTCCGGGCCCCAATGCAGCAACTGGTTGATCTGGGAAGGGTCAGACATCGCGGGTTACTCGGCTGCGGGCGCGGCGGATCGCGGCGCAAGGATCAACAGCAGCAGCGCCACCGCAAGACACGTGAGTGCAATTCCCGTCTGCACGCCATCGGCAAGCCCCAGCAGCGGATGGTGTGGGGTCGCGACGGCCAGCCCGCCGACAAACAGAACGCTACGCGCGGGCCAGACCAGCGGGCCCAACCGGCTGAGGGCACCAAACCAGGGAACGTAAGCCTGTAGCGCACAGATCATCAGCGTCATGCCTATCACGGTCAGGCCGATGGTCTGGGCGATCAGTGCGGGCTCTGCTCGCAGGATCAGCGCGGGTTCCAGCACAAAGAAGAACGGCAGCAGATACAGGATACCGCCGATCTTCATCGCGGCGAACCCGGTCTGCATGGGTTTGCTCCCTGCAATCGCTGCCGCCGTGAAGGCGCCCATGGCAACCGGTGGCGTGATATAGCTGAGCATCCCCCAATACAGGATGAACAGATGCACGGCCAACGGATCAAGCCCCGATCCCACCAGAGCCGGAACCAGCGACACCGCCAGAAAGATGTAGGCCGCCGTTATCGACATGCCGAAGCCCATGACAAAGCTGGTCAATGCCCCCATCATCAACAGCACCAGATGGTTGCCGCCCGCCAGAAACAGCAGATCATTGGCAATTGTGCCCGACATGCCCGTCACTGTCAGACCACCGATCACCATGCCGATGCCGGCCATCAGGGCCATCAATTCGGCCATCTGCACCGCTAGATTGCGCAGGAAAGCACCCAACTGCTGCCACCCCCAGCGATCCGAAGCACGGATCTGGTTCAGCACCAGCAAAAGCGCGGTGGCATAGAACGGCGCCATCGCCTCACGCTGGAGGTAGAACAGCATGTAGACCAGCAACACCAGGACCAGGATATAGTGCCAACCGGTCCGGAACGTTTCCCAAACGCGCGGCAGATCGGCCCTGGCCATGCCGCGAATGCCGGTGCGGGCGGCCATGAAATCGACCTGAATCAGCAGTGCAAGGTAATAGAGCAGGCTGGGCACGGCGGCGGCCGCGACGATCTGGGCATAGGACACCCCGGCAAAGACCGCCATGATGAAGGCGACCGCCCCCATCACCGGCGGCATCAGCACCGCGCCGGTCGAGGCGCAGGCCTCGATCGCGCCGGCATTGGTGCGGCTGAAGCCGACCTTCTGCATGGCAGGGATCGTCATCGGGCCAGTGGTCAGCACGTTCGACACCACGGTGCCCGACAAGGACCCCATGAGTCCGCTGGATACGACGGCAACCTTGCCGGGCCCGCCGCGATACCGGCCCATCATCGCCAGCGACAGATCGATGAAGAATTTGCCTCCGCCGGTGTATTGCAGCGCGGCACCCAGAATCAGGAACCCGACCACGATCTGCCCGAAGGCCTGCGACGGCGCGCCCATCATGCTCTCGCCGCTGATGGCGTGATAAATCGCGACGAGGTCGATTGGCGTGGACTGGGCTGCCATGGTGTCGGGCAGCAGCCCGGCAAAGACCGGGAAAAGCGACATGACCAGCACCACGGCGAACACCGCCCAGCCCGCGACCCGGCGCGTGGCCTCAAGGATCAGCGCCCAAAGCGCGAAGCTGAACCAGACCGCCACCTGCGGCGCATCGAATTCCCAGCCGCCGAACAAGGCCGCTTTGGCCGTTACCGTGAAATACCCCAACGATATCAGCGCCGCGGCGGCCAGCAGCAGATCGTAAGCCGGGATGCGCCCGTCGCGGCGTGACAACCGGCCCGGTTTCAGCAGGAACACCATCGGTACCGACAGCGCCATGAACAAATAGACGAACTGCACATTGAACATCGTGAAGCCAGTGAACCGGCCCAGGTTGAACACATGATAGATCGACAGCACGCTGCACAGCACGGCCGTGACCAGTAAAAAAGTGTTCTTCAAGGGTTGGAGTGACATCCTGTTGCCGCCTCGTCGCTGGAATCGCTAAGTCAACAATAGGTAAGGCCGCGCATCCCGGTTTGCGGAATGCGCGGCCCCGGTTCAACGAAGGCCGATAGGGAGACCGGCGGCAGTCAGGGCATCGGCGCGCGCGGTGGCCCAGCCGTCGCGGCTGAAATCGGTCAACGCCGTATCGAGATACGCCTCCCATGCCGCGCGCAACACCTCTTGCCGGTGCAGCAACGCGTCGTTGTGGGCCTGATGCGCGTCGGTCCACAGGCCAATCTCGACCAGATAGGCCACCGACCCGGGATGATAGGGGATTATCCAGTCCAGATCCTGGGCCTCCAGCCTCCAGCCTCCGGCGTTCGGCGCCGCCTGCTGGAAGGCATCCATGTTGGTGGCCAAGAAGCGCACCAGTGCCTCCACCTCGGTCGTGCGTTCGCCGTCTGCGTCCAGCGTCGCCAGGATCGGTACGGGATAATTGCCCGCATGCAACGGGTTATCCGCCGAAACCCCCGCTCCGCCCGTCACGGTGACCGGCGACAGATACGGCACCACGGCCTGCGCTTGCGCCCAATTGCTCTGTTCCTCAGGCGTGGCGTTGGGCATCTGAACATAGGTAAAGCCGCGCGGGCTCGCCATGACGCGCTCGTTAAAGGGGTTGGTGTTGGACACCGCCATCGCGTCGGCGATGCCGTTCAGGATGGCATCGACCGCCTCACCGGGGTCGCCCACATCGACGCGCACCACATCGTCCCATGTCAGCCCGGCATAGGCCAGAAATCCCGTCGTGGCCAGGTTGATGGCATCATTGCCCAACAGCCAGACCACGCGCTTGCCGCGCAGATCGGCGGCGGATGCAATCCCGGCATCACCCGCCGCGCCCAGGGCCAGCCCCGTGCCCATATTGTTGTTTGTCAACACGATGCGCACAGGCTGCGGACCCCATTCGGTCACATCGAAGGAATAGAGCCCCTCTTGGGCATAATAGATCGCGATACCGCCCATCGTGTAATCCGCGCGACCCGTGCGCAGCGGCGTCAGGCGGGCGATGTCATTGCGCCCCGGAATGACGCGCACGTTGCTGCCATGTTGCGCCTGCAACAAGCCGCCGATCACCGAGGCATGCGTGTAATACGCCGTCCCCGTGGGATAAGACGTCCAGACCGAGACATTGGGCAACCCCTCGCTTTGGGCGTTGGCCCCGGATGCCACCGACACCAGTGTTGCCAGCACCGCTCCGACACCAAATTTGAAACGAACCATCATCTTCGCACCCTCCCTGTTGCGCGAACAGCGTGAACGGAACGGGGATCAAACCGGCCTCCCTGCCGGGGTGAGTGATCGCCGCTCTTGGACTGACGCTAGCCTCGCCGCGCGAAATCAGCCATGCAGATAACCGATCCCTGCATGAGAGAATCTCATTCATCAAAACCTTGCCCGGTTATCCGTGATGCAGTCTGGGAGCGTTGCGTCAGCAAGGCCACTGTCTGGCCATGGATTCGGCGAGTTGCGGAGGAAGGCGGGCGCGCAAGCGCTGTCATTCCCAGCAAACGCGCCCGCCATCCACTCGGTGGGGCAGTGAAACCCAATGCGCCGTCAGAACAAGGCGTTCTCGTTGACGCGAAGGGCGGGAAGCCGTCGTTCAGCTCTTTCCGTGACTAGGTGTTCAGGTCATGCATCTGCGCCGCCCGCTGCATCGCATCGCTTGCGATCGGCTCGCTGACCGCCGCAGGGACCTGATCGCGCACCGCCAGAAGCGTCCGCTCCAGCGCAGGGCCCAGCCGTTCGGTCGTGTCCTGCAACAGCTCCAAGGCGCGGCCCTTGGGCAGACCCGCCGCGCGACCCTCGGCCTCGAAGTGGCGCGGCACGATCTCGTCGATGCCGTAGTGCCCATTGATCGACATGGCGAGGCGGTAGCGCTTGCGCTGCAAGCGTCCCGCGCGCACGACGGGGGCGACGCTCAGGATGTCATAGAGTGGCGCGAGCCTGAACCGCCCGCGGCGTCCCAGACGCAGACTGAAATTCTTGGCGTGACCGTCCGAGGCACCGATCATGAAGAAAAATATCTGTGCCCGGAAGAACGTCTCCCGGTCCTCGATGGGCGCGTCGGATTCCCGCAGAAGCTCCATGATCTGCGCGACACCGGGGCCACCCAGCTTCTGGTACTTCATGGCAGAAGGGTAACCCAACGACTGGCAGATATCTTCTTGTGGCAGGCGTTTCAGGGTGTCGCCTTGCCAGATGCGGTCGAACCGCTCGACCGACAGCACGACCTGCCCGGGAAGGGTGAGCTTTTCGACATTTGCGACCGGGAGACCAATCTCGCGCGCCAAGGTCATACAGAACAGTTCGTTCTCGACGCTGTCGCTCAAGTCGATCTGCTCAGGGCCGGGAATGATGCCCATGGGCGTCTTGAAGATATGGCTGGTCGGCGTGATGCCGCGCGGCTTGGCCCACTGCCCGTCGATGCTCAGATAGGCCGTCTTCTCCTGCGCGCCGGCGATGGAAATCCGGAAATCCTCGTCTTCGCCGAGGGCGAGCGGCGCGGCGGCGAGGTTCTTCAGGTCGGCGACCATATCCTCTTTCGAAATGACGCGATATTGCATGTCCTGTTCGGACGGAGCCTCGTCCACCGGCAGGAATTGCAGCGCACCGACACAGTCGCGCCCCAGCACAGACAAGAGAGAGAACACATCCTTGCCCTGCGCCCCGACGCGCGCGGCGATCTTCTCGCGCAACTCGCCTTCGGCATCGGGCAAAAGGTTGTCGAAGGCGGCGATAACCGGATCGCCCTGCCATTTCAGCTTGGTCAGCGGCAGGGCGCTGGCAACCGGAAACGCGGCCTCTGACGCGAGCCAGGCAGCATCGTAGGTGAACGCGATGGCGCCATCCGTTGCGCGGGTCAGCGTGCCCACCCTTGTCCTTTCGTACCAAATGGCCGTCTTACTCTGGCGGGCGCGGCGACCAGCACGGGCGATACGCGCCATTCTAGTGGTGTCCTGGTTCGGCCAAACGATCCGTCGCGGACAGTTCCGCGCCGAGGGCCTCGAGAAGACGCAGGTAGACATCGAGGCTGACAGATACAACACCGTTCTCGATATCCGAGATGGTGGATTGCGCCGTTCCCGTCATCTCGCCAAGCTGCTTCTGGCTGATCTTCCGCGCCGCTCGCCGTGCCCGTAGCACGGCCCCGGCTTGGCGCAGGCTTCGGATGGGGTTTGCGAGCATGGTATCCATGGTGGATCAATAGCTCAGGGGCGATAATTTGTCAATATAGTGCAGGGACGATAAATTACCTATATAGCTCATGGGCTAAATCTCAGAGGCCACGCGGAACAGAAACTCCTGCCAGCCAGTCCGTCAATCTGGCGTCCGGCGGTCTGGTGGCGCGACTGGCTTCCGGAAGCGACGGCGTTCCAGACCGTCCCATGGACGTGTTCCTCATGCCGAATTCCTCGCCACCCTTCGCCGCGACCCGCAGGACTCTATAGTTGCCCTGACAAGCGCGGCGCGGGACGTCTCTGCCCGGTCACACCCCCGTCAGTAGCAGGTCAAGCGCATTT
>CALESR010000070.1 GCA_937907485.1 uncultured Paracoccaceae bacterium | reverse complement strand
GACCTTGACGGCGTTCGGGCCATAGAAGCTCTGCCCCTTGGCTGCCATGTCGCGCAGCAGGGCGGGGGCCTTGAACCGGGCGCCAAACCGCGCCTCAAGGTCGTCGCAGATGGCCACTGCCTTGGCCGCGCCGATGATGTCGAGCCAGCCAAAGGGTCCACCCGACCACGGGGCAAAGCCCCAGCCGAGGATCGCGCCGACGTCACCCTCGCGGATGTCCTCCAGCACGCCCTCTTCCAGTGCGCGGACGGCTTCGAGCACCTGCGCCATCATCAGCCGGTTCTTGACCTCATCCAGCGCCGTGCCTTCGACCCGTGCATATTGCTCGGCCAGACCGGGCCAATAGCCCAGCCGCTTGCCATTGGCGTCATAGTCAAAGAACCCGGCCTTGGATTTGCGGCCCAGACGGCCCTGCGCGACCATCCAGAACACCACATCGTCGACGGCGTCATCGGGATAATCGTTGCCCATCGCCGCCTTGGTCGCCTTGGCGATCTTGGCGCCGAGGTCGAGCGAGGTTTCATCGACCAGTTGCAGCGGACCGACCGGAAAACCCAGCAGACGCGCGGCATTGTCGATCAGCGCGGGCGCGGCACCTTCGGCCACCATGCGCATACCCTCGTTGATATAGGGGATGATACAGCGGTTGGCATAGAAGAAGCGCGCGTCGTTGACGACGATCGGGGTCTTGCGGATCTGGCGGACGAAATCCAGCGCCTTGGCCACCGCACGTTCGCCGGTTTGCGCGCCCTTGATGATCTCGACCAGCATCATCTTGTCCACGGGCGAGAAGAAGTGGATGCCGATGAACTGCTCAGGCCGACTGGACGCACGGGCCAGCGAGGTGATCGGCAGGGTCGAGGTGTTCGACGCATAGATCGCCGTCGCTGGGATCACGGCTTCGGCCTTTTTCGTCACTTCGGCCTTGATGGCCGGGTCTTCGAACACGGCCTCGACGATCAGGTCACAACCATCGAGCAGCGCGTAATCGGTGGTCGCGGTGATGCGGCCCAGCACCTGCGCCTTTTTCTCCTCGGTGCCGCGGCCTTTCTTGATCGCCCCGTCCAGAATGCCGGTGGAATAGGCCTTGCCCTTGTCCGCCGCGTCCTGAGTCGAATCGATCAAAACCACCTCGATACCCGCATTGGCGCTGACATAGGCGATGCCGGCGCCCATCATCCCGGCACCCAGCACGCCGACCTTCTTGACCTTTTCATCTGGCACGGCGGGACGATTGGCACCCTTTTCCAACGCGCCCTTGTTGACGAACAGGCTGCGGATCATCGCGCTGGACGAGGGGTTCATCATCACGCTGGTGAAATAGCGCGCCTCGATCTTGAGTGCGGTGTCAAAGGGCACCTGCAGCCCCTCATAAACCGCGCTGAGCAGGGCCTTGGCGGCCGGATAGACGCCCCAGGTATTTGCATGCACCATGACCGAGGCGCCCACGAAAATCGGGAAACCGGCGGGGTGATAGGGCGTGCCGCCAGGCACCTTATAGCCCTTCTGGTCCCAGGGTTTCACCAGATCCGCGGGTTTGGCACCCAGTACCCAGGCACGAGCGACGTTGAGCAATTGGTCGGCGGGCACCACCTCGTCAATGATTCCGGCGGCCTTGGCTTTTTTCGGGTCATTGGCACGGCCTTCCAGCAGCAGCGGGGCCGCCGCCATCGCGCCCAGTTTCCACGCCAGCCGGGTCGTGCCACCGGCGCCGGGGAAAATGCCGACCTTGATTTCGGGCAAGCCGATTTGTGCCTTTGGGTTGTCGGCGGCGATGATGCGGTGGCAGGCCAGCGGCAGTTCTAGGCCAATACCCATCGCGGTGCCAGGCAGTGCTGCAACGATCGGCTTGCCGCCGGTTTGTGTCTTGGCGTCCATGCCTGCGCGCTCGATCTTTCTGAGCAGCTTGTGCATCGACATGATGCCGTCGAAAAGGCCTTGCGCGGGGTTGGCCCCGGCGGCACTGCGCATCTCGGCCAGCACGTTCAGGTCCATGCCTCCGGCGAAATCTGCCTTGCCCGAGGCGATGACCACCC
Organism: uncultured Paracoccaceae bacterium; assembly: GCA_937907485.1. GTDB lineage: Bacteria > Pseudomonadota > Alphaproteobacteria > Rhodobacterales > Rhodobacteraceae > Pararhodobacter. The sequence continues at coordinate 831 of CALESR010000070.1, read as the reverse complement.
CCTTGACGGCCGGGTCGGCCAACGCGCGGTCAATCGCGGTGTCCAGTTCTTGCAGGCCTTCGAACGACATCACGTTCATCGACTTGCCGGGCACGTCCCAGGTGATTGTCGCGATGCCCTCGGCGTCGGTGGCATAGTGGAATTCGGTCATTTGCTCTCTCCCTTGGGCAGATCGCGGGCCCCGGCCCAATCGCTGCCATCGTGATAGGTGAATCGGGCCTTGCCGGGCTCGATGTGAATTTTCATGTCGACCTCGGTATAGGTCGCCACCTCGGCTGGGGACTTGGTGCCGACCACCAGAAAACTGGCCTTTTCGCCGGACCGGTTCTCGAACCGGTGGCCGACCGGCACGCCAGCCTTCCATGCAGCGCAATCGCCGGGCGCCATCAGCGTCTCGCCGGTGTCCTCGGCCAGCACCAAAGTGCCGGTCAGCACGATGGCGAATTCATCCTCGTTCAGGTGCCAGTGCCGGAGCGAGGCCACGGCGCCCGGTTCCAGATAGACGATGTTGACGCCAAATTGCGTCAGCCCGGCCAGATCGCCCAACCGCAGCGACGAGCGCCCTGCCATCTGCGCGGCATAGGGTTGCGGGTAGATGCTGCTGCTGCGAAGCGGGGCTGCTTCGATATCAATTTTTGGCATCAACCTGTCTCGCTGTGGTCAAACGTCATGATCAGTCTCCGTCCTGCCGGACTGCGCCGGCGCTTTGGTCAATCGAGGTCGCGGCCGTCGAGCGGGGCCTCGCCCAGAGTCCAGCGAATGTGGCCTGGGGCGCTTTCGATCGCGGTGATCCGCCAGGTGCTGCAGAACCGGATGTACCCGGTCACGCTG
>CALESR010000069.1 GCA_937907485.1 uncultured Paracoccaceae bacterium | reverse complement strand
AAACTGATCGCTGCCTGACGGCGGCCACGAAGGTCCGTCAGGCTGGCGTCAGGCCGCGGGCCTGACAACACCGCGTCAAGCCCGGCCCGATGGCGCGCCCAGACCTATATGGCAGGGGTCAATTGCCGCTGACCTGCGGCGCGGTGCCGGGGACAAGCAGCGGGTTCGCCACGGGCGGCTGCACTGCTGCGCCCACCCCCTGCGCGCCGGGCAGATAGCGCCCGACATCGGCGCCGCGCCGGAATTCGATTTCCAGCTGAGTCACCGCCAGCGTCGCAGGGTCCAGCGTCAATTCGATGCGGTTGCCATCGCTGTCACGACCGCGCACCTCATAGCAGCCGTCGTCGATGCGCAGCCGGTCGGACGAAATGCCCAGCGATTCGACCTGGGCGGCAGCGGCTTCGCGCGATTGCCATTCAGACATCGGGCTCTCGCAATCGTCATCCGCCCGCGCCGCCCCGGCGCTGGCGAGGGCGAGGATCAAGGCAAGGGACGGGACATGACGCATCGGGTGCTCCTCGGGATTCTGGATGGGCGTGTTTTAGCCGGTCAATCTGACACCTGCCTGAAGCGGTGGCGACAGGCGCTTCAGTTTGGTGTCAGGTCGGTCTGCCACAAGGCGATAACCCAGCCAGAGCAGGCCCCGATGCGAATACTCCTTGTCGAAGATGATCTGGTGCTGGGCGGCGCCCTGCGCGATCAGATCGTGGCCGACGGGCATTCGGTCGATTGGGTGCAGCGGCTGGACTCCGCCGAAGATGCGATGGCCAGCGCACAGCATGATCTGATCCTGCTGGACCTGATGCTGCCTGACGGGCGGGGAATTCCCTTTCTTCGGCTGCTGCGCCTGCGCGGCAGCGTCACTCCGGTCATCATCCTGACCGCGATGGATCAGATCTCCAGCCGCATCGACGGGTTGAACGCCGGGGCCGACGACTATCTGGTCAAGCCTTTTGATCTGGGCGAATTGTCGGCCCGCATCGGCGCCGTCGCGCGGCGTTATTCGGGAAATCCCAATCCCCTGATAACGCACGGCGATCTGGAAATCGACCTGAGTGCGCGCAGTCTTTACCGCGCGGGTCGGCCCGTCAGCCTGACGGCACGTGAATGGTCGCTGTTTGCCACCCTGTTGGCGCGGCCGGGGCAATTGTTCTCGAAGGCGCAGCTGGAGGAACGGCTTTACGATTTCGACAGCGAGATCGAAAGCAACACCATCGAGGTGCATGTCAGCCGCCTGCGCAAGAAACTGGGGGCTGCCGTCATCGTGACCGAACGCGGTCAGGGTTATCGGCTGGGTGCGGCATGACGGCGCCTGCCAGTTTGCTGGCCCGCTTGGCTGTTGGTCTGGGCCTGTCACTGGGCCTGTTGTGGCTGGTGGCAGCGAGTGTCACCGTGATCGGCCTGCGCCATGAGATGGACGAGGTGTTCGATTCGGCGCTGGAGGAAACCGCCCAGCGCCTGTTGCCGCTGGCCGTGCTGGAAATCGTCAATCGCGACAATCCGGCGCAGTCACAATCGCTCGCGCGCGTTCATCCGCATGACGAGTTCTTTACCTATGTGGTGCGCGATCCCTCTGGCGCGCTGCTGATGCAGTCGCACGCCGCCGATCCGGCGCTGTTCCCGGTATGGGACGGCCCGGGGTTCCGTCAGGACGCGACGCATCGCTTTTACGGCGAATCGGCTTTGCAAGGGTCGATTCGGCTGACTGTGGCCGAACCGCTGGCGCATCGGCGGGGAGTCCTGCGCGAGATCATGCTGCGTCAGATGCTGCCGTTGCTGGCAGTGATCCCGTTGACACTGTCGGTCGTCTTGTTGCTGTTGCGGTGGGAGTTCAGGGGCATGCGCCGCTTTCGCAAGACGCTGGCCGAGCGTGGCGCGCAGGATCTGTCGCCGGTGCCGACACAAGGCCTGCCGTCAGAACTGCAGCCGGTCGCGGCGACGCTCAACACACTGCTGGCAGGCCTTTCGGCGGCCTTCGCCGCCGAGCGCGAGTTTTCAGCCAATGCGGCGCATGAAATGCGCACACCGCTGGCCGGGGCCATCGCGCAGACACAGCGCCTTCAAGCGGAAGCTCGGGATCCGGGCATTGTGCAGCGGGCGGTGGCGATCGAGGAGACGTTGAAACGCCTGACCCGCACCGCTGAGCGCCTGATGCAAATGGCGCGGGCCGAAGGTGCGCAGGTACGCTGCGTCCAGACAGCCGACTTGCGACCAGTGCTGGCCGTGTTGGTCGAGGAGGTCGCTCGACAATTTGGCACCGGGCAGGTGCAGTTGAGCATGCCGCCGGTTCCGGTGATGTCCGATCTGGACGCCGAGGCGCTGGCGATCCTGTGCCGCAACCTGATCGACAACGCGCTACGCCATGGCGACAAGGACAGCCCTGTTGCTGTCACGCTGGACGAAGACGCCGTTCTGACCATCGACAACGAATGCGAACCGCTGTCGCCCGAGGCTCTGGCCGGA
>CALESR010000068.1 GCA_937907485.1 uncultured Paracoccaceae bacterium | reverse complement strand
CGGTGGCGGTGAACAGCCCGCCGTAAAGCCCGCCGATCACCACCACGAACAGCGCGAGCACGGGCAAGGACGAGCGCAGTGCAGGCAGCAGGTCATGATAAGACGCAGGCTCGGCTGCGGGCACCAGAGACGGGTTCAGCCGCAGGCTGATCCAGATCGCCGCAAAATAGAGAAACAGCGCCAACAATGCGGGGAGCATGGCGGCGACGAACAGCGCCGCGATGGATTCTTCGGTCAACAGCGCGAACAGGATCAGCACACCGGACGGTGGCACCAGCGCACCCAAAGTTCCGCCCGCCGCCACGGTCGCTGTGGACAGCGCCGGGGAATAGCCGCGCCGCGCCATCTCGGGCAGGGCCAGCGGGCCGAAGGTTGCCGAGGTTGCCACCGAATTGCCGCTGACCGCGCCGAACCCCGCGCAGCCCGCAACCGTGGCATAGGCAAGGCCCCCCCTCACCCCGCCCAGCAGCGCATTCGCCACGCGGAACAGATCGTCCGACACACCCGCCGCCACCGCAAAGGCGCCCATCAGCAGAAACAGGGGCAGCGTCGCCACCTGAGAATCGCGCATGAAATCGGCAGCGTCCGAGGCAAAGACATTGCCCGCCGTTCCCGCCCCCAGCGCCAGCATGGTGCCGGTCAAGCCAATCGCCGCTGTCACCGTCGCCAGCGGCAGTTGCAGCAGCACGCCCAGCCACATCAGCGCAAACCCGGCCAGCACCGCCTTGCCCGGATGCGCCGCCGCCATCGCCGCCAGCCCGCGGAAATCGACGAAACCCCAGACCAGCAACCCCGCAACGGCACCCACCAGTAGCACCGCCAGCACGATCACCACGGGCCGTGTCCCCGCCCCGAGACGGGCGTTCAGCGCCACCTTCAGGTCAGCCGCCGCGTTCACCAGTTGCACCAGCGCGCTGAGGCCCATCGCCGCCGCCATGGCGAAATAGGTCGGCGCCAGCGGCCAGTTCCAGATCGCCGTCGCCCTGCCCTGCGTGGCAAAGCGCTGCCCCAGCAGGGCCAGCCGCCACGCCAGCAGCGCAAAAAACGCCGCCAGCAGCAGCGAGCCGGCCAGCGTCAACCACGCGGTCATGCGTTGGCCGGTCTGCGCACCCAAAAGGTCGACCCGCAGGTTCACCCGCCGCGCCGCGCCCGCCGGCAGCGTCAACGCAATCGCCAGGGCAAAGACATTCGACATGATCTCGTTCAGCGCGACCACGCCGTAACCCAACAACCAGCGGGCCAGCACATCGGCAACCACTACGAGGGCGCCTGTCAGGATGCCGCCCACGGCGACCAGCGCCACCAGTCCCGTCGCCCGCGCCAGCCAGTCGGCGGGGGCCTTGTGTCTTGTGTGCGTCATCGGTTGCCCCTCAGTCGAGCAGCGCGACAGGGCGACACCAACCAGCCGAGGCGCGCTCGATCTTGACCGGAAGCGCGATCACCTGAAACCCGGTGGCAGGCAGTAGGTGCAGGTTGCCCAGCTTTTCCATGTGGCAATAGATCGTGTCGGCCCCGGCCTTGTGCCCCTCCCAGAACACCGACCAATCGCCGGTCTGCCGCGCCCGCGCCGCCTGCATCGCCAGCGGTGGATCCCAGGTCCAGGCGTCGGTGCCGCAAACCCGAACCCCCCGCCCGGTCAGGAACAGCGTCGCCTCTCGCCCCATTCCGCAGCCAGTGGCGACATAATCGTCCTGTCCATACCGCGTCCCGGCAGCGGTGTTCACCAGCACGATGTCGCCCGGTTGCAAGGTATGCCCGATGCGGTCCAATTCCGCCTGCACCTCGGCTGCCGTCACGGTATGGCCGTTCGGCAGATGGCGGAAATCCAGCTTCACACCGGGGCCAAAGCACCAGTCCAGCGGGATCTGGTCGATGGTCAGCGACGGTTTGCCGCCATCCATCGTCGGGTGGTAATGCCAAGGCGCGTCCATATGCGTGCCGTTGTGCGTGGTGATGCGGCATTTTTCCGCCGCTGCCCCGGCGTCGTCGCGCAACGCGCCTTCGGGCACGCCGAACATCGCCTGAAACTCGCGGGCACCTTGAGCGTGGCCCATATAGTCAATCTCGGGCCCCAATCCGGGCGGATCCGAGCGGATGCCCGCCGTCAGACTGACCGCAAGATCGATAATGCGCTGCGCCATGGCTGCTCCTCCCGCTGCTGTCGTCGCGGCAGCGTAGAGACTGGCTAATCATCAGTCGAATTGATCCTTGAAATGACGTCTAGCGACGGCGTCAATGGATTGTCAGCCCGCACCAAAGAAGCGCGCGGCGACCTCGTCCGCGGTTGGCGGCCGGCGCAGCAGCGGGATCAGCGCAAAATCGGCCAGCACCTCGGGCGGCATCAGCGGGATCGGACCCGCGGGACCGCTGCGGCCTGGGGCGGCGGGCTGCGACAGGTAATGCGCCAGTCCATGCGCGCCCAGCACCAGATAACCCGCAATCCGCGCAGGATCGCCGGGGATCAGCACGCCCTCGTCCTGCCCGCGCCGGATCAGGGCGACCAGAACGTCATAGGCCTCGGCGTTGAATTGCGTGCGACCGGTGGCCTCGCCCTCGCCTTCGGGGCGATTGTCGAACAGCAGGCGAAAGAACCCCGATTTCTCGCGCGCGAAACGCACATAGGCGATGCACAGCGCACCGAGTTGGCTGTGGGAATCCGTCGGATGGCGGGCGGATTCCTCGATCTGCAGGGCACGGAGGGCGTTGAAGCCTTCTGCCGTCAGCGCGTCCAGCAGCGCGCCCTTGTCGGCAAAGTGGCGGTAGACCGACGAATGCCGCACCCCCAGCGCAGCCGCCACCTCGCGCAGCGAAAAATGCGGGCCGTTGCGGGCCTCGATCAGATCGATGGTCACGGCCAGCGCGGCGTTGCGCAGGTTGTGGTGGTGATAGCCGGTCTTGCGCGGACTGGCGCTGTCGTCGGCCAAAGCGGTCACACTCATGCGCGGCCTTTCCCGTGTGTTGCGCCCGTCATGCCCAAAACCCCGGTCCGGTTCAAGGGCAGGGACCGAATTGCGATAAGCGACCAATGGTCGCATGACCTCTTGACCGAATCACGACGCAATGCAAGCCTGCATGTGGCCAGTGGTCGCTTTGCGCTCCACCAAGAGGCCAGGGACAAAAAGGGGAGGGTTCCCATGACGGAACACAACAGCCGGCCGGGCCTGACCCGGCGCGGAGTGATGGCTCAGGGTCTGGCGGCGACGACGGCCGGGCTCTTTTCGCCCAGCCTGCTGCGCGCGCAGTCTCGGGGCGTGAAGATCGGCTATGTCGGCTCGTTGTCCGGCATTCGCGGCATCTTTGGCGAGACGGAAAGCTGGACCCTTGCGCAGATGCAGGCGAGGCTGGCCGAGGGGCTGCCCGGCGTGAACGGCGGGCGCATCCCGGTGGAACTGGTGATCCGCGACAACCAGTCGGACCCGAACCGCTCGGCCAGCATCGCGCAGGACCTGGTGCTGCGCGAGCGTTGCAATCTGGTGCTGGCGCAAGACGGTGACGGCGCGGCGGCGATCGGCGAGTTGGCCGATACACGCGGCGTGCCGGTGATTTCCAGCATGGTGCCCTGGCAGGCCTGGATGTTCCCGCGCGGCGGCAATCCGGCGCAGGGTTTCCCCTTTACGTTC
>CALESR010000067.1 GCA_937907485.1 uncultured Paracoccaceae bacterium | reverse complement strand
ACGGTGAACGGTGGCGACGGCTTTGACACGCTGGAACTGCCCGATCCCGCGCCGGGCGATCCGGCGCCGGTGGTGACGGTGACCTCGGAGACGCCCTATCCGGGCATTCCGGGCGCGACGACCAAGTCGGGTTATGTCGATTTCCCCGATGGCTCGCGGCTGGTGTTCGAGAATTTCGAAGAGATCATCTGCTTTGTCCCCGGCACCCGCATCGACACGCTGCGCGGCAAGGTGGCGGTGGAATCGCTGGTCCCCGGCGACCGCGTGCTGACCCGCGACAACGGCTATCAGCCGCTGATCTGGACCGGGCGGCGCGACCTGTCGGCGGGCGAGATCGCCGCCTGTCCGGTCGCCGCACCGATCCGCATCGCGGCGGGGGCGCTGGGCAAGGGCCTGCCCGAGGCCGACCTGCTGGTCTCGCCGCGCCACCGCATGCTGATCACCGGCGCGCGGGCCGAACTGATGTTCGGCGAGCGCGAGGTGCTGGTGGCGGCGGCCGATCTGCTGGGCCTGCCGGGCGTCAGTCAGGACGCGCCGGGCGCGGTCAGCTATGTCCATGTGATGTGCGAAGCGCATCAGATCATCCGCGCCGAGGGCTCGTGGAGCGAAAGCTTCCAGCCCGCCGCCGGGGTGCTGGGCGCGCTGGACGCGGCCACGCGGGCGGAACTGCTGGGCCTGTTCCCGGCCTTGGCGAGTGGCGAGGGCTATGCCGCGGCGCGCGCCGTGCTGTCGAGCGCCGAAGCACGGGCGCTGCTGGCGGCCTGAGGGATTTGTGATTGCAAGGACAAGGGGCTGCCCGTTGGGGCGGCCCCTTTTCTCATGCCGGGGGGCGGGACGGTCGCGCGGTCAGGCGAGCAGGTCGCGCACCATCGGGATGACCTGCTGGCCGTAGAGTCGCAGGCAGTCCATCGACTGCGCATGCGGCACCGGGCCGGTGGTGTATTTCAGATCGAAGCGCTGCACGCCAAGGCCCTTGACCGCGCGGGCGATCTTGCGCGCGACGGTCTCGGGCGCGCCGACAAAGAGCGCGCCGTGCTCGACCTCGGCCAGATAGCGCTCCTTGGTGGCGGGGGGCCAGCCGCGCTCGCGGCCGATGCGGCCGAACATCTGCTGGTAATGCGGCCAGAGGGCCTCGCGCGCGGCCTCGTCGGTGGCGGCGACAAAGCCGGGCGAGTGGATGCCGATCGGCCGCGACGGGGTGCCGAGCTGGGCGGTGGCGCGGTGGTAGAGGTCGACATAGGGTTTGAAGCGCAAGGGATCGCCGCCGATGATCGCCAGCATCAACTGCAGGTCATGGCGCGCGACGCGGACCACGGATTCAGGGCTGCCGCCGACGCCGACCCAGGTGGTCATCGGCGCGCCGAGGGTGGGATAGACGATGGTGTTGGTCAGCGGCGCGCGGGTCTGGCCCTGCCAACTGACCGGCCCGCCGCGCAGAAGGCGGGCGAAGAGGTCGAGTTTCTCCTCGAAGAGCTGGTCGTAGTCGGTCAGGTCATGGCCAAAGAGCGGGTAGCTTTCGGTAAAGCTGCCGCGCCCGAGGATTGGCTCGGCCCGGCCATTCGACAGCGCGTTCAGGGTGGAAAACCGCTGGAACACCCGCACCGGGTCATCGGTGGAGAGGATGGTCACCGCCGTGCCCAGCTTGATGCGCGAGGTGCGCCCGGCGATGGTGGCCAGCACGATTTCCGGCGCCGAGATGGCGAAATCGTCGCGGTGATGTTCGCCGAGGCCGATGAAGTCGATGCCGAGCTGATCGGCCAGCACCGCCTGATCCACCACCTCGCGCAGGACATGGTCCATCGGCTGGGGCTGGCCATCGGCGCCGGTGCTGATGTCGCCGAAGGTGTCGAGGCCGAGGGATATGTCGCTCATCGCGGGCTCCTGTTTTGCCGACGCAGCATAGCGGGGCGGCGGCGGCGGGGAAAGGCGCAGCCGCTGTGCGCTGGCTCACAGGTCGAGGGTGATACGCCCCCCCGGTTCGCGGGCGCGGGAACAGCAGAGGATGATTTTGCCAGTGCGTTCCTTGGCCGAGAGCACATAGTCGCGGTGTTCGATGCCGTCGGGCGATTGGTGCGCCACCGCGCAGACGCCGCAGATGCCGTCCGAGCATTTGGTGGCAATGACGAGTCCGGCGGCGGCCAGCGCCTCGGTGCCAGAGAGGTCGGCGGGCACGGCGATGTCGCGGCCCGAGCGGGCGAGGTGCAGGGTGAAGGGGTGGTTCACATACTCGGGCGCCTCGGGTGTGGCGAAATACTCGCGCGCGAGGGCGTCTTCGGGCCAGCCCTGCGCCTGCGCCGTGGCAAAGACCGCGTCCATGAAGCCCGCGCCGCCGCAGGTATAGAGCCGGGCGCCGGGCTGGTAGGGCGGGATCAGCGCGGCCATGTCGGTGCGCGGGCCGGTGGTTTTCAGATGGGTCTGCGCCTGCCCGGCCCAAGGCGCGGCGGCGATTTCAGCGGCAAAGGGGGCGGTGCCGCGCGCCAGATAGTGCAGGCGAAAGTCGCGGCCCAGCGTGTGCAGCCGGTGCGCCATGGTCAGCATCGGCGTGATGCCGATGCCGCCGCCGATCAGCAGGGTGAGGGGGGCGGAGTCGTCCAGCGGGAAGTGGTTGACCGGTGGGGTGATGAACACCCGCCGACCGGGGTGGAACACCCGGTGCAGCAGGGCCGAGCCGCCGCGCCCCAAGGCCTCGCGCTGGATGCCGAGGACATAGCGCGAGGGGTCGGCCGGATCGCCCGCCAGTGAATATTCGCGCTGATACTCCGGGGCGATCATCACGTCGATATGGGCGCCTGCGGTGAAGGGCGGCAGCGGCTGGCCATCGGCGCGGGTCAATTCCAGCCGGACGGTATCGGGGCTGAGGTCATCGCGGCGGGTGATGGTGACGGGAAAGACCGGCGGCGCACCGGGGATGCGGGCGGCGGGGGCGAGGCCGTCCAGTTGCCCGCGGGCCAGCCGGGCGCGGTATTCCTCGGGCGTCAGCAGGGCGCGGTAACGGGCGATGCCCTCTTCGCGGTTCAGCGGTTGGGTGATCGGAAAGGGCAGCGGCATGACATCGGCGGGATAGACGGCCAGCGTCTGATCCTCAGGCCGCAGCACCAGATCGCGGTTGAGGCCGCGCCTGTGGGTGGCCTTGGCCGCGACATAACGCTTGCCCGAGGCGTCCAGTTCCACATCCCACCACCAGGTTTTCGCCGGGTTGATCGCGCCGCGCCCCAGCGCGTCATCGAGCCCGGCGAGCACCTTGGCGCTGGCGGGCGCATGCATCGCCAGCCAGCGGAACGGCGCCTCGGCAAAGAGGCCCTGCAGGTTCCAAGGGCAGGTCTTCATGCAGCGGCCGCACATGCCCCCGGCCGCGTTGGTGATGCGATAGCGCGCGCATTTCTCGGCGTCGGATTTCCAGATCTCATAGCCGTTATACATCACCTTGTTGCCCGCCGAGATCGCCCCGGACGGACATTCGCGCGCGCATTTGTTGCATGAGTCGCAAAAGGTCTGCAGGCCAAAGTCGATGGGCCGGTCATGCGCCATCGGCATGTCGGTGGTCACGGCGCCGGATTTCAGCCGCGGGCCGAGGTAGGGGTTCAGGATCACCTCGCCGATCCGGCTGACCTCGCCCAGCCCGCTGAGCAGCAGCAAAGGCGGCTGCAGCACCTCGCCATCCAGCGCCGAATGCACGCGGGCGGAATAGCCAAGCCTGCGGATCTGTTCGGCAATCACCCCGCCCAGCAGCGAGAAACGCAGATAGGCCCGCATGGATTGCGCGACCGAGATCCAGTCATCGCCCGATGCGCCCTCCATCGTCTCGTGCCCTTGGTCGAGCAGCATGTTGACCGAATGGCCATGATAGGGGGTGATCGGCTCGCCCGCCGAGTTGTGCGAGTAATAGGCCCAGTCCGGCACCCGGCTGAGCCCCACAGCATCACAGCCCAGATAATAGCTGGCGGCTTTCAGATTGTCGGCATTGCGGTCGGGGTCGCTGGCCTGAACCGGCCCCTGCGCCTCGCCGAACTGCAACAACAGCAAGGCCCCCAGCGCGCGGCGGGCACAGGCGCCGATCGGCGATTTCACCACATAACGCCCGCCCTTGGCGCCCTCCTGCATCGCCTTGCCCATATCGCCATAGAGCGCGCGGGCAAAGAAATCGGCGCGTTTGGGGAAGCGCGGCACGCGCGATTCGTCGATCAGCGTGGTGGGGGTGTCCACCCGCTTCAGCCGCTCGAACGGATAGGGGCCAAGGCGAAAGTCGCGATGCGCAAAGGGCTCGGCAGTGGCGGCGCGGCGTGGGGCGGCGGCGCCGGTCCACCAGCCGGGGCCGTGGCTGCGCAGTGATTTGCCGTCACCGTCCAGCGGGGTATCGGGCGCCAGCTCCAGCGTCGTCGTCACCGCGGCAAGGCCCCAGCGGGTGCCCAGATAGGGGCTGACCGCCGCGCCCTCCTGCACAAAGGCCAGACCGGACGACACCGCCAGCCGCCCCAGATCAACCTCGGACGTGGTGGCCGAATGCGACCGCGCGTCATGGCCCAGCAGCCGCAGATACGACGACAGCACGACCGCCGTGTAATTCGCCATCAGCGCGGCGCGCTGCGCCTGCGTGCCATGCAACCAGTCGGCGCCCGGCTCGCCCATCGCCGGGTCGCGGGTATAGCCGACGGCGATCACCAGCGCGAAACGGTGGTGGGTCACCGGCCCCTGCGGGCTGCGCGCGGCGTCGAGGATATCGGCATGGATCGCGTCGATCCCGGCGGCATGGGTCTTTGGCTGGCCGCGCTCCAACTCGGCCCGCAGGGCGTCGATGCGCGGATTGCGATGCGGCTGCGGCAGCAGATGCACCGGCTCCAGCGCACAGACGGCCATCATCGAGGCGTCAAAGAAATACCCCGCCGCCTTCAGATGCGATGACCGCTCGGTCGGGTCTTTGGGGATCTCGGCCTGCTCATGGCCCAGTGGCCCGGCGCGCACCGTGTCAAAGATCGCCTGATAGCGCGCCATCGCATGGGTCAGCGACAGCGGATCGGGATGCGCAAAGTCCAAGGGCGGCTGGACCGGCAGCGCGGTCAGATCGGGGGCGGCGCCCCGGCGCAGGCGCTCCAGCGGAAAGGGGCCCAGCGGCACCGGGCGATCAGCATGGGCAAAGAACGGCATCGTCGGAACCTCGCTTAGAAATCACTGGGATCGGCCTCGCCCGCCGCCAGCAGGGCCAGCGCCTCGGTCACCTGGGTCAGGGCTTCGGGCGACAGCTTGGCGGCGAAATGCGCCTGCAGG
>CALESR010000066.1 GCA_937907485.1 uncultured Paracoccaceae bacterium | reverse complement strand
GCGGCGGCCTGCCGCAGCGCGCCTAGCCCCAGCGCGAGGGCCTCGGCCTCGATCAGCGCCGCACTCAACTGGGCGTGCCGCGCGCGCTGGGCCTGCAGGGCCGCCAGTCGCAGGGCGGTTTGCAGCGCGGCCTCGGCCTCGTGGCGGGCGTCGCGCGCGGTCGTCTGCCGCGCCTCGCAGGTGATCAGGGCGGTGCGCGCGGCCCCCGCGTGGTGCTGTGCGGCCGCGTCGGCAGCCCCGGCGCGGGTCAGGGCCTGCGCCAGCGCCGCGAGTTGCGCGGTCACGTCATCCCTCGCGGCGATTTCGCGGCGCAGCGCGTCGCGCTCGATCCGGGCGGATTTCAGCGCTTCAGCGGCGGTTTCCAAGGTTCCGGCGTGGCGTTCCGCCGCGTCGAGCGCGGTTTTCGCCGCCAGCAGCGCCGATTGCCGCGCCGCGACCTCGACCGGATCGGCCAGTTCCGACAGGTCGCGCCGCTTCGCCCGGCGCTGGTCCAGCGCCGAGTGCAGCCGGGAGGCGCGTGCGTCCAGATCGGCCTCGCGCTGCGCCAGATCCGCGACCCGCCGCACAGCGGCCTCGAGCGCGCCGCCAGCCTTTGGCCCGCGCTGCGTCATCAGCGCGTCCATCTCGGCCTGCGCGAGGCTCAGCGCCCGGTCCATCCGCCGCCCGCCGGTCAAGGCGTCGAACTCGCCGGTGACCGAGGACATCAGGTCGCGCCGGGCCGCCTGCGCACCTTTCAGCGTCGCCTTGTCGCCCTCGTCGAGTTCACTGAACCCCTGACGCACCCAGAGCAGCCCCGAAGGCCCGCCGTCCTCGGGCGCGGTGGTCAGCCCGGCGATCAGCGCCTCGGCCTCGTCGGCGCGGGCGATCAGCGCGCCGTCGCGCCAGACCTCGGCCATCGCGCCGCGGCCCCACCGCTTGTGCAGCCGCAGCTGCGCGCCGTTCTGCTCAAGCTCCAGCGTGATTTCGGGATTGCCGCCAACATCAGGGCGCAGATCGCCGAGTTTCTTCGAGCTGTGACGCAGGAAGAACACCGCATGGATGGCCTCGAGCAGCGTCGATTTGCCGGTTTCATTGGGAGCGGACAACACATTGAGCCCGTCGCCGATCCCCGCCACCCGCACCGGGCGGGTGAACTGGCGCACATCGGTCAGGGTGATCGAGCGCAGCCTCATGCGCCGGTGTCCAGCAAGGCCTGCAGCCGGGTCAGCGCCCCGGCGGCGATGCGGCGGGTTTCGGGCGGCAGGGTGGGATCGGCGGCCTCGGCGGCCAGTGCCTCGGCGGCATTGCGCAGGGCGCCACTGTGGTCGAGCGAGTCCAGATCGCCGGCCGCCAGTTCGACCTCCAGTGCGGTCGTGTCGAGGCGGAAATGCGCGAAATCCGGCGCAGCGTCCTCGGCCGCCCGTTGCAGCGCCTGATGCGCGGCCAATGACGCCCGGCCCGAGGCCCGGATGCGCAGCAGATGGTCGCGCCGCTCGGCGGCATCGATGGGCAGCAAGGCCGAAAACGCGGCCAGCGGGTCGAGCCCGGGCACCAGCGGCAGCACCACCTCGGCCCAATGGAATTGGCCCAGCGGCAGGCGCGCCACCTCGGGCAGCGCACCGGGGCGCAGCGCGACGGCCAGCGCCATGCCCCGCCCGGCATGGCGAAACCCCTCGGCCTCGGGCGTGCCGGAATAGGCGGTGCGCGGGTCGATCTGCATCGCCCCATGCCAGTCGCCCAGCGCCAGATAATCGAGCCCGGCCAGCCGCGCCCGGTCCGGCGCGATGGTGCCGTCGGCGGCGCTGCCCTCCTCGGCGAAGTCCAGCACCGGCCCATGCGCGAGGCCCAGTCGCAGCGCGCCTTCGGGCGTGGCGGCCTCGGCCATCCAGCGCGTCAGGTCACGCCCGGGCCGCCGTCGTGGCAAGGGCGCGGGCAACAGCACGACGCCGGGCGCCAGATCGACAGGCGCGGGCTCGACCACCAGATGCAGGTTGGGCGGCGCATGGCGGGCGAGCGCCTCCCACAGGGGCTCGGCGGCGAGGGAATCATGATTGCCCGGCAGCAGCCACCAGCGCAGATCCGCCGCGGCGGCCATCGCGTTCAAGGCCTGCTTCCACACGGCGGCACTGGGCGTCTCGCTGTCAAAGGTGTCGCCCGCCAGCAGGATGTCGCGCGCGCCCGACTCGCGCGCAGCCCGCGCCAGCCGCGGCAGAATCTGATGACGCGCCTCGATCAGCCGAAAGCGCACCGCCTCGGGCAAATTGCCGAACTGGCGCCCGAGGTGGAGATCGGCGGAATGCAACAGGCGAAAGGCGTCGGACATGGCGCGCAGACTGGGCGAAAGACCCGGCCGGGGCAAGGGGGCAGTGCGGCCCGGCGTCAAGCCGATGCGCCGCGCCTCTCTTTGTGCCTCAACTATCCTCAGGGGGGTGAGGCCGCAGGCCGAGGGGGGCAGAATGCCCCCCTGACCCGGGTTGGGCGTGACCCCGCCCTTGCCGAAAGGGTCAGCCGGGCAAGGCGGCGGCGCGGGCGAGGCGGGCCGCGGTGAGCGGCGCGTCGGGCTGCGGGAAATCGAGGGACAGGCCCGGCGTGGCGGCGATGAGGGCCGCGCGCAGCGCCGGGTGCAGGTCGAGCACGCCGCCGATCACCGCCACCGGCGCAGGGCCGCCGCGCACCACCAAGGCCCGGGCGAGGCGGGCGAGTTCGCGCCCGGCGCGCTGCATCAGCTCCAACGCCGTGGGGTCGCCCTGCTGCGCGGCCTCGGCCACCGCGCGGGCGAGGGTGCCGATTTCGCCCCGGCTCTGGCCATAGACATAGCGCCGCGTGGCCTCCCAATCGCTGCCGCCCATGGCGGTGAACAGCGCGGCGGCGAGGATCTCGGCGCCCGTGGGGTGCCCGTGCTCGTCGATCACCCGCCAGAGGGTGTCGAGCGCCCGCAGCGCGATCCAGGCGGCCGAGCCGCCGTCGTCGATCAGCGTGCCGCGTCCGCCGACGAGGGTAAACGCCCCGTCGCGCATCGAGAACCCGACCGAGCCGGTGCCGGCGCTGACCAGATGGCCGTGACCGTCGGCGAACACCGCGCGGTGTGCCAGCACCATGTCGTTGACCACCGTGACCTGCGCCCTTGGCAGGCCCAGCGCCTCGGCCACGAGGCTGTGCAGATCGGGATCGGCGGCGAACCCGGCGCCGGTCATGCCGAGGAAGGCGCCCGCAAGGCCCGGGTTGGCGCGGCGGATCGGGCCGAGCGCGGCGGTCAGACGCGCGCGGGCGGCGGGGTCGAAGGTCAGCCCGGTGGCGCCGGTGCTTTCGCCGCGCGCCAGCAGTGCCCCCGTCGCATCGCAACTGGCCCAGCGGCTGGCCGAGCCGCCGACATCCACGCCCACAAACAGCATCGTTCACCCCGGTTTGCCCGGCTTGATGCATAGGCCAAGCGGCGGTGTCCGTCAAAGGCGTGGCGGGATGTGGGGGTCAGGCGCGGTGAACCGCTCCGTCCGTCAGCCAGAGCGCGCCGCTGTGGATCAGCCGCAGCAGGGCGCCCTGACCGTCGAGGCCGAGGCGGGCGAAGATCTGTTTCGAGGTCGAGCGGGCGGTCTCGACACTCCAGCCCAGTTTGGCAGCGGCGCTGGTCAGGCTGTCGCCGTCGGCCAGCAGGGTGGCGAGCCGGGCCTCGGCGCGGGTCAGGCCGAGGGCGGCGAGGGCGCTGGGCGGCAGGTCGGTGGCCTGCGGGGCGGCGCGCAGCAGGCCGAGGGCGCGGCCCGTGCCCTGCGGCAGCACCGCCAGTTGCAGCAGCGGCGCGCGGCTGAGGGTCAGCAGGCCGGGGCGTGGATCGGCGCTGGTCGCGGCTTCGACAGCGGCGCGCAGGGCGCGCGATTGCGGGATGTCGAGGCTCTTGTCGGCGGTCAGCGGCAGCAGGCGGCGCGCGGTGGCATCGGCCTCGATCACGCGCGCGGCGGTGTCGAACACCAGCCAGCCGCCACCCAGCGCGCGGGCGAGGGCGCTGGTGCGGTTGGCGACGGCGCGCTCATGGCGCAGCTGGCTCCAGGTCTCGGCCGCCGATTGCAGATGCGGGGCGAGGCGGTCGATCTGCGCGCTGTCGGCAGCGCGAAAATCGGGGCCTTGGCGCGAGATGGCGAGGGTCAGCGCGCCCTCGGGCAGCGGCATCCGCAGGATCCGCAGGGCCGGGCCTGGGAACGGGGTGCCGGGCAGGTCATCGCGGGCATAGACCCGGCCGGGGCGCAGGTGGTGCAGGGTGTCGGGCGGCGGCAGGACTGTATCCGGGCCGAGGTGCCAGACCTGTCTTTGCCCGTCGGCGTCGATCTGCAGCCATGCCGAGGTCGCGCGCAGCAGCATGGCGAGCCGCGCCAGCGCGCCCGGCCAACCCTCGGCCACGGGCCGCGCGGTGGCGTGCAGGGCGCGGATCACGTCGGTTTCTTCGGAGGCGGTGCTCATGCCGTTCAGTTTACCCCCAAATGGGGGGTTCGCAAGGCGCGTAGCGCTGCTATCTGCCCGGAAAACGCATCATGAGGCCCCGAATGTCCCTGAAAACCCTGACCCATCTGCAGCGTCTGGAGGCCGAGAGCATCCATATCCTGCGCGAGGTGGTGGCCGAGGCGGAAAACCCGGTCATGCTGTATTCCGTCGGCAAGGATTCGGCGGTGATGCTGCATCTGGCGAAAAAGGCGTTCTTTCCCGCGCCGCCGCCCTTTGCCCTGCTGCATGTCGATACGACGTGGAAATTCCGCGACATGTATGCGCTGCGCGACCGGGCTGCGGCGCAGGCCGGGATGGAATTGCTGGTCTATCAGAACCCCGAGGCGGTGGCGCAGGGCATCAACCCGTTTGACCACGGCGGGCTGCACACCGACATGTGGAAGACCGAGGGGCTGAAGCAGGCGCTGGATCACTATGGCTTTGACGCGGCCTTTGGCGGCGCGCGGCGCGACGAGGAGAAGAGCCGCGCCAAGGAGCGGGTGTTTTCCTTCCGCTCGGCCAATCATCGCTGGGATCCGAAGAACCAGCGCCCGGAACTCTGGCGGCTTTACAACGCGCGCAAGGCCAAGGGCGAGTCGATGCGGGTGTTCCCGATCTCGAACTGGACGGAACTGGACATCTGGCAATACATCCATCTGGAAGGCATTGAGATCGTTCCGCTTTACTTCGCGCAGCCAAGGCCCACGGTGGAACGCGGCGGGCTGATCCTGATGGTGGATGATGACCGTTTCCCGCTGGCGCCCGGCGAGGTCCCGGTGATGCGCAATGTGCGGTTCCGCACCTTGGGCTGCTATCCCTTGACCGGGGCGGTGGAAAGCGCGGCGCAGACCCTGCCCGAGGTCATTCAGGAGATGCTGCTGACCACCACATCCGAGCGGCAGGGCCGGGCCATCGACCACGATCAGGCGGCCTCGATGGAGAAGAAAAAGCAGGAAGGGTATTTCTGATGGCCACCGACCCCAAGGCCCCGGTCTATGTCACCGATGCGATGATCGCCGAGAACATCGACCAGTATCTGCAGACCCACCAGCACAAGACCATGCTGCGCTTCATCACCTGCGGGTCGGTGGATGACGGGAAAAGCACGCTGATCGGGCGGTTGCTGTATGATTCCAAGATGATCTTCGAGGATCAACTGGCGGCGCTGGAGGCCGATTCAAAGCGCGTCGGCACGCAGGGCGATGCGATCGACTTTGCCCTTCTGGTTGACGGCCTCGCCGCCGAGCGCGAGCAGGGCATCACCATCGATGTGGCCTATCGGTTTTTCGCCACCGAAAAGCGCAAGTTCATCGTCGCCGACACCCCCGGCCATGAGCAGTATACCCGCAACATGGTCACCGGGGCCTCGACCGCTGATCTGGCGGTGATCCTGATCGACGCGCGCAAGGGGGTGCTGACGCAGACCCGGCGGCATTCCTATCTGGTGCATCTGCTGGGCATCCGTCATGTCGTGCTGGCGGTGAACAAGATGGATCTGGTGGGCTATGATCCGGCGGTGTTCGAGCGGATCGTGGCCGATTACCGGGACTTTGCCAGCCGCATCGGCATCACCGAGTTCACACCGATCCCGATCTCGGGCTTCAAGGGCGACAATATCACCGCGCCCAGTGCGAACATGCCGTGGTTCACCGGCACCCCGCTGTTGCCGCATCTGGAGGCTGTCGAGGTCAATGTCAGCGCCGATCAGGCGCTGGCGTTCCGGCTGCCGGTGCAATGGGTGAACCGGCCGAACCTCGACTTTCGCGGTTTTGCCGGGATGATCGCCTCGGGCGCGGTGCGGCCGGGCGATGCGGTGCGGGTGCTGCCGGGCGGCAAGACCAGCACGGTGGCGCGCATCGTGGCGATGGAGGGCGACCGCGATCTGGCGGTGGCGGGGGAATCGGTCACGCTGACGCTGGCCGACGAGATCGACTGCTCGCGCGGGCAGGTGATCGTGGCGGCGGCCTCGCCGCTGGAGGTGGCCGACCAGTTCGAGGCCAGCGTCATCTGGATGGACGAGGTCGAGATGGTGCCGGGCCGGGCCTATTGGCTGAAGCTGGGCACGCAGACGGTCAGCGCCAAGGTCGGCGCGCCGAAGTATGAGGTGGATGTCAACACGCAGGAGCATCTGGCGGCGAAAACGCTGGACCTGAACGCCATCGGTGTGGCGGTGGTGACCACTGACCGCGAGATCCCTTTTGCGCCCTATGCCGAAAGCCGCGATCTGGGTGGGTTCATCCTGATCGACAAGGTGACCAACCGCACGGTCGGCGCCGGGATCATCCATTTCAGCCTGCGCCGTGCGACGAATATCCACTGGCAGGCGGTGGACATCTCGCGCGATCACCACGCGGCGATGAAGCACCAGAAACCGGCGGTGGTCTGGCTGACGGGCTTGTCGGGGTCTGGAAAGTCGACGATTGCAAACGCGTTGGAGCGGCAATTGGCGCGGATGAACCGCCATACCTTTTTGCTGGACGGCGACAACGTGCGCCACGGGCTGAACAAGGATCTGGGCTTTACCGAGACCGACCGGGTGGAAAACATCCGCCGGGTGGGCGAAGTGGCCAAGCTGATGACCGACGCCGGGCTGATCGTCATCACGGCCTTCATCTCGCCGTTCCGGGCCGAGCGCGACATGGTGCGGGCGATGATGGCCGAGGGGGAATTTGTCGAGGTTTTCGTCGACACCCCCCTGAGCGTGGCCGAGGGGCGCGATGTGAAGGGCCTCTATGCCAAGGCGCGTTCGGGCAAGCTGAAGAACTTTACCGGCATCGATTCGCCCTATGAGCCACCGCTGAAGCCTGAACTCCGGGTGGATACCACGCTGATGACGCCTGACGAGGCGGCGGCGATCATTCTGGCGCGGTTGATCCCGTAAGGGGGGCGGATGGTGCGTGCGAGCACGCACCCTACCGGGGTGGGCCGTTGGTGTCGGGCGGATGGTGCGTGCGAGCACGCACCCTACGGGCGGCCCGGTGGAGTCGGGTGGGTGGTGCGTGCGGGCACGCACCCTACGGGTGGCCCGGTGGAGTCGGGCGGGTGGTGCGTGCGAGCACGCACCCTAAGGGTGGCTGTTGGAGTCGGGTGTAGGGTGCGTGCTCGCACGCACCGTCCCCCGCCTCGCGATGCCCGATTTTCGGGCAATTGCGCGCGATTTCAGCGTGGATCGGGCTGCGGTGCGGTTTCAGGGTGGCGCGGCCCGTGGGCTGCCCTAAGGTAGGGGAAAACAACCGACCGGGAAGCGCATGGCCATCCACGCCTCGATCCACCATCTGACGCATTACACCTATGACCGGCCCGTGACGCTGGGGCCGCAGATCATCCGTCTGCGCCCGGCGCCGCACAGCCGGACGCGGGTGATCTCGCATTCGCTCAAGGTTTCGCCGGCGGGCCATTTCGTCAACCACCAGCAGGACCCCTATGGCAACTGGCTGGCGCGGTTCGTTTTCCCTGAGCCGGTGACCGAATTCCGCATCGAGGTCGATCTGGTTGCGGACATGACGGTCTATAACCCGTTCGATTTCTTCGTCGAGGACAGCGCCGAATTCTGGCCCTTCGACTATCCCGAGGACCTGCGCGAGGATCTGGTGATCTATCGCCGCGCCGATCCGCTGACGCCGAAACTGGCCGCGTTGATGGCGACGCTGCCGCGTGAGCGCGCGCGCACGGTGGACATGCTGGTCGGCCTGAATGCGCGGATTTCGCAGGACGTGGCCTATACGATCCGCATGGAGCCCGGCGTGCAATCGCCCGAGGAGACGCTGACCGTCCGCTCCGGGTCTTGCCGCGATTCCAGTTGGTTGCTGGTGCAGGTGCTGCGCAATCTGGGCTTTGCCGCGCGGTTCGTGTCGGGCTATCTGATCCAGCTGGCGCCGGATGTGAAGTCGCTGGACGGCCCTTCGGGCACCAGTGTCGATTTCACCGATCTGCACGCCTGGTGCGAGGTGTTTCTGCCCGGCGCGGGCTGGATCGGGCTCGATCCGACCAGCGGCTTGTTGACCGGCGAAAGCCATATCCCGCTGGCCGCCACGCCGCATTTTTCCAACGCGGCGCCGATCAGCGGCGGTTTCACGGCCGCTGGCGAGTTGAAGACCGATTTCGCCTTTGACATGCAGGTGCGCCGTGTCGCCGAGCACCCGCGTATCACCAAGCCCTTCTCGGACGAGGCCTGGGGGCGGCTGAACGCCCTTGGCCAGCAGGTCGATGCCAGCCTGAGCGCGGGCGATGTGCGCCTGACGATGGGCGGCGAGCCGACCTTTGTGTCCATCGACGATTTCGAGAGCGAGGAATGGAACACCGAGGCCGTCGGCCCGCAAAAACGCGCGCTGGCCGATGACCTGATCCGCCGGTTGCGCAGCCGTTTTGCGCCCGGCGGGTTCCTGCATTACGGGCAGGGCAAATGGTATCCCGGCGAAAGCCTGCCGCGCTGGACGTTCAGCCTGTATTGGCGCCGCGATGGCCAGCCGGTGTGGAAGAACCCCGATCTGGTCGCCCGCGAAAAGGCGCCGCAGCCGCATGGCGCCAAGGAGGCGGGGGCGTTTCTGGCCCGGTTTGCCGAACATCTGGGGCTGGAGCCGGTCTATGCCCAGCCCGCCTACGAAGACCCCGCCGAGTGGATCCTGAAAGAGGCGCAACTTCCGCCGAATGTCAGCCCGGCGAACAGCAAGCTGAAGAACCCCGAGGACCGCGCGCGTTATGCCCGCGTCTTTGATCGCGGGCTGACCGAGCCTTCGGGTTATGTGCTGCCGATCCAGCCGTGGCAGGCGCGGGCAGGGGGGATCAAGTGGCGGTCCGAGTTGTGGAAACCCCGGCGCGGGCATCTGTTTCTGGTGCCGGGTGACAGCCCGGTGGGGTTCCGGTTGCCCCTGGCCGCGCTGCCGCATGTGCCGCCGTCGCAATACCCCTATACCTATCCCGCCGATCCGACGGTGCCGGTGGGGCCGCTGCCCGATTTTCACGCGCAGATCCTGCAGCGTCGCCTGAGCGTGCAAGAGGAAATCGACCGCCTCGCCGCCGAGGAACTGGCGCAAGAGGCGGCGATGACGCCCGAGGTCTCGGGCGGGCATCTGCAAAAGGTGACCCGCGCTGACGAGGACGACACCCAGCGTCAGGCGCGCAACCTGCAGGGCATCGACCCGGCAGGCGGCACCGTGCGCACGGCCATCGCGATCGAGCCGCGCGACGGGCGGTTGAACCTGTTCATGCCGCCCTGCGAGACGTTGGAGGAGTATCTGGAACTGCTGGCCGCCGCCGAGGTGACGGCGGGCGAGTTGAACCTGCCGATCCATATCGAGGGCTATTCGCCGCCACATGACCCACGGCTGAACGTGATCCGCGTGGCCCCCGATCCCGGCGTGATCGAGGTGAACATCCACCCGGCGCATTCATGGGACGATTGCGTCGCCACGACCGAAGCGGTGTACGAGGAAGCTCGCGCCTCGCGTCTGGGGGCCGACAAGTTCATGATCGACGGTCGCCACACCGGCACCGGCGGTGGCAATCATGTGGTGGTCGGCGGGGCGATCACCACGGACAGCCCCTTTCTGCGCCGCCCGGACCTGCTGAAATCGCTGATCCTGATCTGGCAGCGGCATCCGTGCCTGAGCTATCTGTTCTCGGGCCTGTTCATCGGGCCGACGTCGCAGGCGCCCCGGATCGACGAGGCGCGGCACGATACGCTGTATGAGTTGGAAATCGCCCTCAGCCAGATCGGCGATCCGGTGAATGGCGGCGCGCTGCCGCCGGCGTGGCTGGTGGACCGCCTGCTGCGCAACATGCTGACGGATGTCACCGGCAACACCCACCGGGCGGAAATCTGCATTGACAAGCTCTATTCCCCCGATGGCCCCACCGGGCGGCTGGGGCTGGTGGAGTTTCGAGGCTTCGAGATGCCGCCGCATCCGCGCATGTCCTTGGCCCAGCAACTGCTGATCCGGGCGATCATCGCGCGCTGCTGGAATGCGCCGATGCAGGGCCGCCCGGTGCGCTGGGGCACGGTGCTGCATGACCGCTTCATGCTGCCGCATTTCCTGTGGGAGGACTTGCTGAGCCTGCTGGCCGACCTGCGCCAGCATGGGTTCGATTTCGATCCGGTGTGGTTCGAGGCGCAATCCGAGTTCCGCTTTCCCTTCTGCGGGCAGATCGAGGCCGAGGGCGTGCATCTGGAGGTCCGGCAGGCGCTGGAGCCGTGGCATGTGCTGGGCGAGACGGGGGCGATTGGCGGCACGGTGCGCTATACCGACAGTTCGGTGGAGCGGTTGCAGGTCAAGCTGACGACCCTGCATCAGGACCGCTATTCGGTGATGGTCAACCGCCGCCCGGTTCCCCTTGCGCGCACGCAGACCTCAGGCGTCAGCGTGGCGGGCGTGCGGTTCAAGGCGTGGCAACCGGCGATGGCGCTGCATCCGGTTTTGCCAGTCAATGCGCCCCTGGTTTTCGACATCTATGATGGCTGGACCGGGCGGGCGCTGGCCGGTTGCACCTATCACGTCGCGCATCCGGGGGGGCGCAGCTATGACACCTTCCCGATCAATGGCTACGAGGCCGAGGCGCGGCGGCTGGCCCGGTTCGAGGCGCATGGCCACTCGCCGGGTGCTTATCGCCCGGTGGCCGAGGTGCCGCACCCGGAATTTCCGTTGACGCTGGACCTGCGGCGGCCGATTGGTCTGGGGTAAGTTGCCAAAGGCCAACCGATGAGCGCCAGCCCAAAGAGCGACCTCTTTGCCGATTATGCCCTGTTGCCGGGCGTCGCGGACGAGGTCTTTGACGCCGAGGGGCAGATGCGCCCGGTCTGGCGGCGCTTTGTCGAGCGCTTCGCCCGGCTGACCCCGGACGAAGTGGCGGCGCGGTTCGAGCGGGGCAACCAGTATCTGCGCGACGCCGGGGTGTTCTATCGGCAGTATTCCGGCGGCGCCTCGGGTGATCCCTTGGCCGAGAGGGAATGGCCGCTGGCGCATCTGCCGGTGATCCTGCACGAACGCGAATGGCAGGGCATCTGTGACGGGTTGGGGCAGCGCGCCGATCTGCTGGAGCAGGTGGTGGCCGATCTTTACGGGCCGGGGCGGTTGGTGGCCGAGGGGCATCTGCCCGCCAGTCTGATCGCGGCCAGCCCGCAATGGCTGCGCCCGATGGTCGGTGTGGCGCCGGTCGGCGGCAAATTCCTGCATCAACTGGCCTTTGAGATCGGCCGCTCGCCGGATGGGTCATGGCTGGTGCTGGGCGACCGGGTGCAGGCGCCCTCAGGGGCCGGGTTCGCGCTGGAAAACCGCATGGCGACCGGGCGGATTTTCCCCGAGCGGGTCGTGCGGGCCTATACGCACCGGCTGGCCGGGTTCTTTGGCGCCTTTCGCGGCGCCCTCGAGGGGCTGGCCGCCGCGACGCCAGACCGCAACGGTCGCGCGGCGATCCTGACGCCGGGGCCGTCGAACGACACCTATTACGAGCACACCTATATCGCCCGCTATCTGGGTCTGATGCTGCTGGAAGGCGAGGATCTGCTGGTCGAGAACGGGCAGGCCAAGGTGCGCACCATCGAGGGGCCGATGCCGCTGGGCGCGCTGTGGCGGCGCATCGACGCCGGGTTTGCCGACCCGCTGGAGCTGAACGCCGACAGCCGGATCGGCACGCCCGGCCTAGTCGAGGCGGTGCGGCAGGGGCGGCTGGGCATGGTCAACGCGCTGGGCTCGGGTGTGCTGGAGATGCGGGCGATGATGGCGTTTCTGCCGCGCATCGCGCAGGTGTTGACCGGCAAGCCCTTGGCCTTGCCCAATATTGCGACGTGGTGGTGTGGCGGCGCGGCGCAACGTGCCTATGTGCGTCAGCACGCAGCGCGGATGATGCTGGGCCCGGCGCTGGCGGTCGATCTGCCGGTTGATCAGCGCGCCGAGGCTGCGCGACCCGGTGCGGGAGACTGGATCGAGGCGCAGGGCGCGGCGCTGGTGGCGCAAGAGGCCGTGGCGCTGTCGACCACGCCGACCTGGGTGACGGAACCCGGTGCCGCGTTGAACACCGGGCGCATCCTGCCGCGGCCGATGACGATCCGCGTCTTTGCCGCCCGCACGCCCGCAGGCTGGGCCTTCATGCCCGGTGGCTATGCCCGCATCGGCCGCGCCACGGGCGACGCGACGGCCTTGGCGATGCAGCGCGGCGGCTCGGTGGCGGATGTCTGGATCATCGCTGACCGGCCGGTGCCGCAGGTCTCGCTGCACCCGGCGCCGGGCGCGCCGTTTCGCCGCGCCAACCCGGGCGCGATGCCCGCGCGCGCGGCAGACAACCTGTTCTGGCTGGGCCGTTACATCGAGCGCGCCGAGGATGCCGTGCGGCTGACCCGCGCCTATCATCTGCGGCTGGCCTCGACCGACAACCCGTCGGACCCCTTGCTGCGCCGGTTGCGTGGCTTTGCCAAGGGCTATGGCATCGAGGTGGGGCGACCGGTGCCGCAGGGCGTTCTGGACAGGATCGGCGCGGCGCGGTCCTGCGCCGCCAAGGTGCGCGACCGCTTTTCCATCGACGGCTGGCGGGCGCTGGTGGACCTTGAGCATACGGCGCAGGTGACGCTGAAGGGCGCGCAGCCGGGCGATGACGCGGCGCGGGCGATGAGCGTGTTGGTGCGCAAGATCTCGGGGTTCTCGGGGCTGGTGCAGGACAACATGTATCGCTTTCAGGGCTGGCGGTTCCTGTCGATGGGCCGCGCCATCGAGCGGGCGGATTCGCTGGCCGCGCTGCTGCAGGAGTTCGCCGACCCCGCCGCGCCCGAGGGGGCGCTGGACCTCGCCGTCGAGGTCGCCGATTCCGTGCTGACCCATCGGCGGCGCTATCTGGCCGAGACCTCGCGCGATACGGTCGTGGATCTGCTGGCGCTGGACGGCGACAACCCGCGCTCGGTGCTGTTCCAGTTGCGCCAGTTGCACACGCAGGCGGCGGCGCTGCCCGACGCGCTGGACAATGGCCGCCCGGCGGCGCTGCTGCGCGCCATCGTGCCCCTGGACGCCGCGCTGTCGGTGGACTCGCCCGAGCAGATCGACTCCGAACGGCTGGGCGCCTTGCGTCGGCAGTTGTCGGCGATTTCCGATCTGATCGCCGCGGCGTATTTGCGGTGAGGCGCCATGCTGTATGACATCAAGCTGGTGATCGACTATGACTATGCCGCCCCGGCTGAGCATTCGCGCATGCTGCTGCGCTTGCTGCCCTCACGGTTCCTGGCGGGGCAAGAGCTGCTGTCCGCCGATCTGCAGATTGACCCAGAACCGGACGAGCGCCGCGAGGGGTTTGATTTCTTTGGCAATGCGGTGACGTCGGCGGTCTGGCACGGGTCGATGCATGCGCTGCAACTGACCTTGACCCTGCGGGTGCGGCGGTTGGTGGGGCCAAAGCCGGGCACCGTGCCGTCGCCAGCACTGACGGCGCTGGGCGGGCAACTGGCGGGTTTGCGCGATCTGGGGCCGGACTCGCCACTGCACCACATCGGCCCCTCGCCGCGCATCGCGCTGAGCGCGCCGATCACCGCCTTTGCCAAGGGCGCCACCCGCGCTGCGCCGGACACCCGCGCGGCGGTGGTGGCGCTGGGCCGGGCGCTGCACCGGGCGATGACCTTTGACGCCGAGGCGACCTCGGTCGAGACCACGCCCGCGCAGGCCTTTGCCCAGCGGCGCGGGGTGTGTCAGGACTTTGCGCAGGTGATGATCGCCGGGCTCAGGGGGATCGGCGTGCCGGCGGGCTATGTCTCGGGCTTTCTGCGCACCGAGCCGCCGCCGGGCCAGCCCCGGCTGGAAGGCGTGGACGCCATGCATGCCTGGGTTCGGGCCTGGACGGGCGAGGGCAGCGGCTGGATCGAGATCGACCCCACCAACGACCGGATCGCCGGTGAGGATTATGTCACCGTGGCGCGTGGCCGTGATTATGGCGATGTGGCGCCGGTTCTGGGCGCGATGCGCACCTCGGGCGGGCAGGGCACCCGGCAGGCCGTCGACATGGTGCCGATCGACGAGTGAGCCCTGTTGCGTCGGCTGTTGCGGGCGGGCGCAGGCTTGTCCCGGTGTTGGGGATGCGCGGCCTATGGTCCGCCCGAACCATTCCGGCAGGGGCCCCCGATGAGCGAGACGTCCAGCAATCTGATCCTTCCCTATCTGCAGGCCGCGCAGGCGCAAAAGCACCTGACGCACAACGAGGCGCTGGAACGCCTCGACGTGATCGTGCAACTGACGGTGCAGGGCTTTGGCGCGGTGACCCCGCCGCTGGCCCCGGACGAGGGGCAGGTCTGGGCGCTGGGCAGCGGCGCGGTCAACGAATGGGCGACGCATGACGGTGCGTTGGCGGCCTGGTCGAATGGCGGCTGGCTGTTTGTCACCCCGCGGACGGGCTGGCGCGCGGCGCTGGGCAGCGAACTGCGGCTGTGGGACGGCGCGGATTGGCTGATGCCGGATCTGCCCGCGCTGCAAACCCTGCCCGGGGTCGGCGTCAACACCAGCTATGACGCGACGAACAAGCTGGCCGTGGCGTCCGAGGCGGTGCTGTTCACCCATGTCGGCGCGGGCCATCAGGTCAAGCTGAACAAGGCGGGTGCGGGCGATACGGCCTCGCTACTTTATCAGAGCAACTGGTCGGGCCGGGCGGAAATGGGGCTGGCGGGCAGCGACAACTGGTCGCTCAAGGTCTCGGCCGATGGCAGCGCCTGGACCGATGCGCTGAGCGTGGCGGCGGCCAGCGGTGCGGTCAGCGCGCCGGTCAGTCTGGAGGCGGCCAACCTGACGCGCGGCGGCAGTCAGGTCTTTAGCCGCGACAACATCCTCGGCACGGTCAGCGAGGCCTCGGGCCTGCCGACCGGCGCGGTGATCGAGGCCGGGTCGAACGCCAATGGCCGTTTTGTCCGGCTGGCCGATGGCACGCAGATCTGCAGCCACAGCCTGACCGCCAGCGCCGGGGCGGCGGTGAGTTGGACCTATCCGGCGGTTTTTACCGCGGCGCCGGTGGTCACCGGCAGCGCCGAGGCGGTGGTGCTGAGTGCGCTGTGCCTCGACGCGGCGCCGGGGACCAGTTCGGCCAGCCTGAGCGCGCGCGACGCGGCCGATGCACGGCGCGCCGATGTGCTGCATGTGACGGCAACGGGGCGCTGGTTCTGAAGGGTGGTGCGAGTGGTTCGCGGGTGGGCGATGGTGCGTGCGAGCACGCACCCTACGCGGTGGGGGCGGTGGGTGAGAGTAGGCGGCCTATGGGGTGGGCGATGGTGCGTGCGAGCACGCACCCTACGGGTGGGGGCGGTGGGTGTG
>CALESR010000065.1 GCA_937907485.1 uncultured Paracoccaceae bacterium | reverse complement strand
ATGATGCCAAAGGTCGCGCCCTCGGCCCCCTGCACGAAAAAGCTGCAACCGATGGTGATCGCCACGGCCAGCACCAGCGGCCAGCGGCTGTCCATCAGCCCCATCAGCACGAATCCGACGCCGATGCCGAACATGTAGGCCAGCATGACAAAGCGCCGGTTGCCCATGCGGTCGGACACGAGGCCCCCCATCGGCCGGGCGAACAGGTTCACAAAGGCAAAGGTCGAGGCGATCATCCCGGCGGCCACGGCGGTCAGGCCCCAGGTCTCTTGAAAGAACATCGGCAGCATCGACACCACGGCCAGTTCCGCGCCGAAGTTGGCGAAATAGGTCAGGTTCAGCGCGGCAACCGAGGTAAAGGGATAGCGGTCGTCCTCGGGCACGCCCTTTTTCAGGATCGGCAGGTTGACCTTGATCGCCAGCCAGACCTGATAGGTCACGATGATGGCGATGGCGGCATGGCAGAAGACCGCGGTCATCGGATCGAGGTAGTTCATCAGTTGCAGGCGATAAACTACGATCGACAGGATGCCGACCATTGGCACGGTGAACAGGATCAGCAGCGCCAGATCACGCCAGCTCGACACCTCCAGCGCGCTCGCCTTGCGCGGTTTCTTGTGGCTGTCCTTGTGCGGGCCATCGGTGATGGCAAACCAGTAGAACACCCCATAAACCGCCATGACCACGCCCGAGGTGGCAATCGCCCAGCGCCAGCCGTCCGGCCCGCCATAGATCAGCAGCCCGACCGTCGGAATCGTCATCGCCGCCGCCGCCGAGCCGAAATTGCCCCAACCGGCATAGAACCCTTCGGCAAAGCCGATATCGCGCGGCTTGAACCACAGCGCGGTCATGTGGATGCCGATCACGAACGAGGCGCCGACCGACGACAGCACCAGACGCGCGACGAACAACTGCTCGCGGCTGTCACCAAAGGCAAAGACGAAGGTCGGCACCGCCATCGTCACCATCAGCACCGAAAACACCCGGCGCGGGCCCCATTTGTCCAGCGCCATGCCGACAAGGATGCGCGCCGGAATCGTCAGCGCGACGTTGGCGATGGCAAAGAGGCGGATGTCGTCGCGGCTCAGCCAATCGGCCGAGGCCAGCATCGACGAGGCCAGCGGCGCCATGTTGAACCAGACGTAAAAGCAGATGAAGAACGCGATCCATGTCAGGTGGAGCGCCTTGATCTCTTTGTTTCTGAAGCGGAAAAGGTCAGAGACTTGCATGATGTGTCGTCCGTCCGAAAGGGGGGCTGTCAGGCCTCGGAATGCGTGGGCACGATCAACAGCGGGCATTTCGCCCGCCGGGCCAGAAAGGCCGAGACCGAGCCAAAGGTCATGTGGTCGAACTCCTCGACCAGCGCGTCGATGCGTTTGGTGATAAAGCCAAAGGCACCGCCCGCGTCCGGCTGGTGGCTGTGACGTGCCAGCACCAGCAGGTCGGGTCTGCGCTCTTCGGTGGCGCGCAGGATCATCTTGCGCGCGTCGCCCTGCGCCAGAATCACCGTCGCCGTCAGGCCATGCGCCGCCAGTTCGGCGGCAGCGGCCTCGGTGTCGGCCTTCTGGCTCTGGAACTGTTCGTTGAACAGGTCATCGGCGCCCGCGGTGGCCGACCCCACGTCCTCGACCACCGAAATCAGCGTGATCGTCGGGTGCAGCGGGCCGAATGTGCGCCGCACATAGTCCAGCGCGATGCGCGCATTGCGCGAATTGTCGTAGGTCAGCATGATGTCCATCGGGCGCTCCTTGGTGGCCGGTTTCAGGGCCTTGCCCAGCGGTGAACACTGTCGTTCCGGGCATTCGTTTGATTCAGGTCAAATCCGGCCCAGCGGCTTTCGGCAAACCGACGCGGTTTGATTCTCACGGTTTTGCCGGATGATTCCCGTCATTTGGCGACTTGACGGCCCCCGGCCCGATGGTTGACAATTATCAAGCGTCAGGGGCCGCCCGCCCCAACCCCGGAGGGACCATGCCCGCCATCGACCTGCCCGAGATTCGGCGCCTGCCGCTGTTCAGCGGGATGCGTCAGGATACCTTCGACCGGCTGATGAAGGCCTCGTATGTCCAGAACTTCCCCGAGGGGTTGGTGATGATCCGGCAGGGCGAACCGGCGGATTTCCTGCACATCCTTCTCGATGGCCAGGTCGAGCTCTTCTCGTCCTGGGCGCACCGCGAGACGACGATGGGCGTGCTGCGCCCCTTGGGCACCTTCATTCTGGCCGCGACGATCCGCGATGCGCCCTATCTGATGTCGGCGCGCACCATCGAGCGGTCTCGCATCATGCTGGTGCCCTCGGCCGAATTGCGGCTGATCTTCCGCGAGGATACCGAATTCGCCACGGCGATCATTCACGAGTTGGCGGGCTGTTACCGGTCGGTCGTGCGCCACGCCAAGGGCCTGAAACTGCGCAACTCCCGCGAGCGCATCGCGTCCTATGTGATGCGGCAGGCGCGGCTGGCGGGGGGCGTGCGCAGCTTTGCCCTGCCGGTGGAAAAGCGGCTGCTGGCCAGCTATCTGGGCATGACGGCGGAAAACCTCAGCCGCGCGCTCAAGGGGCTCGAGGGCGACGGGCTGAAGATCGACGGCGCGCGCATCATCATCACTGACCCGGCAAAGCTGGCGCTGGTGGCGCAGCCCAATCCCCTGATCGACGGCCCCGACCCTGATGGCCTGACCGAGGGCTTTGCCCTGCCGGTGCCGCGCGACTGAGGCGGCGGATATTGCCTATGCCGGTGCGGCTGCTATGGTCCGGGCGGGCTGTCTGGCTCGTTGTGTGATGGATGGTCAGAATGCCCGCCGCCCCAGTCTGCCTGCCCTGTGCCCGGTGCCAGCCGTGACCCTGACCGAAGGTCAGTATCGCCGGGCGCTGCTGGCGCTGCTGCTGCTGGCGGCGCTGCTGCGGCTGGTCGGGCTGAACTGGGACGCCGGTCGCGGGCTGCATCCGGACGAGTCGAACCTGATCCGCGCGGCGCTGACGCTGGGCATCGACGGCCGCCTGCTGCCCGAATTCCACGCCTATAACGACCTCGCCCTCTGGCTGCCGCGCCTGCTGTCGCTGCCGGTTTGCGGCAGCGAGGACGGCGCTTGCCTGACGCTGGTGGCGCGGGGGCTGTCGGCGCTGCTGT
Organism: uncultured Paracoccaceae bacterium; assembly: GCA_937907485.1. Lineage (GTDB taxonomy): Bacteria > Pseudomonadota > Alphaproteobacteria > Rhodobacterales > Rhodobacteraceae > Pararhodobacter. The sequence goes on along the minus strand of CALESR010000065.1, from coordinate 13,546 downwards.
CGCTGTCGATGATCCTGCCGGGCGCGGCCCTCGCGCGGCGGCTGGCGGGGGGTGGGTCCGAACAGGCCGGGATGTTTGCCGGTCTGGCCGCTGCGCTGGCGCTGGCGACCTCGGCCCCGCTGGTGCAATGGGCGCATTTCGGCACCACGGAAAGCGCGATTGCCCTCCTGGTGCTGGTGCTCTGGTGGCTGGCAATGCGCTGGCTCGACGGCGCGCTGCCGGACCGCCGCATGGCGCTGATGGCGGCGCTGGCGCTGGGCATCGGCTTTGGCTTCAAGACGACGGCGGTGGCGGTCTGCGTGATCCCGCTGACCGCCTTTGCGCTGGGCGGGCGGTTCGACGCCGCGCGGTTGCGGATGCTGGCGCTGTTCGCGGTCATGGCCGTGATGCAGGCACTGGCCTTTGCGCCCTCGGTCTGGCTGGCGACGTCGGATTGGCTGGCCGTGATGCGGTTCGAGAATGGCGTGGTGACCGGCAGCCTCGCGGTGTTCTGGACGGCACAGTTTACCGGCGCGGTGAACGGGCTGTTCGAGGCCCGGCAATTGTGGTCGATGACCTCGGGCGCCGGTGTGCTGCTGGCGCTGGCGGGCCTTGGCCTGATGCCGCGCGGCGGCTGGCGGCTCGCCTTGCCGGGCCTCGCCTTTGCGCTGGTCTATGCGGCGCTGACCTTTGGCTGGCACGCCAAGTTCGTGCGCTATCTGGCGCCGCTGATGCCGGTGGTTCTGGTGCTGGCGGGCGTCGGGCTGGGGCGGCTGGCCAGCGGGCTTGCCGGTCGCACCGCCGCGGCCGCCGGGCTGGCCGGGCTGGGGCTGATGACGCTGGCGGGGCTCGAGTCCGCCGCCGCCTATCTGCGCCCGGATCCTCGCCTCGCCATCGAGGCGCAGTTGCAGGCGCTGTCAGCGGCTGACGACACCGTGGCGATCGAGCCGCGCGACCTGCCGCAAACGGGCGGGCGTCCGGTCGTCGTGCTGCCGCTGGCCGAGGACGGTTTGACGCCGGATGCGCTGGCGGCGGCGCTGGCGGGGGCCGATTGGCTGATCCTCGCCAGCCGCCGCAACTGGGAGGTGTTGCCGCGCCAGCCCGGCGCCAATCCGGTGATCTGCGCCTATTACGCCGGGTTGGCCGATGGCCTTCTGGGTCTGGTGCCAGTGCGGCGGGCCGATCGCAACGGGGTCCTTGGGCCTCTGCTGGCCCCCGGTCTGACGGCCGAGGAAACCCGGCTGGTGTTTGACCGCCCCGAGGTGATCCTGTTTCGCAACGTCGAGAGGTTGTCGGCCCCTGAGATCGCGGCGCGGCTGGGCCCGCGCGACCCTGCCACCTGTAGCGCCGAGCGGCTGCACCGGGCCTGGAGGCAGGGCGCATGACGGGAAGCCTGCCGATGGCCGAGGCGCTGATCGTGCTGCGACTCTTCGCGCTGCTCGCGCTGGCGACCTGGGCCGCGCGCCCGCTGGCGCTGCGGCTGGTGCCGGGCGGCGGTGGCTGGGTGGCGGCCTTGCTGCTGGCCTTTGTGGTGATGGGCTGGCTGCCCTGGCTGCTGGCGGCGCTGCATCTGCTGGGCTTTGCACAGGCCAGTCTGGCCGGGCTGGGCGCCCTGGTGGCCGCGCGTCTGTGGCTGGGCGCCGCACCGGGCGCCCCTCGTGAGGCTTTCGCCGTGGCGGCGGGCTTTGCCCTGCTGTTCTGGCTGGGCCTCGCGCAAAGGATGGGCAATGCCGACCTGTCCGGGCTGGAGAAATTCACCGACCTCGGCCTGCTGGCCGCCGCGATGCGGGCCGATGTCATGCCACCGCTTGACCCCTGGTTCGCGGGCGAGACGGTGAATTATTACTATGTCGGGCAGGCGATGGCGGCGGCCTGGGGCCATCTCTCTGGGGCGAGCGCCGATCAGGCCTATCAGATCGTCATGGCCAGCCTGTTCGCGCTGACCGGGCTGGCGGTCTGGGCGCTGACGACCCGTCTGGCGCAGGCGGCGGGGCCGGTTCTGGCGCAGGGCGGCGGGGCGCTGGCCGCGGCGCTGACGCTCTACGGCGGCAACCTGCATTCGGCGCTGTATTCCCTGCTGCGCCCGCTGATGCCCGCGACCAATCCGGCGTTCTATTTCCCGGATTCCACCCGCTTCATCGGCTTTGACCCCCCCGTCGCGGACAAGGGCTTTACCGAGTTCCCGGCCTATGCCTTTGCCGTCGGCGATCTGCACGCCCATGTGGCGGCGCTGCCGGTGTTCTTTCTGGGTGTGATGATCCTGCTGGGCTTTGTCGCGCGCGGCATGGCGCGGCAGGCGGTCGACCCGGTGCAGGTGCTCGGCTTTGGCTGGGTGCTGGGCCTCTGCGCGGCGATCAACTCCTGGGATGTGGCGGTGCTGGGGGTGATGGGCCTCTTGGGCGTGCTGATGCTGGCCGGGCTGCGCCGCCAAGGCCTCGATGCGCTGGGTCTGGCCGCAGTCCTGGTCGCCACCGCCGCCTTTGTCAGCGCCGCGCCGTTTCTGGGCCAGTTCACCCCCTTTGCCAGCGGGATCGAGGCCGCGCCGAACCGCACGCCGCTGTGGCAATGGCTGGTGCTGTACGGCCATGCGCTGCTGCCCGCCGCGCTGCTGCTCGCCCTGCCGCCGCTGCGGCGCGACTGGGCGCCCGGCCTGCTGTTTGCCTCGGCTCTGCTGCTGCTGGTGCTGCCGGAACTGCTGATCGTGCGCGATATCTACGGGCTGGAATACGCCCGCGCCAACACGATGTTCAAGCTGAGCTTTCGCGCGCAAAGCCTGCTGATCGTCGCCTCGGTGGCGGTGCTGGCGCTGGCCGCACAGGCCGGGCGCCGGGCGCGGATCGGCGCGTTGGTGGCGGCGGTGCCGCTGGTGTCGATCCTCGCCTATGCGCCGCATATCCTCGTCTGGCCCTCGGCGATCCGCAACCTCGACGGGCTGGCCTTTCTGGGTGACGAGCGCGCCTTGGTCGAGGCCGCCCGGCATCTGCCGCTGGCGCCGGGCGAGTCGCTGATCGAGGCCTCGGGCGATGCCTTTGGCGACACCGCGCGGGTCTCGGCGATGACCGGGCAGCCCGCGGTGATCGGCTGGGCGGCGCATGAATGGCTCTGGCGCAACGACGGCGACCGGCCGAACCAGCGCGCCACGCGGGTCGAGGCGTTTTACACCACCGCCGACCATCCGGCCCGCTGCGCCCTGATCCGGCGGCACGGCGTGCGCTATGCGATCCTCGGTCAGGTCGAGGAGGCCCGCTATCCCGCGCTGAACCGCGAGGGGGTGCTGGCGCTGGGCCCGGTGGTGCATTCCAGCGCCGGGGGGCAGATCGTGCAGATCGACCCGGCGCGCTGCCCCTAATCCCCGGCCAGCAGCCGCTGCGCCAACGCACGCCCGGCACGCACGGCGTAATTGGTGCCGCGATCCTCCGGATAGATCTGCGCCATCGAGCACAGATGCAGCCCCGGCGCGGGCGTCTGCGGCGGGATCAGCGCCGAATACTGCCGCGTCACCACCGGCTGCGCCCAGTTGGCGCGCCAGACGTGGTGGCGCAGGATCCAGTCGGCCTGCAACGCCGGGAACATGCGCTGCAGATGCGGCAGGGCAAAGGCCAGCACCTCGGCATCGCTCAGTCCCAGCAGCGCATCGCCCTGCGGCAGATAGCGCGACAGATAGACCACATGCCGCCCGCCATAGCGCGCGGGCGACTGGAAATTGGTGTGCTCGATCACGCCGATAAACGGGAAATCCGGGTCCGTGACATTCAGCCAATAGGTCGAGCCCAGCGAGCGGTCCAGTTCCAGCACCAGACACAGGTTCGCCAGATAGGAAATGCGCGTCAGGCCCTGCAACACCTCAGGCCCGGCCCAATGGTCGATCATCGTGGCCAGCAGCGGCGGCGCAACGGTGGCGATCACGGCATCGACCGGCGTGACGCCGTCGCCCTCGATCTGCCAGCCGCTGCCCTGCGGCGTCAGCCGGTGCACCGGCCGCCCGGTGATGACCCGCCCGCCGTGGGTGACGATGTCCTCGGCCATCGCCTCGGCCACCCGCGCGAAGGACCCGCGCACATAGGCCAGATGTTCGGCCCCGCCGCGCCCGCGCGACCCGCCGCGCAGCTTCAGCTTGTTCCAGATCCAGACCGCCGAGATGTCTTCGGCATGGGCGCCGAACTTGCCGCGCAGCAAAGGCTGCCACAGCCGGCGATAGACCGTCTCGCCACCCATCCGCCGCAGCCAGTCGGCGGCGGTGACACTCTCCAGCGCGCGCCAGTCGCGCACCCGCCGCACGCGCAGGCCCAAAAGGCCCAGCCGCAGCCGGTCGATCACCGGCAGCGCCGAGAACCGCAGCAGGTCCAGCGGCGACGACAGCCGCAGGGTGGCGCCGTTGAAATAGACGCCGGTCAGGCTGGCCTCGGTGCTGACCTGATCGGACAGGCCCAACTCGTCGATCAGCGCCATCACCGCCGCGTCCGAGGTGAACCAGTGGTGATAGAACCGGTCCAGCGCCTCGCCGCCACCCGCCGGATCGAACGACCCGGCCAGTCCCCCGACATGGGTGTCGGCCTCGAACACGGTGACCGGATGTCCGGCGCGCGCCAGATCGCGCGCAGCGGCCAGCCCGGTGAACCCGGCGCCGATGACAGCATACCGCGTCATGCCGCCTGCTTTCGCTGCAGCGCCCAGATCAGCAGGCACAGGCCACCGGCCAGCGTGGTGGTCAGCCAGAGCATCAGGTGAACGACGATGACAAAGGCCGTCGCCTCGGCCAGTGGGTTCCCGGCGGCCACCGTGGCCAACTGCGCGACATAGTCAAAGGCACCGATATGGCCCGGCGTGGTGGGCAAAAGCGTCGCCAGCGTGCCCGCCGGCATCGCCAGCCATGCGGCGCCGGGCAGGGGCAGCGCGGGCATCGCCAGCGCCACGGCCCAGTAACTCGCCCCCTCGAACAGCCAGACCGGCACTGTCCAGCCGATCAGCGCGGCGCGGGCAGGGCCGGTCGACAGCGTGGTCAGCGCGTCGATCAGCGGGCCCAGAAACCCCTCGGCCCGCGCCTTCGCCCGCGGTCCCAGCCGCCCGATCATCCGCGCCAGCGCCCGCAGCGGCGGCGCCAGAATCCCCGGCCACAGCACCAGCAGCACCGCGCCCGCCCCCATCCCCACCACGGCAGGCCCGACCAGCCCCGACGCCGCGCCGGGCGCGATCATCCACAGCGCCAGCCCCAGCGCCAGCAGCACGGCGAGCATGTCCAGAACGCGCTCGATCAGCACCGTGCCCAGCACCGCGCCATTGGGCACCCCCAGCCAGCGCGAAAACCCGAAACACCGCAGCGCATCGCCCAACCGGAACGGCGCCAGATTGTTGCCCGCGATCGAGGCGAGGAACGCCACCGCCGCCCGGCCCTGTCCCAACGCCGGGTTGTGCGGGCGCAGCATCAGCCACCAGCGCCGAACCCGGCAGACATAGCCCAGCGCCAGCGCCAGCGGGGCGGCCAGCAGCATCGGCCCATTCACCCCGCGCGTCGCCGCCAGCAGTGCCGCGCCATCGACCTGGCGCAGCGCCAGCCACAACAGCACACCCCCAAGGGCAAAGCCCGCCAGCAGTTTCAGCGCCCGGCTCATTCCGTGTCCGCACCAGAGTCGCGCGCAAAGCCGATGCGCTGGCGCACGACATACAGCGGGCGTCGCTGCACCTCGCCATAGATGCGACCGACGTATTCGCCGATGATCCCCAGCGACAGCAACTGCACCCCGCCGAGGAACAACACGGCAATCATCAGCGCCGTCCAGCCCTCGACCCAGACCGAGGTGAAGATCCGCAGCGCCAGCGCATAGACGATGCCGATCACCGACAGGCAGACGGTGAACAGCCCCAGCCCGATCGCCAGTTGCAACGGCTTGATCGAGAACGACAATATCCCGTCCAGCGCATAGCGCACCATCTTGCCCAGCGGGTATTTCGTCTGCCCGGCAAACCGCTCCGGGCGATCATAGCGGATCGAGGTCTGCCGGAACCCTGTCCAGGCGACCATGCCGCGCAGAAACCGATGGCGCTCGGGCATCAGGTGCAGGATCTCGACGACAGCGCGGCTCATCAGACGAAAATCGCCGGTGTCGGCGGGGATTGGAATCTCGGACAGCCGGTTGATGAGGGAATAGAACCCGCTGGCGGTCACGCGCTTGAACCAGCCGTCGCCGGGCCGCGAGGCACGCGTGCCATAGACCACGTCGAACCCCTCGCGCCACCGCTCGATCATCTGCGCGACCACTTCGGGCGGGTCTTGCAGGTCGCTGTCCATCAGCACCACCGCATCGCCCCGCGCGGCGTCAATCCCGGCGGTGACGGCGATCTGCTGGCCAAAGTTGCGCGAAAAGCTCAGGACGCGCAGCCGGGGATCGGCCATCGCGGCCTGCGCCAGCACGGCCAGCGTGCCATCGCGTGAGCCGTCATCGACAAAGACGAACTCAAAGGCACACTCGGTCTGCCGCGCGGCGAGGGCGGCCAGCCGCGACAGGGTCTCGGGCAGCACCTCGGCCTCATCGAGGCAGGGAATGACGATCGACACCAGCGGCCGGGCGGGCACTGCCGTCCGTGCGGCGTCTGGCGCCCCTGTTTCATGCCGTTCCACGAAGCCACCTTCCGTTTTGCCCCCGGCCTTGGTCGTGCCGGGGGCGTCCGCTTGTGTCAAGCCATCCTGCCGTCAGCAGAAGGTGCACTGCTCGCCGGGTGTCGGTGTCGGCGTCGGATACGGCGTCGGCGTCGGCGTTGGCGGCACATAGGGCGTGGGTGTCGGCGTCGGATACGGCGTCGGTGTCGGTGTCGGCGGCACATAGGGCGTCGGCGTCGGCGTTGCCGTGGGCGGGCCGGGCGTCGGGGTCGGCAGGGGCGTCGGCGTCGGCGGGCCAGGGGTCGGCGTGGGCCCCATCGTCGGCGTCGGTCCCATCGTTGGCGTGGGCTCGGGCGTCGGCTCGGGCTCGGGCGTCGGTGTCGGCCAGGGCGTCGGTGTCGGCAGCGGCGTCGGCGTCGGCGGCAGCGGATACAGCGGGATCTGGTTGACCGACACATTCGGCGAGAACCGCGGCCGCGTCGCCACCAGCGAGTTCAATCGGATCGGCCCCAGCCCCACCGAGGCAAAGGGCCGCCACTGGCCAAAGGTCTCGATCATCAGCATCGTCTCGCCGGGAATGATGATCGGAATGTTGCTGTAATAATCCTCGCGCGGCATCTGCGCGCTGGCGGTCGAAAACACCGACCCCGACTGCGCGGTGAACTGGCTTTGCAGCGCGGCCATGTTGCCCGCCTCCAGCAGGTCGAGCGCGTTCGCCGGCAGCGGAGCCAGACCGCGCGTGCCATAGGACCAGTGCAGATGCGGGCGCTGCAGGTAATCGTCCCAGATCAGCGCCGACACGCGAATCCGCGTCGGATAGCGCGCGCGCGCCAGCGCGTCATAGGCCTGATTCATGCCTTCGAGGTATTGCGGCGTGAACGACTGCGTCTCGCGCGAGATATGGTCGGCGACGGTATTGGCGGCCATCTCGGTCTGATAGCGCGCCTTGAACCCGTCAAAGAACACCACGGTCGCCACCAGCGCCCACAGCAACATGGGCAGGACGATCATCAGTTCGACAGAGGCCGATCCAGAGGTCTGGGCGCGCAGGCGGGTCTTCAACACTGACAGGACACGGAGCATGAAAACCCTGACGCCACTATATTATGGGGGCCACGCCACCACGAACACAGGCCATGGGCGATGACCGGCACTCTGGCCGACACTGTCCCAAAGCCGCATCACCGGCGACGCACGACGCCCGACTGCACTTAACTCTCCCAAATAGCTATTGGTTAACGCAGCTTAAGTCAACGTAGCGTCAACTTTGAACGCGGCGTCAGACCGGCTCGTTGGTAAAGGCGCCTATCGCCACCACCTGCAGGTCGCCGCCCGTCGCCGTGCCCATGCCCAGCACCAGCCCGGTGATGGTCAGGAACGGATCGGCCGAGGCGCAGACCCGCACCAGCATCAGGTCCTGATTGCCCGCCGAGGGGTTGAAGGTCAGCGTCGGGTTGATGTTTTCCGAACGGTTGATGCACTCGACCGGCGTATTCAGCCCGGCCCACGAGTTGGTGTTGATCGGCCGCAACTCGACCGTCAGCGAGGATTCGCAATTGCCGATCAGGATCGTGCGCTCGCAGATCAGGCTGCGCAGCGTCGACAGGCCGTTCGACGCCACATTGCCCAGCCGCACCTCGCGCACCGCGATGTCCACGGCCCGGTCAAGGAACACCTGCCGCAGCATCACCGCGCCAAAGTCGATCGACATGAACAGCAGCGACAACACCAACGGCACGGCGATGACGAATTCGACGGTCGCGGTGCCTGCCTCACGGCTGATAAACCGGCGCAGGGGGGACAGAAAGCGGCTCATTGGGTCAGCCTCAGGGTCTGGGTGACGACGTTGCTGGCGATCGAGCTGAACACGTTCAGCAGGCCACCAACGGCCGAGTCAAAGTAATGGGCAGGCGACGAGGCGCAGTTCATCATCAGCGCCTGACCGGCGGGCGGGGCCTCGAAGGCGACGGCATAGACCAGCACGTTGCGGTTCTTCAGTTCCGTGCACACCGACAGCGTGTTCAGATCCTGGATCGCCTGCGTATAACGGTGGCCGCAGCAATTCTCGCCATCGGTCAGCAGGATCACCGCGCGCACCACGTTCGGTTCGTTCCACGCAAAGGGCCGGTCGGCATAATCGTTGCTGATCTCACCGTCCGCGATCAACTGGGTGATCGCCGGTTGCATGGTCGAGTCAAAGAACACCGCCCCCCAGCGCAGCCCCAGATCGATCGAGGTCACGTCGCGCGGTTGCAGGGCGTTGATCGCGGCCACGGCCTCGGTGGCGTCGCCCATATACGGGCGGATCTGGCCCCAGGCGTCGGTGTGGCACTGGCGCAGGTCCATGTGCTCTTGCCGCGAGTTGGTGATCGAGTTCCAGTTGCGGAAATCCGGGCAGTCGCCGACGTTGCCATGGAGGTGGTTGAAATGGGCCAACATGCTGGGCGGCGGATAGACGGCGGTGTCATAGGGCACCAGCGTCAGTGAAACGCGCCCGTCCTGATTGTCGGTCAACACCTGCGTCGCCAGTTGCGACCCGGCCTGCCGCAGCGCGTTGATCCGCCCGCCGCCGTCAAAGCCCATCGAGCCCGAGATATCCAGCACCATCGCGATATCCAGCCAGACCGAGATCGCCATTTCCGCCGCCGAGGCCGGGGTGGCGACGGCGAAATCGTCGATGCCGATCATCTGCGTCATCAAGGTGGGCACGGTGGCCGTGGGCACCGCGGTCACGTTGCGACCGGTCCACAGGCTCTCGGTGATCGAAAACTGCGTGCCCAGTTCATCGCTCAGGTCGGCGGCGGCGAAATAGGATTCCAGCATTTGCTGCGGCGTCGCAACGCCGTTGTTGGCCCCCAGCATCGTCGCCGCCAGAACGGCGCGGTCGGTGACACCCTGCATGCGCACCCGCACGGTTTCGTGGCGCATCATGTCCACCGCCAGTCCGGCGACCAGCAGCATGGCGACAAAGACAAAGAGGCTGAAGACGGCAAAGGTTCCCTCTTCGGCGGTGGCAAAACCGACGACGCGGGACTTGCGGGGCAGGGGGCAGCGATTCGGCACAAAACGCGACATGACAAGCCTTTCACGCACTTCAACAGGCACTGAACGAATTGTTAACCCGACTTCATGGCGCAAATGGGGCTGGAATCCTGCAATTTTGGGCAGTGTTGCGCCCATCGTCGCCGCAACCGATGGACGAGGCGATGTTGCGCATCGGTCACGCCGGGCGGTTGAAAACACCGGGGCCGCGCGATCTTGGGGCGGCGGCGGGGCAAGGCCGCGTATGTCGGGGCAACCCTGTGCGGAGTGACCCCTTGCGCCCGAGCCTCGACGCCATCGACATCAAGACCGCCCTTGCGCTGCTGGCGGTGCTGGCCTTGGCCCTGTGGGTGCGGCTGTCGGGCATTGCCTGGGACGGCTATGCCGCGCTGCACCCGGACGAGCGCCACCTCTTTCTGGTCACGCAGCCCTTCCTTGCCGCGCTGGGCGATCCGGCGAACGCCGGGCTGGGCCTTGGCGGGTGGTGGTTCTCGCCCGATTCGCCGCTGAACCCCCACCGCGGCGAGGCGAGCTTTGTCTATGGCGAGGCGCCGCTGCTGGCCGGGGCGCTGCTGGGCTGGGCGCTGGGCGCGGTGGACTGGTTCGCCTTCATGCCGGTGGCGCGGGGCCTCTCGGCGGTGGTCGATACCGGCGCGGTGCTGGCGGTGTTTCTGGCGGCGCGGCTATTGGCGGGAAATGGCGCGGCGCTGGGCGCGGCCGTGCTCTATGCGGCGATGCCCTCAGTGCTGCAACTGGCGAATTTCCACACGGTCGATGTCTGGCTGTCGGCGGCAGGGGCGGCCGCGCTGGTGCCGCTGATCGCGCTGGCGCAGCGACGCGGCGATGCCTTGCGGATGGCGGCACTGGCGGGCGGGCTCATCGGGCTGGCGATGGCCTGCAAGATTACCGGCGTGCTGTTGCTGGGCCCCGCCGCGCTGGCGCTGGCTCTCGCCCTGCGCGCGGGGTTGCCCGCCCGACGGGCGCTGCTGGCCGCGCTGCTGATGCTGCTGGCCGGGTTCGTGCTGTTCCGGCTGGCCAATCCCTTTGCCTTTGACGGGTTCTCGCCCTTTGCCCTGTCGCCCGACTGGGTCGCCGATTTTCGTGGTCTGGCCGAGGTGACGGCCTCGCCGGGGTTCCCGCCCAACTGGCAGTGGATCGCCGGGTATGGCCCGCTGCGGCTGCTGCGGGATTTCGCGCTGTTTGGCGTCGGGCCGGTGGCGGTGGGTCTGCTGCTGGCCCTGCGCTGGCGGTCGCTGGGCGGCGCGGCGCTCGTGCCGCTGGCGGTGCTGGTGGTGTATCTGGCGCTGACGGCGATCAGTTCGGTCAGCGCCCTGCGCTATGCCGCGCCGGGCATGGCGGCGATGGCGGTGCTGCTGGCGCCCGCCCTGCGCCGGATCGGCACCCCGGCGGCCCTGACTGCGCTGGCACTGGCGCTTTACTGGGGCTCGGGCACGGTGCGGCTGCATGACGGCGACCATCCACGGATTCTGGCCTCGCACTGGCTCTGGGCGCTGCCGCGGGGCACCATCCTGACCAACGAGACCGCTTGGGACGACCATTTGCCCACCATCGTCGCCCTGACCGAGGGCGAGCCGCATCGCTGGCCCTCGCATGACGGCTGGTTCACGCTGCAGGTGCTCGACATCACCGACCCCGACAGCCCGGAAAAGGCCCAGCGCCTCGCCGCGCTGCTGGCGCGCACGGATGTGCTGGTGCTGTCCTCCGACCGCCAGTCGGCGGTGATGCCGCGCCTGCCGGACCGGTTTCCACTGACCACGGCGCATTATGCCGCGCTGTTCTCCGGTCAGGCCTGCTTTGCGCCGGTGCTGGTGCTGGACCGGGGCTATCCGCTGCCGCTGTTTCCCTTTGACGATTCCTGGGCGCAAGAGCCTTGGCGCGTCTATGACCATCCCGTCGTGCAGATCTTCCTGCGCGAGCCCTGCTTTTCCGAGGCCGCCTATCGTCAGCACCTCTTGCAGGCCCTGACGCCCTGAGCGTCAAAGTTTCGCCCGAATCCGCTGCCACAGTGCTTAACGCTTTGTCAGTGAGAGGAGTTCCCCATGTCGATCACCCCCCTGCGCCGGTTCCTGCAGGCCGAGGCCGGTGCCATTGTCGTCGAATGGACGGTGCTGGCCGCCGCCGTCGTCGGTCTGGGCATCGGATCGGTTGTCGCGGTGCGGACCGGTGTCATCAGTCTGGGCGGCGAGACCAGCAGCGCGATGAACCTGTCCGGCGGCAGCGCCCCGCCCATCATCGGCGGTGACGTGGTCATCATTCCCGGCGGTGGCGGCGACATTCTCGTTGGCGGCGATACCCGCGGCGGCGGCGGCGACGTCCTGACCGGCGACACCCGCTCGGGCGACACGGTGTCCCCGGTGATCCGGATGAGCGGCTCGTATGTGCCCCTGGCGACCAGCCCGGACCAATACGCAACGGTCCTTTATGAGATGACCGGCCTCAGCGAGCCCGAGCTGAACGACCTCTTCATCCGCTATCTGACCGAGGCCGCGAGCCTCTATGATTCGGACCGCTATGCGGCGGCGCAATACATCGACATTGCCGGCGCGGCCTATTCGACGATGGTGGATTACCGCTATGAGATCCCGCGCACCGAGGTCAGCATCGAAGACCTCTATGCCATGCTCACCTCGGGCCGCTGACAGGCCTGCCCGCTGACCTCCCCGGCCAGCGGGCGCGTCCCGGTTCACACCACCCGCAGAAACCCGGCAAAAAAGGCGCTCAGCGCCGCATGGGCGTCCAGCGGCAGGATCTGCGCGACATGCTGGTCCGGCCGCACGATCACCAGACACCCCGCCGCCGTGTCGATGCCGCGCTCGGCGTGGATGTCCACGCCCAGCTTGTGATCGACACAGAACACCTTTTCATAATCGCACAGGCCATAGCGCCCGACGGCAGGCCGCAGCAGGGCGGGCATCGCGGCGTAATCCAGCTCGCGGAACCCTTGGCCAAAGACCGCGCGCAGGTCGATCACCGCGTCGATATCCTCGCCCTTGGCCGTGTGACGCAGCACGGGCGAGGCCGGGTCGCCCGACAGGAACCCGCACAGCCGCGCGATGGCACCCCCGCTCTGGCCTGCATCCCCCTTGGGCGCAAAGGCGATCAGCCGCCAGCGCGCATCGGCCTGCACGACATGGCCCAGATGCATCGGCTTGGCATCCGCCAGCCGGATCACCGGCACCGAGTGAAAGCGCTTGCCGATCTCGAACCCCGTCGCCAGATGCTGATGTTCTCCCGTGCCGGTCAGCGCCGAGGGTTCATACTGGATCGTCAGCCCGCAGGTGAAGGGCAGGTTGTTGACGAACTCGCGCGCCACGCGGGGCAGGCCGCTGGTGGCATCGTCCTCGGCCCGCGCACCAACCACGCGCGCCCATTTGTGGTCGAACTCCACCAGCCCCTTGGCCGCGCCGCGCCGCTCGGCGGTATAGGAATGCAGCAAGGACGCATCGGCGCGGCCCTTGAGCACGGAGATCAGTTTCCACCCCAGATTGAACGTATCGCCCATCGACACATTCATCCCTTGCCCGGCCTTGGGCGAATGCGTGTGGCAGGCGTCGCCAGCCAGCATGACCCGCGGGTTGCGCTGGGCGGCCTGCCCGGCGGGCACATCGTCAAAGGTGTCGGTCAGCCGGTGGCCGATTTCATAGATCGACCACCAGACCACCTCTTTGGCCTCCAGCGAAAACGGCGCGAGGATGCGCTGCGCCTTGGCGATGATGTGGTTCTCATCCATACCCCGGTCCGAGGCGCGCTCATCCTCGCCCAGCGCGTCCATCTCGACATAGAGCCGCACCAGATGCCCGCCCTCGCGCGGCAGCACCATCAGAATGCCCTCGTCCGCCGACCGCACAAAGGACTTCATCCGCCAGTCGGGGAAATCGGTGACGGCCAGCAGGTCGATCACCCCCCAGG
>CALESR010000064.1 GCA_937907485.1 uncultured Paracoccaceae bacterium | reverse complement strand
CACCGATCGGCTTTGGCCCGGATGGGCGGGGGACGCCTTTTGCGGTGACCTTCACCCCCGGTGGATTGCGCTGCGCAGGCCAGCCGGACGGGGGACTGACATGCGCCGCGCGCTGAGCCCGGGCTTTACGCTGATCGAGGTGGCGGTCGCGGTGGCGATCCTGTCCTTGGGCGCGATGGCGGCCTGGCGCAGCCTCGATGCGGCGCAGCGAGGCATCGGCGGGCAGGTGGGGCGGGCGCTGGCCGCCGAGGTGGCGCTGAACCGTGCCGCCGAGCTGCGGCTATACGGACTGCGCGCGGGCCGCGCCCTACCCGGCCAAGAGCGCATGGGTGGCCACGACTGGCGCATCGAGATCATCGAGGCCGAGACGGCCGCCGGAGGAACCGCCGTGACCATCGCCACCACCGCGCCCGGCCAGCCCGGCGCGCGGCTGGTGGTGCATCTGACGGGCGAGGGCCTGTGATGCAGCGCGGATTCACCTTGATCGAGGTGATGGCGGCTGTGGCGATCCTCGCCGTGGTTGCGGTGATGTCGGTGCAGGCACTGGGCGGCGTGCTTTTGCACCGCGACATCTTGCAGCGGCAGGACGACCGCGCGGCGGACCTGCTGCGCACCCTGACCCTGCTGCGCCGCGATTTCGAGGCTGTCGCACCGTGGCCCGATGAGGGCGCCGAGAACGGGTTGATGAGGGAGGCGCAGGGCGTGGTCCTGCTGCGCGGCGGGCTGGCCGAGGTGCCAGGCGTCGCGGGTGGGGTGCAAACGCTGCGCTGGGCGCTGGTCGGCGGGGTGCTGACCCGGCAACTGGGCGACGGGGTGCCCGTCGAGCGGTTGCGTGGGGTCGAGCGGTTCAGTGTCACACCCCTGCTTGCGCAAGATGAGACCTTGCCGCCCGGCTTCGAAATCCGTTTCGAAACAGCCGCTTATGGTGAAATCCGGTTGGTGGTGGCGCGATGAGGGGGGTGGCGCTGGTGCAGGCGTTGGTGATCGTCGCGGCGCTGGCGCTGGTCTCGGTGGCATTGCTGCAACGCGGCGACACCGCTCGACTGCGGCTGGAGGACCGCTTTGCAGCAGATCAGGCGGGGCTCTACCTCGACAGTGGCGTGGACCTCGTGCGCGCGAATTTGCCAGAAGGCGTGGTGCATCTGCGGCAGGACTGGGCCACGCCGCGCGAGGGGGTGCGCATCGACCGGGGCCTGCTGGGCTGGCGCATCGAGGATCTGCAGGGCCGTTTCAACCTGTCTCTGCTGGGCGCCGATCCGCAAGGGCTGCGGCGAGCGATGCTGGTGCGACTGCTGCGCGGGCAGGGGGTCGAGGAACCGTTGGCCAACGCGTTGGGGGCAGCACTGGTCGCGCCCATCACCGCGCAAAGCCTGACGGCGCTGTTGGCGGACCCGCGCCTTGACGCCACGCTACGGAACCGGCTGGCTGCGCTGCTGATCGTACTGCCGCCAGAGGCCCGGTTCAACGTCAACACCCTGCGTGCCCCGATTCTGGCCGCAATGTTGCCCGGCGCGCCCGCTGCCACATTGGCCGCGCTTTCAGAGCAGATCGCCAGCGAGCCGGTCAGTGATCTCGAGACCTTTGTGGCCATGGCCCGTGCCGCGCTGGGCGACGAGGCGGCGGAATCGCTGACCGCACTGCCGCTGAACGTCACGTCGCGCCACTTTGCCCTGCAGATCGAGGCGCGGCTTGACTCGGTGATACTGCGGCGGGCAGTAGTGCTCGACACCGGTGCGGGTGATGGCCGCGCCGCCATCGTCCAGTCCTTTCCCGAGTTCGAGTGATGCCCCGCCCTTCCACCCCGCGCCTGTCTGCCGCGCCCGCCTTTTGGCGGCCGGGCAACGGCGCGCCGCCCGAGCGCGAGTATGTCGCGCTGGTGCCGGGGGCGCAGGCGCCGCTGTTCGCGTTGAGTTTGCCCGTGGGATTGACCGGCGCCTCGCGGGTGGCAGTGGCGCATCGGCAGGGGATCGACCGGCTGGGCGGCGGGTTCGACATTCGCCCCGCACGGCTGGACGCCGGTGAAGGCTGGAGCCGGGTTCTGGTTGCACGGACGTCGGCGCTGGCCAGTTGGCGTGCCGCACCGGGCGTGACGGCCCCGCAGTGCGTGGCACTGCTGCCCGATTATCTGGCGCTGCCCGCCGCGACTGACCTGTGGTCACTGGCGCTGGTTGACGGGGTGGTCAGCGCGCGACTGGGGCTGGCCGATGGCTTCAGCGCCGAGCCGGAACTGGCGGCGCAGATGCTGTTGCTGGCGCTGGCCGATGCGCGAGCTGCCGGGCGGGTGCCGCGTGCTGTCCTTTGGCCGGGCGCGCGGGATCCGGGCGTGCTGGCGGTGCTGGACGGGTTGACGCTGCAGGAGGCCGATCCGGGCGCGCGGTTGCTGGGGCACGGCGAGTTGGCGTTGGATCTGCGGCGAGCAGCGATAGTGGCGCCGGACGGGCTGGAAACCCGGCTGCGGCGCTGGCTGCTGCCTGCGCTGCTGGTGGCGCTGGGCGCGCTGGGCTGGGCCACGGCCGAGGTGCTGACCCTTCGGCAGGACAGCGCGATGGCCGGGGCGATCCGCGCCGAGGTGTTGGAGGCCGCGCGGCGCGACCTGTTGGGCGCGGGGCCGATCCTCGACCTGCGGGCGCAGGTCGAGCGCGAGATCACGCGGCGTGAGACGGGCGCGGGCCTGTCGGCGGCTCAGGGCGCGTCCGCCGACCCGCTGGCGCTGCTGCGCGCCGCCGCCCCGCTGTTGGCTCAGGCCGAGGTTCTGTCGGCCAGCCTGACGCCCGAGGGCGTCGAAGTCTCGCTGCAGTTGGGTGATTTTCGCGCGCTGGACCGGATGGTCGCCGCGCTGGGTGAGGCAGGGATCGTCGCACGGGTGCAGCGCTCGGGGATCGAGGGCGAGGGCATCGGCGCAACATTGGCACTGACGGAGGGCGGTCGATGATCGGTGCGCTGGCGAGGGCTCTGGAAGGGCGCAGCCCGCGTGAGCGGGGCTTGCTGGCTGCGCTGGTGCTGGGGGTCTTGCCGCTGGGCTTTGCCGGGCTGGTGGCACTGCCGCTGATCGAGGCCCGGCAGGCGGCGCAGGCCGATCTTGACGCGGCGCTGGCCGAACGGAGCTGGTATCTGGCGCAGCAGGCCCGGATCGCGGCCTTGCCACGGCCGAGCGATGCGCCGGCCAGTGCCCTGCCGGTGAGCGCTGCACCGGTCGGGCTGGGTGGAATCGAGGCGGCGCTGGTCGAGGCGGGGCTGCGCGGCGCGGTGACCTCGCTGGCCAATGCGCCTGAAGGGGGCGTGGCGCTGGCGTTGGCCGGGGTCGATTTTGTCCCTTTGATGCGCTGGATCGAGACGGCACCGGGGGCGGCGGGCTATCATCTGGCCGCTCTCAGGCTGCTGCGTGCTGGGCCGGGGCTGCTGGACGCCGAGATCAGGCTTGCACATGCGCGCCGGTGAGCCGCGGCGCAAAGGTGAGCATTCAGGGCAAGATGAAGGGGCGGCCTCAGGGGCTGACGAGGGCCTGCATGTCGAAGATCGGCAGCAAGACGGCCAGCACGATGACCAGAACCACGGCGCCGACCACCACCATGGCCGCGGGCTCGACGATCACCGCAAGGCGTTTGCGTTCGGTGCGCAGCGCGGTTTCGGCCAGCACGGCGGCGCGTTCGCACATCGGGCCGAGCCGGGCCGAGACCTCGCCCGCCTGCACCAGTTGGCGCGCCACCGGGTTGAGGAAATCGAGCCCGGTCAGGGCGTTCGAGAGGGTCTCGCCCCGCCGCAGGGCCTCGCCCGCCGCGTCGGCATCGGCGCGATGGGCCGCGATGCCCAGCACCCCGCTGGCATGGGTCAGCGCCTCGATCAGCGGCAGGCGGGCGTTGACGGCCAACGCCAGCGTGCGCAGGTATTGCGCCGCCGCCGCCATCCGCAGGAAGCGGCCGATCAGCGGCAGGCGCAGCGCCAGCGCGTCGCGGCGCGCGCGCAAGCTGGGGGTGCGGCTGACCCACAGCCACCCGGCGATGGCCGGCGCGAGGGCTGCCAGCAGCAGTGGCCAGCCGGTTTTCAGCCCCTCGACCAGTGCCATCACCGCCAGTGTCAGCGGCGGCAGCGGGCGACCGGATTGCTCGAACATCCCGGTGATCTGGGGCGCGACGGTGGTCATCAGGATGGCGCAAACCACCAGCGCGACCAAGGTGACAAAGGCCGGATAGATCAGCGCCGAGGTGATCGCTGCCTGATCCCCGGCGCTGGTTTCCAGATGATCGGCCAGTGTGGCAAAAACGGCGGCCAGATCGCCCGAGGTTTCCCCGGCGCGCACTGCCGCCGCATACCACGCGGGCAGGGCGCCCCCGGCGCGGCCCAGGGCATCGGCCATCGCCTCGCCTTCGGAAAGCCCTGCGCGGGCCTCGGCGGCGAGGCGCTCGATCCTTGGCGCACCGGCGGCGGTCTGCACCGCACTGAGGGCCGCGTCGGCGGGCAGTCCGGCGGCCATCAGCGCCGCCATCTGCCGGGTGAAAACTGCCAGCAGGTCGCGGTCGATACGGCGTTGGCGGCGGGCGCGGGCAGGCGCCTTGGCGGGGCTCAACGTGGCGGGCAACAGACCCTGCGCGGCGATGCGGGTCGAGGCGTCGGCTTCGTCCTCGGCCAGGATCAGGCCCTGACGGCGCTGCCCCTCAGGCGTAAAGGCGGTGTAAGCGAAGGTCTTCATCCGCCCTCGCCCATCACGCGGCGCACCTCGGACAGCGAGGTTTCGCCGCTGGCCACCCGCGCCAAGGCCAGCGCCAACAGCGAGGGACGCGGCCCGGCGGCCTCGCGCAGGCGCAGGTCCGACGCGTCGGTGTCGATGGCGGCGCGGAGGTGGTCGTCGATTTCCAGAATGTCAAAGATGCCGATACGGCCGGAATAGCCACTGCCGTCACAACTGGCGCAGCCGGTGGCGTGGCGGAGTTGCGCCGGAACCGGCAGGCCTTGAGCAGCAAAGGTGGCGGCCTCGGCCTCGGTCGGTGCGGCGGTGCGGGCGCAGTCGGGGCAGAGGCGACGCACCAGCCGCTGGGCGATCACGCCGCGCAGGGTGGCGGCGATCAGATAGCCCTCAACCCCCAGTTCGCGCAGCCGAACGATGGCCGACAATGCGGTATTGGCGTGCAGGGACGAGAACACCAGATGCCCGGTCAGCGCGGCCTCGGCGGCGACCTGCGCGGTTTCCCCGTCACGGATCTC
>CALESR010000063.1 GCA_937907485.1 uncultured Paracoccaceae bacterium | reverse complement strand
CAGGGTCTGCACGGCCAGTTCCATGTATTTGCGGTCGATCAGCACGGAAATCTTGATCTCGGACGTGGCGATGACCTTGATGTTGACCCGCTCGGCCGCCAGCGCGTTGAACATCCGCGCCGCAACCCCGGCATGGCTGCGCATGCCGATGCCGACCACCGAAACCTTGCTGACGTCGGTGTCGATCACCATTTCGCCCCAGCCGATCTTGCCCGCCGCGCGGGCCTCGTCCAGCGCACGCTTGGCGCGGGCGACCTGATCGACCGGGCAGGAAAAGGTCATGTCGGTGACCGCTTCGGAATGCCCCTCGGCCAGTTGCTTTTCCGAGATGTTCTGCACGATCATGTCGACGTTCACCCCGGCATCCGCCAGCGGGCCAAAGATCGCAGCGGCGATGCCGGGGCGGTCCTCGATGGTGAACAAGGTGATCTTGGCCTCGTCGCGCGAATGGGCGACACCCGAGACGACTTTCGATTCCATGATTTCCTCCTCGTCGCACACCAGCGTGCCAGAATTTTCATCGGTTTCCTCAAAGGACGACAGCACCCGCAGCCGCACCTTGTAGCGCATCGCCAGTTCGACCGAGCGGGTCTGCAGCACCTTGGCGCCCAGAGACGCCAGTTCCAGCATCTCCTCATAGCTGATCTTGTCCAGCTTGCGCGCCTTGCGCGAGATGCGCGGGTCGGTGGTATAGACCCCGTCCACATCGGTATAGATATCGCAGCGCACTGCATCAAAGGCGGCGGCAAAGGCGACGGCGGTGGTATCGCTGCCCCCTCGGCCCAGCGTGGTGATCCGCCCCTCGGTGCTGACGCCCTGGAAACCGGCGACCACGGCCACCTTGAAACCCTCGGCGAATTTGGCATCGATATGCGCGCGCGGGATCGACACAAACCGCGCCGAACCATGCTGCGAGGTGGTGTTGATCGGCACCTGCCAGCCCTGCCAGCTGCGCGCCGAAACACCCAACTCCTGCAGCCGCAGCGCCATCAGCCCGGCGGTGACATTCTCGCCCGACGAGACCACGGCGTCATATTCGCGCGCGTCATAAAAGGCCGAGGTGTCATTGACCCACTTGACCAGTTCGTTGGTCTTGCCCGACATCGCCGAGACGATGACGATCACATCATAGCCGCGCTCGACCTCGGCCCGCACCTTGGCCGCCGCATTCTCGATGCGCGCCAGATCGGCCACCGAAGTGCCCCCGAATTTCATCACCAGGATCGGCATTCAATCCCCCGCCGCACACCGCGCATCCTTGCGCGGCGCGCATCTCATACGCGCGGGGGGACAGTCGCGCAAGGGTCGCCGGCAGCCCGGCGCCTGCCCTGTGACACGGCGTCAGAGGCCCGAGAGATCCGGCGCCTCGACGGTATTGCCCTCGCCGTCGATCCACAGCTCCGAGACGATCTCGCGATCGACAGTTTCGGTGCTGCGTGTCCAGATCGAGCCGTCGGCCATCTCATAGCGCTCGTCGGTATAGGTCGTCGGGGGCGGGCACAATGCCCCCTGCGGGCAGCGACCACCCGCCGTTGACCAGCTTTCCGAACTGAGCAGCCCCACCACACCCGGCGTCGTCGAGGTTCCCGCCCCCAGCGTGCCCAGCGACACCACGGCGGCATTGCTCAACGAACTGGAAATGTCATTGCCCATCGACAACGCCCCGCTGCGCACCGCGCCGACGGTGCCGACGCCAAGGCCAACCACGGCGGCGGCCAGCACCACCCAGTCCACGGTGACAGCACCGGACTCGTCGATCAGGAATTCCATTGGGAAACGCATGGCAATCACTTTCGCTGCAAGGGACAGTTGCGGCCTGCCTAGCGCCTGATCGCGGCAAGACAATGGCAGCCGCAGGGCAAGAACCGGTCGCGCGTTGCCCATGAAAGGCAGCGGCACGCCCTCGCTGACCGTGACAACCCCGCCTCCAAGCACGGCAAACCCGCCGAGACAGGCCTCAAAAGGGAATCGCCCGCCCGGCGTAATCCTCGAAACAGCCGCTGGACGCCAGCGTCAGCGCGTCAAAGCGCGCAAGCAGCCCCTGCGCCGAGACCTCGGGCGTGATGTCGGCCCCCGGGCCGCCCATATCGGTGCGCACCCAGCCGGGGTGATAGATCCCCACCGCAATGCCCTCGGCGGCAAGGTCAGTGGCCAGATTGCGACCGAGGTTCAGCGCCGCCGCCTTGGACGCGCGATAGGCATAACTTCCCCCCGGCGCGCGGGTGTCCGACCCCATCGCCGACGACACGATCGCCACCCGCCCGCGCGCCGCGCGCAGATTGGGCAACAGCGCCTGCACCGTCAGGAAGACGCCGGTGACATTCACGGCAAAGGTCTCGGCCCATAGATCGGGGGCATAGCCCTCGTCCAAGCCTTGGGCCCGGTCGATCAGGATGCCCGCGTTGCACACCAGCAGGTCAAGAGGCCCGCCGCCCCAGACCGCAGCCAGCCCCCGCACCGAGAGCGGATCGCGCACATCAAGCGTCGCCAATCCCTCGCCACCCCGGCGCGCTGTGCCCAGAACGCGGTCGCCCCGCGCGCGACAAAGGGCCAGCAGCGAGGCGCCAATTCCCCGGCTGGCGCCGGTGATCAAAACCTGCGTCGTCATCTCAGTTCACCCGCGCCTTGCCCATAAAGGGCAGCGGCGCCACCGGCACGCCCTCGTCGATCAGCGCGCGCGCCTGATCCAGCCGCGCCTCGCCCCAGATCGCGCGCTCGGGCGCATCGCCCAGATGGATGGCGCGGGCCTCGCGGGCGAAATCTTCGCCGACATAATCCGAATTTTCCTCGACATGCCGCCGCAGCGCCGCCAGCTTTTCGGCCAGGCCGTCCTCCGGCGTCGCCAGGGCCTGCGCGCTGTCGGCCGCGCCCGTTGCCACACTGACCGCCGGCGCCATCAGCGCCTTTTCGATTCGCGGGCTGGCGCAGGTCGGACAGGCCAGATGCCCGGCCACCGCCAGCGTGTCGAACGCCGAGGCCGAGGCGAACCAGCTTTCGAACGCATGGCCCTGATCGCATTTCAAGCTGTAGCGGATCATCCCATCCCCACGCATGGCGCTGCCCCCTTACATAGCCTTTGCGCCGCGCGCTGCAAGCCGGACGGGGCCGCGTGCATTTGTTTCGTGATGGCCGGGAAATGTTCACCGACTGTTAACCCTTTCGGGGCAACCTGCGAATCGAATGAGGCGAGGACATGATGGACGGGAACACACTTTCTTCTCCCACACCCTTCACCCAACCCACCACGGAAGAAGACCGGCTGTCGTGGCTTCGTCTCATTCGCTCGCACCGCGTCGGTGCAACGACGTTTCTGCGGCTGATGGCCGAACATGGCAGCGCGCAGGCGGCGCTGGCCGCCCTGCCCGGTCTGGCCGCCGCCGCCGGTGTTGATGGCTATGCCCCCTGCCCCGCCGATACCGCCCGGCGCGAGATGGACGCGGGCCTGCGCAAGCGCGCGCGGCTGCTGTTCCTTG
>CALESR010000062.1 GCA_937907485.1 uncultured Paracoccaceae bacterium | reverse complement strand
CCTGACCCGGTATCAGCGCAGCGCGGCGCAGAAGGACTGGATGCGCGTGCAGGCCTCGCGCAGCACCTCGTCTGCCGTGGCATAGCTGACACGGAAGTTCGGGCTGACGCCGAAGGCCGAGCCAAAGACCACCGCCACGCCGGTCTCTTCCAGCAGCGCCTTGGCAAAGGTCTCGTCGTCGGCAATCACCGTGCCCGCCGCCGAGGTCTTGCCGATGCAGCCCGAGATGTCGGGATAGACGTAGAACGCCCCTTCGGGTTTCGGGCAGGTGATGCCGGGCGCCTTGTTCAGCATCTCGACCACCAGATTGCGGCGGCGCTGGAAGGCCTCGCGGAACGGGCCGAGGAAATCCTGCGGCCCGGTCAGCGCGGCCAATGCGGCATATTGCGAGATCGACGAGGGGTTCGAGGTCGATTGCGACTGGATCGTCGCCATCGCCTTGATCAGATGCACCGGCCCACCGGCATAGCCGATCCGCCAGCCGGTCATCGCATAGGCCTTGGACACCCCGTTGCAGGTCAGCGTGCGCTCATAGAGGCCGGGTTCGACCTGCGCGGGCGAGGTGAATTCGAAATCGTCGAACACGAGGTGTTCATACATGTCGTCCGACATCACCCAGACATGCGGATGGCGCATCAGCACATCGGTCAGGGCCTTCAGTTCGGCGCGCGAATAGCCCGCACCCGTCGGGTTCGAGGGCGAGTTGAAGATGAACCACTTGGTGTTCGGCGTGATCGCCGCGTCCAGTTGCGCGGGCGTCAGCTTGAACTCGGTTTCGATTCCGCAGGACACGGTGACCGGGGTGCCGCCGGCCAGCAGCACCATGTCGGGATAGCTGACCCAATAGGGCGCCGGGATGATGACCTCGTCGCCGGGGTTCAGCGTCGCCATCAGGGCGTTATAGAGGATCTGCTTGCCGCCGGTGCCGACCGAGATCTGGTTGGGGGCATAGGTCAGCCCGTTCTCGCGCTGGAACTTGGCGCAGATCGCCTTTTTCAGTTCGGGCAGGCCGTCGACGGCGGTGTATTTGGTGCGGCCCGCGTCGATGGCGGCCTTGGCGGCGTCCTTGATGAACTGCGGCGTGTCGAAATCGGGCTCGCCCGCGCCGAGGCCGATGACGTCCTTGCCGGCTGCCTTCAACTCGGCCGCCATGTTGGTGACCGCGATGGTCGCCGAGGGTTTCACGCGTGCGAGAGTGTCGGACAGGAAGGGCATCGGGGCCTCCGGTTTGTGTTTTCCGGGGTCATCTCTTATGGTGGTGGCTGATCCCGTTCAAGGGGCGACGGTGCCGCGCCCGCGGATACTGCGCCCGCCCAACCGAGGAGAGACAATGACCCAGACCTGGTACAGCGACGCCCATGCCACCCTTGGCGACCGGATCGCCGCCGCGCGCGAGGCGGCGGGCATGGGGCAGGCCGAACTGGCGCAGCGATTGGGGGTGCGGGCGCGCACGCTGCGCGACTGGGAGGACGACCTGTCCGAGCCGCGCGCCAACCGCCTGCAGATGCTGGCCGCGATGCTGGGGATGTCGCTGCGCTGGTTGATGACCGGCGAGGGCGATGATCTGGCGCCGCCCGATGCCGAGGCCCCGCCCGCCCGGCTGGTGCCGCGCGCTGCCCTGAGTGAAGTGCGCGACCTGCGCGCCGAGATGCTGTCGATGGCCGAACGGCTGGGGCGGCTGGAAAAAACCCTGCGGCCGCTGGGCCTTGTCGAGGTGGATCATGAGTGACGACGCGCGGCTGAAACGGCTGAAAATGCGCTCGATGCGGCGTGGGATCAAGGAGATGGACCTGATCCTCGGCAGTTATGCCGATCAGGGGTTGCCGGCGCTGGATGCGCCTGCGCTCGATCTCTATGAGGCGCTGCTGGCCGAGAACGACCATGATCTCTATGCCTGGGTCACGGCGCGGATCGGCGCCGGGGGCGGGCAGGGGCGCGGGCCGCAGGCCTATGCGGCGCTGCTGGACAGTATCGCCGCCCATGCCGGTGTCATGCTGCACCGCTGAGGCGGACAGCAAAAGGCCGGGTCGATGACCCGGCCTTTGTCGTCATTGTCAGGGACTTACTTGCCGACCGGCTGCGGCGGCAGCGGCGACGAGGCGGTGATGGTGATCCCCGACTGGCAAGTGTTGGAGCCGAAGGTGCCGATCCAGATGTCATAGCGCCCGGCGACCGCATCGCCGATGGTCAGGCGCGGGTGCAGGTCGGTGTCATCGTCGTTGAACAGCCAGTTCTGGCTGGGATCATTGATGAGCAGCGTTTCGTCACACTGGCCGCTGGCGGTGATGTTCAGCGTCGAAACCGCGCCCTGCGGATCGAAATACAGCGTGAAGTCCGGCGCCTGGGCGACATAGCCGTGGCCTTCGATGCCGCAGGTGTTCTGGAACAGGTTGACCGAGCCACCGGCGACAACCGGGCGCTGTTCGGTCTGGCCATTGACCATGGTCAACTCGGCGCCGCCCAGCGACCAATCGGGGCAGACGGCAGGCGGCGGCGGGGGCGGCGTCACGACCGAGCCGCTGGGGAAGGTCTCGGCGATCAGGGTTGCCTGGCAAGACTGGCCGCCAAAGGTGCCGACCCAGACGTCATAGCGTCCCGAACTGGCGTTCGTCAGACGATAGCGCGGCGACAGCGTGCCGTCCTCGTCGTCATTGAAGTGCCACTGTGCCGAGGCGTCGTTGATCAGAAGCGTGGTGTCACACTCGGACTGCACGCGGAATTCCAGATCGCGCCCCAGATTGCGGGCGTCATACGAGATCGAAAAGGTCGGTGCCGCCGTCACGCGTCCGGTGCCCGGAACGCTGGGGCAGGCAGCCACTTCAATGCTGCCACCGGCAAAGGTGGGATATTGCTGCGGCACCCAGGCGGTGTCGGCGTCGGTGGTGATCGGAATGCCGCTCAACTGCCAGTCGGGGCACTGCTGGGCAAAGGCCGAACTGGCGGCGGCGAGGGTAAAGGCGGTGCCGGCGGCCGCGACAAGGGCGCCGGTCTTGAAGGTCTGGAAATACGACATGGATGGCTCCTGAAATATAGGCGATACGGGGCGAAGCGTGGAGTGTTCTCGCAATCCAGTCAATCCCTTTGCCGCGCAACGAAGTTTCAGCATTTGGTGAGAGTCTTGCAACAATTCCCGGCGTTTCGCGCATGGGTCGGGCGCCGCGCCGCGCGGGTTCAATCTTTGTGGTGACAATGCGAAACGCCGGCCCGATCAGGGGCCGGCGTCGGCAACAGGGTCTGTGTGGGGCGGGGCCCCGACAGGCTCAGAACGTCTCGACAGTCATGACCGCTTCGCAGGTGTCGGCGCCCAGGGTGCCGACCCAGATGTCATACTGGCCGCTGGAGGCGCCCGACAGGCGGATCGCCGGGTTCAAGCCCGTGGTGTCGTCGTTGAAATACCACTGGCCATCGGCGCCGTTCACCAGAAGAACGGTGTCGCAGGCCGCGTCGACGCGGATTTCCAGCGCCCGGCCCATGCCGAGGTCGTTGTATTGCATGGTGAAATCAGGGTTCTGCACGATATAGCCCATGCCCGGCACGCTGCCGCAGGCGCTGAGGTCGATGTTGCCACCGGCAACCACCGAGGTGGACTGCGGCAGATAGGCGGTTTCGGCGGTATAGCTGAGACCATAGCCGCTGACCGAATAGTCAGGACAGGCCTGCGCCGAGGCAATGGCCGGCAAGGCAAGGGAAAAGGCACTGGCAACAACAGCTTTGAAGAGGGTGTTCATGCGGGGCTCCTGTGTGAACGCGCGATGCTTCGCATGGCGGCAAAAGCCGGTCAACGCGGATTTCAGGGTGTTCAAGGGGCCGTGATCCTTCGCATTTTCACGATCTTTGCCGACAACTGTGCCGAAGGCTGTGAAAAACACCCCGCGCTTAACCCTGCGTTTGCATTTTGCAGGTCAAGGTGACCTACCATACGCGCAGGCCGGAGCAAGACATGAGCTTTCACAGCCAACTCAAACCCCAGGGGCCGGGCCCTGACGGTGCCACCGTCGATGATCTGCTGCCCCGCTACCTCGACAGTCTCGCGCTGGTCGAGCGGCTGCACCGGCTGTTGCTGGATGTCGTCAAGGATGAGTTCGAACGCCTCGCCATCCTCGACATCAACGCGGTGCAGGCGCTGTTGCTGTTCAACATCGCCGATAACGAGGTGACGGCGGGCGAATTGAAGACACGCGGCTATTATCAGGGCTCGAATGTGTCCTACAACCTGAAGAAACTGGTTGAATCCGGCTATATGCACCACGCCCGCTGCGAGATCGATCGCCGCTCGGTGCGGGTCCGGCTGACCCCGCGCGGCGACGACATCCGCCGCATCGTGTCTGAACTGTTCGCCCGCCACGCCACCGGGCTGCTGGCCAAGGGGGTGATCTCGGACGACGAACTCGACCGTATCAACGCGGCGCTCAAACGGATGGAACGCTATTGGGCCGACCAGATCCGCTATATCTATTGAGCGCTCAGGCCTGCCCCAGCTTTGCCTGCCGCGCTGCGCGGAGGCGGGTGAAATCGTCGCCCGCGTGATAGGATGACCGCGTCAACGGCGTGGCGGACACCATCAGAAACCCCTTGCCGAACGCGGCCTTTTCATAGGCGGCGAATTCCTCGGGGGTGACAAAGCGCTCGACCGCGTGGTGCTTCGGCGTCGGCTGCAGATACTGGCCGATGGTCAGGAAATCGACATCCGCGCTGCGCAGATCGTCCATCACCTGACCGACACCCTGCCGGTCCTCGCCCAGACCGACCATGATGCCGGATTTGGTGAAAATCGACGGGTCCAGCTCCTTGACCCGCTGCAACAGCCGCAGCGAATGGAAATACCGCGCGCCGGGGCGCACCGTCGGATAGAGGCCGGGCACGGTTTCGAGGTTGTGGTTGAACACATCGGGCCGCGCGGCGACCACGGTTTCCAGCGCCGAGGGCGCGCAGCGCAGGAAATCCGGCGTCAGGATCTCGATGGTGGTGTCCGGCGCGCGGTGGCGCAGGGCGCGAATGGTCTGGGCGAAATGCTCGGCCCCGCCGTCGTCCAAATCGTCGCGGTCCACCGAGGTGATGACCACATGCTTCAGCCCCAGCGTGGCGACCGCATGGGCGACCCGGCCGGGTTCAAAGGCATCGAGCGCCTGCGGCTTGCCGGTCGCCACGTTGCAAAAGGTGCAGCCGCGCGTGCAGATCTCGCCCATGATCATCATCGTGGCGTGGCCCTGCGACCAGCATTCCCCGACATTCGGGCAACCGGCCTCTTCGCAGACCGTGGTCAGCTTGTTGTCGCGCATGATCTGGCGGGTGTCGTTATAGGCGGCACCACCGGGTGCCTTGACGCGAATCCAGGCGGGTTTTTTCGGCTGCGCGCTGTCGGGGCGATGCGCCTTTTCGGGGTGGCGCTGGTCGGGCAGCTTGAGGTCGCGCATCGGTTCCCCCCTCGGGCGTTGGCTGGCGCGACACTACTGCGCCGCGGCCCCCAAATCAAGGAAGCGCCCGCCGCAGCGCCCTGCATCCGGCGCATGGCTCAGCGCCCCAGCAGCCGCATTCCCTGCGTCAGCCCGTCCAGCGTCATCGGCACCATGCGCTGCTCCATCAGGTCGAGGATCAGCTTGATCGAATGCGAATGGCCCCAGTATTGCTGCGGCGTCGGGTTGATCCACAGCGTGTGCGGCCATTGTGTGCGAAAACGCGCAAGCCATGTCGCGCCGCTTTCGTCATTCCAATGCTCGCTGGCGCCGCCGACCTGCATCACTTCATAGGGCGACATGTTGGCGTCGCCGACAAAGATGCATTTATAATCATGGCCATAGGTGCGCATCACCTCCGATGTCGGGGTGCGCGCGTCCCAGCGTCGGGCGTTATCCTTCCACACAAACTCGTAGGGGCAGTTGTGGAAATAGAAGTGTTCGAGGTGCTTGAACTCGATCCGTGCGGCGCTGAACAATTCCTCGACGACCCGCACATAGGGGTCCATCGAGCCGCCGATGTCGAAGAACAGCAAGACCTTGACGGCGTTGCGGCGCTCGGGGCGGGTTTTTACGTCCAGCCAGCCCTGTTCGGCCGTGGCTCGGATCGTGCCGTCGAGGTCCAGCTCCTGCTCGGCACCGTCGCGCGCCCAGCGCCGCAACCGCCGCAGCGCGACCTTGATGTTGCGGGTGCCCAGTTCGACAGTATCGTCGAGATTGCGGAATTCGCGCTTGTCCCAGACCTTGACCGCGCTGGAATTGCGGCCCTCGGCCTGACCGATGCGCACGCCTTCGGGGTTATAGCCATAGGCGCCAAAGGGGCTGGTCCCGGCGGTGCCGATCCATTTGTTGCCGCCCTGATGCCGGCCTTTTTGCTCTTCGAGGCGCTTTTTCAGCGCCTCCATCAGGGCCTCGAACCCACCCAACGCCTCGATCTCGGCCTTTTCCTCGGGGCTCAGGTGCTTTTCGGCCAGTTTCGCCAGCCACTCGGGCGGCAGGTTGACGGCGTCCAGCACGGCCTCGGGTGTCAGCGCCTCGAGCCCCTTGAAGGCGGCGGCAAAGGCGCGATCGAACCGGTCGATGTGGCGCTCGTCCTTTACCATGGTGGTGCGGGCGAGGTAATAAAAGCCCTCGGCGTCGAATTGCGCCAGCCCGGCCTGCAGCGCTTCGAGAAAACTCAAGTATTCTCGGAGGCTTACCGGAACCGCGTGCTGGCGCAACTGGTCGAGGAAGGGCTGAAACATCAGATCATCCGGTCGATGCCCACGGTCAGCGCCAGCCCGACGATGGTGCCGATGAGACCAAAGACCGCGGCATATTGTGCCACGTCAAAGCCCGAGCCCCCCCTGCGACGGGCGCTCAGCCCACCCCAGATGGCCCCGATGAGCAGTCCAGCAATGACGATCATGTCAGCCCCGATTGGGCCCGCCTACAGCCGGGCCACGCGCTGCGCGGCACTGCCGATGCGGGCGATTTCGTCCATCCGGGCGCGCGCCGCCGCCTCGGTGCCAAAGCCATAGCGCGCGGCGGCCATCGAGTCGAGCCTCAGCCGGTCGGCCTCGGCCGTGTTGCCCAGCTGCGCCATCGCCTCGGCGCGGATGAAGCCGAGCGAGGCGATGAAGGCGGCGTTCTCGGTGCGCAGCGCGGCGGGCAGGGCCTGCGAGCACAGGTCGATCGCCAGTTGCGATTGCCCGGTGGCCAGCGCCTGCACCGCCAGATGCATGTCGATATGGGCGGCATGGGCCTCGCCACCCGGCGAGCTGCGATAGAGGTTACCCGCCATCAAGAGCGAATCGAGCGCTCCCTGGCCCTGATCGCGCGGCGCCAGCCGGGCCGAGAGCATCAGGCTGAGCGCCAACCGGCTGTCCGTCCAGCCCTGCGCGCGGGCGAGATCCAGCGCGCGCACCGCACCGTCACGGCGCCGCTCGATGCCACCGTCCGAGCCCAGCGCCTGTTCGACCGCCTGTTGCCAGGCGCGCGGCGTCACCGGCGCCCCCGGATCGCCGCGCCCGCGTCCCGCCGGGTTCAGCCGGTTGAACAGCGTCGGCAGCCGCGCCGCGACCTGATCGCGGGTCATGCCGGTCTGCAATTCGGGCGAATACCAGACCCGCAGCAGCAGCATGTCAAATCCGGTCAGCGTGGTCTGGAAATTGTCGTCGTTGAAGATGCTGTCGGGCAGGCGGA
>CALESR010000061.1 GCA_937907485.1 uncultured Paracoccaceae bacterium | reverse complement strand
GACTTGGGCTGCAGAAAGAAAAAACCCCGGAGCGGCGCTCCGGGGCAAAGGTAGTGTCAGAGGGCGACCGGATGCTCCGGGCCGAGCGTGGATCCGGGGGGAGGGATCCGGGGTGCCGGGGCAGCGGGGGCTCGACGCTATGGGCCGCATCGGGTCGCACCTGTCGGTCGTATGGCGCGGCGGTCTGGTTCAATCACGCCTGCGTCAGACAGCGAGACGCCGCGCAACCCGGCGGGCGCGCGGCGTCTCAGGGCGCAGATTCGCGCTCAGCAACCGTCCGAGCGCACCAGCCCCCAGCCGAAATCGGTGTTGCGGCTGCCCGGCCCCAGCGTCTGGACCGAAGCCTGCAGCGCCGCGCGCACCGCTGCCAGCGAGCCCGCGCCCTGCGCCATCTGCCGCGCGGCCAGCGCCGTCACGATCGGCGCGGCGAACGAAGTTCCGGTGACATAGCCTGCCCCACGGGCGCGCGCAGCATAGACATCGACACCCGGCGCGGCGAATTCGATCTCGACGCCGGTATTGGCCAGCCGAAAGCGGCGGCGGCTGGCATCAACAGCGGTGACGGCGATCACGTCGGGCGCGGCGGCGGGCCAGGCAACCAGCGGGCGGCGCTCGTTCCCCGAGGCCGCGACCAGCACCACACCACGCGCCGCAGCGGCAGCGACCGCACGGCCCAGCGCGGCATTCTCTGGCCCGGCCAGTGACAGGTTGATCAAGTGCACACCCTGCCCGACCAGCCGGTTGATCGCCTCGGCGATGCGCTCGACGTTGGTTTCCTCTTCCTGCTCGGTCTGGGCAAAGACCGAAATCGCATGCAGCCGCGCGCCACGGGCAAAGCCCGCCAGCGCGCCCGAGGGATCCTCGCCCACCATCAGAACCGCAACCGCGGTGCCGTGATCGGCCTGCGGCAGGGTGCCCCGCGCCACCAGTGTTTCATAGGTGACATCCACCCCACGCAGCGCGGGATGGTCGAGGTTGATCGGGCCGTCGATCATGCCGATCGACACCGGACGGGCCAGTCTGCAGCGACCCGGCTGTTCCTCGCCGATCAGCGCTGGGGCATAGAGACGCGGCGCCCTGCCCGCCGCTTGGGCGAAATGAAAGAGGTGGTGCAGCGCCAGCGACGACTCTGGCGCCAGCCGGGCAATCGCCTCTTCGGCGGCGGCGCGGTCGGCGGGACTGAGGAAATAGGCGATCTGCGTGGTCTGTCCCAGAGCGCCCTGCTCGCTGCGGCGGATGATCTGGCCGTTGGCCCCTTCGATCGCCGCGCGCACGGCATCGGCCTGACCGCTGGGGCCAATCACCACCCATTCATAGCGCCCACCCTCGGTCACCTGCACGCGCGGCGCATGGGCCGAGTCGGGATCGACAAAATTGCTGCTTTCGTCATCGTAATAGGGGTTGGGGTTGGGATCATATTGCGCCTGCGCCGCCGCGGTACTCAGCGCAACGGCGGCGGACAGAACGGTGCAACGCAGAAGCGCCGCCAGATCAGTTTTCAGCATTCTCCACGCTCTCCACGATGTCGGCGGCGGCACGCAACGCGGCGCTCGCGGCCTCCAGATCACCCCCTTCGATCACGTCGAGCCGATAGAGGCCCAGCGCCGAAGGTCCGGCGACGATTTCCAGACCCTGACCGACCAGCAGGCCGCGGATCGACTCTTCGGTGGCCAAGGGCGCAAAGGCCACCACCAGCGCACCGGGCACCCCGGCACTGGCCAGCTCATACCCCTGCGGTGCGGCCTGATCGCGCATCAAGACCGCCTGCGCCAGAAAGCCGATCACCGCAACCGCCGCCGCCGCCTGCCAGATCCATGTCCGGCTGGGGGCCTGAACCGCTCCGCCCCCAGCACCTTCGCGGCCAACATCCCGCATCAGCCGGGCCAGCCCGAATTCACCGGGGCTGCGCACCTCCTCGGCCTGCATCTCATCGCGGATGATCGCCAGCGAGGCGGCCTCGGCGCGCAGCAGTTCGTCGGTTTCCAGCCAGGCGTCCAGTTCGGCGCGCGCCTCGGCATCCAGCGTGCCGTTGACGTGGAACGGCAGGTCCAGCTCAATCAGGTCACGGGCGCGGCTCATGCGACGGCCCTCCCCTTGATTCGGCCCGACAGGCAATGCAGCAACAGCTTCTTGGCGTGGTGCAGCCGCGATTTGATCGTGCCTTCCGGCACCCCGGCGATTTCCGCGATCTCGGCGCAGGTCATGTCCTCGTAAAAGGCCAGCGAGACGGCGCTGCGATGGTCATCCGACAGCGTGCCCATGCAGAACGCCAGATGCTCGGCCTCCTGCTTGGCGGCATAACCCGCATCGGCGGCCTCGGCGACATCGCCGGTTTCGGGGACTTCATCGGTGACGGTGACACGGCCGCGCTTGCGGTGCACGTCGATCACCTTGCGATAGGCGATGCCGAATATCCAGGTTCGCACTTGGCTTCTCCCCTCGAAGCTGGCGGCCACGCGCCAGATGTCCATGAAGACTTCGTGGAGTATGTCGGCCGCCTCATGCGGATCGTTCAATCGCGAGACGATGAATTTGTAACAGGGCCGCTCATAGGCACGGTACAGCGCGGCAAGCGCCTGCTTGTCGCCCTTCGCGATCTGCTGAACCAGAAAATGATGGTCCTCGCTCATGCCTTCAACACGCCTTTTGCACAATGGCGGCGAGGCTACACCACGGATCGGCGGGTGGGAAGCGCCCCCGCCGATCAACCCTTCGAGAAACCAACCGAAACGCGGCCAAAGTCGCCAAAGTCAGCCTCGAACCGGCTGCCCGGCGGCGCCTCGATCGGGCGGATGAAACTGCCCGACAGCACCACGTCACCCGCCGACAGACCCTGGCCGTAAGCCGCCAGCCGCTGCACCAGCCAGACGATCCCGGTCACCGGATCGTTCAGCACACCCGCCCCCAGCCCGGTTTCCTCGACCACGCCGTCACGCTGGACGATGGCGCCCGCCCAGCGCAGATTCATCCCGTGCGGGTCATGCCGCTGCGGCCCCAGCACGATGCCCGCGTTGGCGGCATTGTCGCTGACCGTGTCAGTGATGATCCGGGCGCGACCAGTCGCCGGGTCCGCGCGCAGGATGCGAGTGTCGAGGATTTCGAGCGCGGGCGCCACACTGGCCGTCGCCGCCAGCACATCATCGCGCGTCACCCCGGCCCCGGCCAAAGGCGCGCGCATCACAAAGGCAATCTCGGCCTCAACCCTCGGCTGGATGAACCGGCCGGCCGGAATCATTGCCCCGTCGTCGAACAGCATGTCATCCAGCAATACGCCCGAATCCGGCGTGTCGATCTTCAGCGCGTCCTGCATGGCGCGGCTGGTCAAGCCGATCTTCCAGCCGATCACCCGCCGTCCTGCCGCCCGCTTGCGCGCGACCAGCGCAGCCTGCACGCCGTAAGCGTCGTCCAGCGTCATGCCCGGATAGGCCAGCGACAGCAGCCCAATCTGCCGCCCCGTTACCTCGGCCTGAAACAGCGCCTCGGCGGCGGCTTGATGTTGCTCGGGGGTCATTCGTCGCGCACTCCGTTTGCCAGCGTGCCGATGCCGTCGACACTGACCTCGACCACATCGCCCGGCACGAGATAGCGCGGCGGATCAAACCGCGCCCCCGCCCCGGTCGGCGTGCCGGTGACGATGATGTCGCCCGGCGCCAGCGTGGTGAAGGTGCTGATATAGGCGATCTGCCGGCGGATGGGGAACACCATGCGGTCCAGCGTATCGTCCTGACGCACTTCGCCATTTACCCGCGTGATGATCCGCGCGCGGTCCAGTTGCGCCGGGTCCGTGAACCGCACCATCCACGGACCGATAGCTCCCGAGTTGTCCCAGTTCTTGCCCTGCGTGACGTTGAATTTCGCGTGCCGCACCCAGTCGCGGATCGTGCCCTCGTTGCACAGCGTGATCCCGGCGATGTGGTCATACGCTTCCGCCTCGGCAATCCGCCGCCCGCCCCTGCCGATGACCACCGCCACCTCGCCCTCATAATCCAGCGTGTGATTCTCTGGCGGGCGGATCAGCGGCTCGCCATGCCCGGTGAAACTGCGCGCAAAGCGCGGGAACAGCGACATGAACGTCGGCGCCTCGCTGCCATCCTTGTATTCGGCGTTGCGGTCGGGGAAGTTCACTCCGACGCAGAGGATCTTCTCAGGATCGGGCACCGGGATCTCCCAGGTGAAACTGCCCTCCGGATGGCTCAACCCCTGTCCGCTCGCCGCCGCCTCCAATGCCTCCAGCCCACCGGCCGCGATCACGTCGCGCAAGGTTCGCCATTGGGGAAACTGATCCGACAGTCCGATCACCCCGCCCTCGACCACCACCCCATAAACCTGCCGCCCCCCGGCCCGGATCGTCGCAAACTTCGCGGTCATCTTTGCTCTCCAAATATCCACGGGGTTTCCAAAGGGGGGCGTGCCCCCCTT
>CALESR010000060.1 GCA_937907485.1 uncultured Paracoccaceae bacterium | reverse complement strand
GATTCCGGTTGCCCTCTATCAGGACGCTGTCGCCGAAGAGATGGCCTATGTGCTGGACCATTGCGGCGCCCGCTTTGCCATTTGCGGCGATCAGGAGCAGGTCGACAAGGTCATCGAGGTGCAGGAAACGGTGCATTGCATCGAGCAGATCGTCTATCTCGACAAGCGCGGGATGCGCAAATACGACCACAGCAAGATGAACTGGCTGGCCGATGTGCAGGCCGAAGGCCGCGCGGCGCACCACCGGTTCGAATCCGTGGTGGCCGAACGTATCGCCGAGCAGACCTGGGACCAGACCTGCGTGATGCTCTATACGTCGGGCACCACCGGCAAGCCCAAGGGCGTGGTGCTGTCGAACCGCAACATCATCGAGACCGCAAAGGCCAGCTGTGCCTTTGACAATCTCAGCCGCGACGAGGAAATCCTCGCCTATCTGCCGATGGCCTGGGTCGGTGATTTCATCTTTTCGGTTGGGCAGGCCTATTGGGCCGGGTTCTGCGTCAATTGCCCGGAATCCGCCGCCACCATGATGACCGACCTGCGCGAAATCGGCCCGACCTATTTCTTTGCCCCGCCCCGCGTGTTCGAAACCATGCTGACGCAGGTGATGATCCGCATGGAGGACGCCTCGCCCGCCAAGAAGCGCATGTTCGACCGCTACATGGCCCATGCGCGCAAGGTCGGCGGGCTGATTCTGGACGGAAAGCCGGTTAGCGCGGCGGATCGGTTGAAATACCGGCTGGGCGAGTTGCTGGTCTATGCGCCGTTGAAGAACACGCTGGGCCTGTCGCGCATCCGCGTCGCCTATACCGCAGGCGAGGCAATCGGGCCCGAGATCTTCGATTTCTTCCGCTCGCTGGGCATCAACCTGAAACAGCTTTACGGCCAGACCGAGGCCAGCGTCTTCATCACCCAGCAGCCCGATGGCGAGGTGCGCAGCGATACCGTCGGCGTGCCGTCGCCGGGCGTCGAGGTGCGGATCGCGGACTCGGGCGAGGTATTCTATCGCTCGCCGGGCACCTTTGTCGAATACTACAAGAACGCCGAAAGCACCGCATCCACCAAGGATGCCGAGGGCTGGGTGGCGACCGGCGACGCGGGCTTCTTTGAACCCGGCACCGGCCATCTGCGCATCATCGACCGGGCAAAGGACGTGGGCAAGATGGCTGACGGCCGCCTGTTTGCGCCCAAATATGTTGAAAACAAGCTGAAGTTCTATCCCAACATTCTGGAGGCCGTGGTCTTTGGCAATGGCCGCGACCGCTGCGTGGCCTTCATCAACATTGACCTGACGGCGGTGGGCAACTGGGCCGAACGCAACAACATCGCCTATTCCAGCTATCAGGAACTGGCCGGGCATCCGCGTGTGCTGGAAACTATCCAAAAGCACGTCGAGGAGGTCAACGCCTCGGTGGCGCAGGATGCGATCCTGTCGGGCTGCCAGATCCACCGCTTTCTGGTGCTGCACAAGGAACTCGATGCCGATGACGGCGAGATGACCCGCACCCGCAAGGTGCGCCGCAACATCATCGCCGACAAGTTCGCCGACCTGATCGCCGGGCTCTATGACGGCGCGGCGCAGGTCTATACCGAAACGGCGGTCGCCTATGAGGACGGCCGCAAGGGCGTGCTGAAGGCGACGCTGGAACTGCGCGACGCACAGGTGTTCGACACCTCGGCGGCGCAGCGGGCAGCGGCGGAATGAGGGGCGAGGGAATGCTGGACAGCACCGAAGGCTATGTCACCGCCGACGGCCGCCAGATCGGCGGCGTGGTGATGGAATTGAAGAACATCACCCTGCGTTTCGGCGGCGTCGAGGCGATCAAGAACATCAGCTTCGACATCCGCAAGGGCGAGATCCGCGCGATCATCGGCCCCAACGGCGCGGGCAAATCGTCGATGCTGAACGTCATCTCGGGCTTTTATAACCCGCAGGAAGGCGATGTGATCTACAAGGGCTATAAACGCCCGCGGATGCGGCCCTATCAGGTCGCCCGCATGGGCATCGCCCGGACTTTTCAGAACATCGCGCTGTTCGAGGGGATGTCGGTGCTGGACAACATCATGACCGGCCGGATGAACCTGATGAAATCGGGCTTCTTCAGTCAGGCGATGTGGTGGGGCTCTGCCGCACGCGAAGAGGCCGAACACCGCGAGAAGGTGGAAAAGGTCATCGACTTTCTGGAAATCCAGCCGATCCGCAAAACCCCGGTCTCGCGCCTGCCCTACGGGTTGAAAAAGCGCGTCGAACTGGCCCGGGCGCTGGCAGCCGAGCCGCAGATCCTGCTGCTCGACGAACCGATGGCGGGCATGAACGTCGAGGAGAAAGAGGACATGTCCCGTTTTGTCCTCGATGTGAACGACGAATTCGGCACCACCATCGTGTTGATCGAACACGACATGGGTGTGGTGATGGACCTTTCCGACCGCGTGGTGGTGATGGATTACGGCAAGAAGATCGGCGACGGCACGCCCGACGAGGTGCGCAACAATCAGGCGGTGATCGACGCCTATCTGGGGGTCGCGCATGAGTGACACGGTTCTCTACGCCCTCGAGGCGGCGCTGAACGGCCTGACCGTCGGCATCATGTATTCGCTGGTGGCGCTGGGCTTTGTGCTGATCTTCAAGGCCTCCGGCATCTTCAACTTTGCCCAGGGCGTAATGGCGCTGTTCGCGGCGCTGACGCTGGTCGGGTTCCAGACCGGGCAGGTGCCCTTCTCGCATCTGATCAACGCGGCCTTTGGCACCTCGATCCATGATTTCGGCTGGACGATGCCGACGCTGCTGGCGATCCCGGCGACGATTGCGGTGATGGTCGGCTTTGCCTGGCTGGTCGAGCGTATCGTGCTGAAGCATCTGGTCAATCAGGCGCCGATCATCCTGTTCATGGCGACCATCGGGCTGGCCTATTTCCTCGAAGGTCTGGGCGACATCATGTGGGGCGCCGAGGTCAAGCCGCTGAACGTCGGCCTGCCGCAGGGCATGTCGCGCTGGGTGGACGAAACGACCTTTAACCTCTTTGGCTATGGCTTCTTTGTCGATGTGCTCAGCCTCTGGGCGCTGGCGATTGCGGCGGTGCTGGTGACGGCGCTGGTGATCTTTTCGCAATACACCAAGCAAGGCCGCGCTCTGCGCGCTGTCGCCGATGACCATCAGGCAGCGCTGTCGGTCGGCATCTCGCTGCGTTTCATCTGGGTGCTGACCTGGTCGATCGCCGGTCTGGTGGCGCTGGTGGCGGGCATCATGTGGGGCTCGAAATCCGGGGTGCAGTTCAGCCTGTCGCTGATCGCGCTCAAGGCCCTGCCGGTGCTGATCCTTGGCGGTTTCACCTCGATCCCCGGTGCGATTGTCGGCGGGCTGATGATCGGTGTGGGCGAGAAACTGTTCGACTTCTTCATGCAGCCGATCATCGGCGGCGCCACGGAAAACTGGTTCGCCTATATGCTGGCGCTGGCCTTCCTGCTGTTCCGGCCGCAGGGCCTGTTCGGCGAAAAGATCATCGAGAGGGTCTGAGACATGCTCTATCGTGAAGCGGGCGATTTCAAGACGTCCTACGCCAGCGACAACCAGACCTTTCCGATCCGGTTCGACCGCTATGCCTATTGGGTTGTGCTGCTGCTGGCGGTCTGCGTGGTGCCGTTCTTTCTGAACGACTACTGGACCAAATCGATCATCGTGCCCTTCCTGATCTATGTGATCGCGGCGCTGGGGCTGAACATCCTGATCGGCTATTGCGGCCAGCTTTCGCTGGGCACCGGGGCCTTCATGGCGGTGGGCGCCTATGCCACCTTCAAGCTGACGGTGATGGCGCCGGGGCTGAACGTCTTTGTCGTGTTCATTCTGGCCGGGCTGGTCACCGCTGCCGTGGGGGTGCTGTTCGGGCTGCCCTCGCTCAAGATCAAGGGCTTTTACCTCGCGGTGGCGACACTGGCGGCGCAGTTCTTCCTGATCTGGCTGTTCACCCGGCAGGGCTGGTTCTTCAACTACTCGCCCACCGGGATGATCACCATGCCGGTGCGCACCGTACTGGGCTTTGCGGTCACCGGCCCTTCGGCCTCGGCG
Organism: uncultured Paracoccaceae bacterium; assembly: GCA_937907485.1. Taxonomy (GTDB): domain Bacteria; phylum Pseudomonadota; class Alphaproteobacteria; order Rhodobacterales; family Rhodobacteraceae; genus Pararhodobacter. Next base: position 7,542 of record CALESR010000060.1, on the reverse strand, counting down.
GCGGCGATCTATATGACCTGCCTCTTCTTTGTCATCGTCATGGCCTGGCTGGCGCGCAACCTGACGCGCGGCACCACCGGGCGCAGCTGGATGGCGATCCGCGACATGGACATCGCGGCCGAGATCATCGGGGTGAACCCGCTGATCGCCAAGCTGACGGCCTTTGCGGTCTCGTCGTTCTTTGTCGGCGTGGCAGGGGCGTTGCTGTTCGGCGTGCAACTGGGCGCGGCCGAGGCAGGTGAGGCCTTTGGCATCAACAAGTCCTTCCTCGTGCTGTTCATGGTCATCATCGGCGGGCTGGGCTCGATCATGGGGTCGTTCCTCGGCGCCGCCTTTCTGGTGGTGCTGCCGGTGATCCTGAAGGTTCTGCTGGTCGACAGCCTCGGCTGGCCGTCCGATCTGGCCCGACATCTGGAGGTGATGATCATCGGCGCGCTGATCGTGCTGGTGCTGATCCTCGAACCGCATGGCATGGCGGCGCTATGGCGCACCATCAAGGACAAACTGCGACTTTGGCCCTTCCCGCACTGAGTGCGGGCCGGGTGGAAGAAACCTGAACGTCGTCTACTGGGAGGAGAAACCAATGAAGATGACCAGACTGGCCGCATTGCTCGCGGCGACCCTGATGGCGGCACCCGCCGTCGCACAGGATCTGCACTTCCCGATGCTGAACTATCGCACCGGGCCCTTCGCGCCGGGCGGCATTCCGTTCGCCGATGGCTATCAGGACTATCTGACCCTGATCAACCAGCGCGACGGCGGCATCGGCGGCCTGCCGATCCGCATGACCGAGTGCGAAACCGCCTATAACACCGAGCGCGGCGTCGAGTGCTATGAATCGATCCGCGGCGACAACCCGCTGGTCATCCAGCCGCTGTCGACCGGCATCACCTATCAGCTGATCCCGCGCGCCACCGCTGACGGCGTGCCGATCCACTCGATGGGCTATGGCCGCACCTCGGCGGTGAACGGCGACGTCTTCCCTTATGTGTTCAACTATCCGGCGAACTACTGGGACGGCGCGTCGGTGGCGATCAACTACCTGCTCAGCCAGAACGGCGACTCGCTGCAGGGCAAGAAGATCACGCTGGTCTATCACAACTCGGCCTATGGCCGCGAACCGATCCCGACGCTCGAGCGTCTGGCCGCGCAATACGGCTTTACCCTCGTGACGATCCCCGTCGACTCGCCCGGCCAAGAGCAGGGCAGCCAGTGGCTGCAGATCCGTCGCGAGCGTCCTGACTATGTGCTGATGTGGGGCTGGGGCGTGATGAACGCCGTCGCCGTGCAAGAGGCCGCCAACATCGGCTTCCCGATGGAGAACTTCATCGGCATCTGGTGGTCGGGTTCTGAGAACGACGTGCGTCCGGCTGGCGCTGGTGCGAACGGCTATACCGCACTGACGCTGCATGGCGTGGGCACCGACTATCCGCTCTATGCCGACCTGCAGACGCATGTGATCGACACCGGCATGGCTGCCGGGGCGGGTGACCAGATCGGCACCGTGCTCTATTCGCGCGGTCTCTATGCGGCGATGCTGGCGGTCGAGGCTGCCCGCACGGCGCAGGCTCTGGCCGGTCACGCCCAGATCACCGGTGCCGAAATGCGCGCCGGGATGGAAGCACTGGTCATCACCGAAGAGCGTCTGGCCGAACTGGGCCTGCCGAACTTCTCGGCCTCGTTCGAAGTCTCCTGCGCCAACCACGGCGGTGGCGGCCAGGCGATGGTGCAGCGCTGGGATGCTGCTGCCGATCGCTGGAACCTGATCACCGACTGGATCAGCAGCGACCGCGAACTGATCATGGAGCTGGTTGCAGCGGACTCGGCTGCCTTTGCCGCCGAGAACAACATCCAGCCCGCCTGCGCGAACTGATCTGACAACGGGACGGGCGCGACCCTCGCGCCCGTCCGCCCCTCCCTGACGGAATCCCGCCATGCTCGACTCCAGCCCGCAGACCGAGACGCTTCTCGATGTGAACAACATCGAGGTGATCTATAATCACGTCATTCTGGTGCTGAAGGGCGTCAGCCTGACGGTGCCCAAAGGTGGCATCACCGCCCTGCTGGGTGGCAATGGCGCGGGCAAATCGACCACGCTCAAGGCGATTTCCGGCCTGCTGAAAAGCGAACGCGGCGACATCACCAAGGGCACGATCACCTACCGCGGCCAGAATCTGGCCGGACGCGACCCTGCCGATCTGGTGCAGACCGGCGTCATCCAGGTGATGGAGGGCCGCCATTGTTTCGAACACCTGACCGTCGAGGAAAACCTGCTGACCGGCGCCTATACGCGGCGTGACGGGCGCGGGGCCGTGATGGCCGACCTCGAGATGGTCTATGACTATTTCCCCCGCCTGCGCACCCGCCGCAAGAGTCAGGCCGGCTATACCTCGGGCGGCGAGCAGCAGATGGTGGCAATCGGCCGCGCCATGATGGCCCGGCCCGAGACGATCCTGCTGGACGAGCCCTCGATGGGTCTGGCGCCGCAACTGGTGGAGCAGATCTTTGAAATCGTCAAACGCCTGAACGAGGAGCAGGGCGTGACCTTCCTCCTCGCCGAGCAGAACACCAACGTCGCGCTGCGCTATGCACACACCGGCTATATTCTGGAAAACGGCCGTGTCGTGATGGACGGCACCGCGCAGGCCCTGCGCGAGAACCCCGATGTGGCCGAGTTCTATCTGGGCATGTCGGACAAGGGCCGCAAATCCTTCCGCGACGTGCGCTCCTATCGCCGCCGCAAGCGGTGGCTGGCGTGAGGGGAGAATCCGCCATGTCGTTCTTCGATTCCCTCGAAACCCGCAGCGCCGATCAGCGCGAGGCCCAGCAACTGGCGGCGCTGAATGCGCAACTGGCCGGGCTGGACCTGCCCGCGCTGGCCTCGCTGGCCGATCTGACGGCCCTGCCTGTGCTGCGCAAATCCGAGTTGAGCGCCCGGCAGCATCAAAGCCCGCCCTTCGGCACCCTCGCCACCCGCAATGTCGCGCAGGTGTTCCAGTCGCCCGGCCCGATCTATGAACCCGGTGGCAATGGCCATGACTGGTGGCGGCTGGGCCGGTTCCTGCATGCCACCGGCATCGGCCGGGGCGACATCGTGCAGAACTGCTTTTCCTATCACCTCGTGCCCGCCGGGATGATGTTCGACAACGCCGCGCGCGCGGTCGGCGCCACCGTGGTGCCCGCAGGCACCGGGCAGACCGAATTGCAGGTCCGCGCGGCAAAGGACATCGGCACCACCGCCTATGCCGGCACGCCGGACTTCCTGAAGATCATTCTCGACAAGGCCGACGAGATGGGCGAGCGCCTGTCGATCGCCCGCGCCGCCGTCGGTGGCGGTGCTCTGTTCCCCAGCCTGCGGGCCTATTACGCCGACCGGGGCATCACCTGTCGCCAGTGCTATGCCACCGCAGATCTGGGCAACATCGCCTATGAAAGCGACGCGCTCGAGGGGATGATCCTCGACGAAGGCGTGATCGTCGAGATCGTGCGCCCCGGCACCGGCGACCCTGTCCCGCATGGCGAGGTCGGCGAGGTGATCGTCACCGCGCTGAACCCCGATTATCCGCTGATCCGCTTTGCCACTGGCGATCTCAGCGCCATCCTGCCGGGGCTCAGCCCCTGCGGCCGCACCAATCTGCGGATCAAGGGCTGGATGGGCCGCGCCGACCAGACGACCAAGATCAAGGGCATGTTCGTGCGGCCTGAGCAGGTCGCCGCCTTTGTCAGCCGCCATGAAGAGGTCAGCCGCGCCCGCGTCGTCGCCACCCGCGAGGGGGAATCCGATGTGATGACCGTCCGCATCGAGACCCGCGCCGCGAACCCAAAGCTTTATGAAGGCACGCTCCTGGATACGCTCAAACTGCGCGGCAAGGTCGAACTGGTGCCGCCGGGCACACTGCCCAATGACGGCAAGGTGATCGAGGATCTGCGCAGCTACGAGTAACCTCAGGGCCGCTGAACCGGAGGCCCCGATGCTGAACCGCCTGACTGCTGCCCTGTTCCTGCTGCTGACCTCGCCTGCCTTGGCGAGCACTGGCGCCGTGCTGATCGTCGCGAACGAGGATTACCAGACCCTGCGCGACGCCCGCGGCGCGGCTGCCGTGTTGCAGGCCGAACGCAGTTTTGCAGCGGCCGGGTTCTCGGTCGATGTTGCGACGGACCTCAGCGCCAATGCGCTGCGCGCGGCGCTGTCGGCGCTGTCCGAGGGGCTGCAACGTGGCACCGAAGAGCGCGTGGTGATCGTCTTTGCCGGTTATGCCGTCAATGCTGACCATGGCGCCTGGCTGATGGGGACCGAGGCGCGAAACCCCGATTTCGCCAGTATCGAGGGCTTTGGCGTGCGGCTGGAGACCCTGCTGGCGCTGGCCGGGCAGGTGCAGGGCGGCGCCGTGGTGGCGGTGGCTGACTTCGGCTTTCCCGAGGCGCCGCGCACCGGGTTCCGCGCCGGTCTGCCGCAGGCCGTTACCGTGCCGCAGGGGGTGACGCTGGTGCGTGGTCCCGGTGCCGCGATCGCCGGACTGCTGCGCGACATGGCCACCCCCGGCACCAATCTGGGCCGCGCCGCCGCCGCCCGCGCCGGGCTGCGGCTCGATGGTTTCAACCCGCCGTTCCAAACCTTCCTGCCCGTCGGCCACCAGCCCGCCGTCGATGCCGACCGCGCCGCCTGGGGTGTGGCGCTGGATGCCGACTCGCTCGAAGGGTACGACGCCTATCTGGCGGCCTGGCCCGCCGGCCTCTTTGCCGAGCAGGCCCGCGCCGCCCGTGACCGCCTGCTCAACACGCCCGAGCGCATCGAAGAGGCCCTCGGCCTGACCCGCGATGAACGCCGGGCGATCCAGCGGGATCTGGCGATCCTCGGCTATGATCCGCGCGGGGTGGACGGCATCTTTGGCCGCGGCACCCGCGGCGCGGTGGCGGCGTGGCAGGGGGCGAACCGCTTTATCCAGACCGGGTTCCTGAACCGCGACCAGATCTTTGAACTGGCCCAGCAAGGCGCCCGCCGTGCCGCGCAGCTGGAAGCCGAGGCGCGGGCGCGGGCGCTGGAACTGGAGCGGCAGGACCGCGCGTTCTGGCGCGACACCGGCTCGGGCGGCGACGAGGCCGGGATGCGCGCCTATCTGAACCGCTTCCCGCAGGGGATCTTCGCCTCGATCGCGCAGGATCGGCTGGCGGAGTTCGAGGCGGCGCGCGACCGTGCGGGCTGGGAGACCGCGCGGGCGGCCGACACGATCGCGGCCTATGAAACCTATCTGCGCGACTTCCCGCGCGGCGGCTTTGTCGACCCGGCGCGCGCGCGGATCGAGGAGCTGTCCGAACCGGTGGTCGAACCCGAGCCCCGCCCGGAGATCGAGGCCGCCCGTGCCGCCGAGGAGGCGTTGCATCTGCCGGGCTTCCTGCTGGAACAGGTCGAGCGGCGGCTGGCGCGGATGGGGCACGATCCGGGTCCGGTGGACGGCATTCTCGACCGCCCGGCCCGTCGCGCGATCCGCGCCTTTCAACGCGACCGGGGCATCGAGGTGACGGGATTTCTGACCGCCGAAACGATCGGACTGATCCTGGGCGCCGGATTCCAGCTGCTCCGGTGACCGGGCTGTCCCACGGGTGGGACATAAGGCGCTGCGAGGGATTTCAAGGGGTTACGGCGAGCCGTTAACCTCTTGGCAAGGATTGTCCCACGGTTTTCGGGTGAAGACTCGCCGCCCGGACGACGGCGGCTTTGGCGTCGCGGCAGTGCGTGGTGGGGTGAAGCCCCACCCTACGCGTTAAGCGCCGCAAGGATGCGCTCGCGCAGGGCGGTGGCGGTGCCGTGGTCATAGGGCAGGTGGACGGGGTCAAAGACCTCCAGCGCGGCGTTAACATGCTCCAGCGCCGCGCGCAGCGGTGGGATGGCGTCGGTGCAGGTGTCGTGCCGGGCGAAGACTTGGTGCGCGAGGGCCAGATTCTCCTGCGTCATCGCCCAGTCCAGCAGATGCGCCTGCCGGGTGTGAACCTCCAGCGCAAGCCGGTAGGCCTTGACCGCCTGGTCCAGCAACGCCGCGCCCTTTGGTCCGGCGGTGCGGATGCCTTGGTTCCGTAGCGCGTTGGCGAGGTTGTTCTGGGTCATGGCCCAGTCCAGCGGATGCGCCTGCCGGGTGCGCACCTCCAGCGCAGACCGATAGGCTTTGACCGCCCCGTCCAGCAACGCCGTACCCTCCGGCCCGGCGGTGCGGATGCCTTGGATCGCCAGCGCATTGGCGAGATTGTTTTGGGCCATGGCCCAGTGCAGCGGCTGCGCCTGTCGGGTGTAAACCTCCAGCGCCGCGCGGTAGGCACCGACCGCTTGCTCCAGCAGCGCTGCGCCCTCCGACCCGGCGGTGCGGCTGCCTTGCTTCTGAAGCGCGTTGGCGAGGTTGTTCTGGGCATAGGCCCAAAGCTGGGGCTGAGCCGTCCGGTCGGTGCGCGCCAAAGCCTCGCGCAGCATCCGTGCCGCCGGTGCCAGCCCCGGACCGCCATACCGCAACCCGTGTTGATACAGGGGCTCCGCATAGGTCACCCGCCGCTGCGCCGGTTCCAGTGGGTCAATTCCGGCGAAGCTGTCGGCGGCGGCGGTGAGTTGGGCAAAGGCCTCGTCCACCCGGTTGTCGAGCAGCAGCGCGGCGGCGTCGAGTTCGACCAGTTCGGCGTCCTGCTCCAGCCCCTCGCGCAGATGGGCGTCGTGCAGCACCCGCCGGGCGTCGCGCACCATCTGGTGCACGCCCTCGGTATCGCCGTCGTCCAGCCGCGCGCGGGCCTCGGCCACGACATTGCCCAGTTGCGGGAACTTGGCCAGCAAGGCGTCGATCTGCGCCTTGAGCGCGCGGTATTCGGTGGCTTTGTCGGTCAGGAGGCCGCGCAGGTCGCCATCGCTGCGGTCATGCGGCGCGAGGATGCCAAAGCGCGAGGCGAGCAGTTCGAGTTGGTCGCGCGAGAGGCGTCGCAGATCGGAGAACGCGGTTTCCAGCGAGCCGAGTTGCGCGATCAACTCGGCGATTTCGGAATTGTCCTGCTGACGGGCGTTCGAGGCCTGAGACTTGAGCGCTGAAATCTGCGCGCGGCTGAGTCCCAGCGCGTCGCAGAGTGCGGCATAGACCTTTGGCTGCGGGTTGGCGACCTTGCCCGACTCATAGTCGCGAATGCGGCGCTCCTTGGCGGGATCGGCAAAGGCACGCTCGGCCAAGGCAAGCTGCGTCCAGCCTTTTGATTCGCGAGCCTCGCGAATCGCACGCCCCAACAGGATGCCAAACGTCTCGGCCATCAGAACCGCCTGTTTCCGCCGGTGCTTCCGCCTGAGACCGACCGAACGGCACTGAAGGGAACCGGCACACTGCCCTTGTCGACACCGCAACCTTAACGATTGCCGGGCCCGGCTCAACCCTCGGAGAGACCGATGATTGAGCTTCTTGAACTGAGTAGTGCCGCGATCACTGTGTCGCGGTTGGTGAACCTGCTGTTCGCGGCGCTGTGCCTGATGGCGGCACTGGGGGTGCCGTCCCGCTGGGTGATGATCGCCTCGGCCGCGCTTTA